>NZ_CP114200.1:0-300000 GCF_029392895.1 Streptomyces sp. 71268
GCATCTGGTTCGCATTTCTCGACGCCGTAAACGCTTACAGTTGGCTGGCGCTAACAATTTGCGTGACGTGCGGAAACGCATTGCGGAGGCAGTGGCAGCCGGAATCAGTATCGAGAAGACCGCCGCGACGACCGGATACAAGCTCGAGACCGTGATGCGTTGGCTGAACAAGCAGAAAAAAAGAGCTCGAGTCGTCCCGGTCGATACCGCTCAGTGCCGACTTGAGTTCATTGATCAACAGCGTCGCCGGATGGTTCAGAGAGACCTGGAGATCTCCGCCCGGGCTAAGGCGCTTGTTCGAAAGGCTATGGCCGCAGGCGTTGCGGTTGACGAGTTCGCTCTCCTGACTGGTTACACCAAGCCACGAGTAACGAAGTGGTTTGCATCGGTTCGTCGTTCCTTGGAGCAAGCCCAGCGCCAGCGGGAGCTGATCGCCATCCGGCGAGGCAAGGGAAGCCGACCTCCCCAACATCTCTCGGAAACAGAGTATGACCAGTGGCTTGTCGAGGCTGACTACCGACGCAGGAAGGTTCTGCGTCGGTACGGCTTGTGGCCGCAGGGTCGCCGGCCCAACCGCCAATCCGCCCGGCGAGGGAGGGGGCGTAGGCGCCAGCAGACCCCCCGTAGCGTCCCTCAAAAGCACCTGAAGAAGGGCTCTGGGAAGCGCCGAAAACGTCCGCGGAAGTGAACTGCGTCACCCTCGCGCGCCTACGCACGCGCGCACACCCTATGACCGAGTATTAGTTAACCCACCGGTAAGTCCCGTTGTGGGCGACCGAAATTGACGGCGCGTCTGGGGTTAATGTCGCTGCACTCCCTGAGCGGAGTACGCACCCGTCAGGCCGTCTCAGCAGGCGGCGGGGCGTGAACGGCAGCCTCGGCCGCTCCAGGCCGAGGAACGAAGCGGGGCCTGCCCGTCGGTCTTTGGCGGATCGTGGCAGGCAGGCCCCTAGACCCTGGAGGGCCTATCCATGACGGTACACATCGACGAGCAGCCCGAGCGGGCCGGCAACTGTGGAACGGATCGCAACGGGAGCAGTGAGCTGCCCCTGTCCACTCCCGTCCCCGTGCCGCAGCCTCAGAGCACCAAAGTCAAGGTGCTGGTAGTGCTCCTGGCTGTCGTGACAGGTATCGCTTCAGCCTTCGGCGCCTACATCATCGGCACCCACGTGGCGGAAGGCGCTGCTGAACCAGTCATCTGGGCAGCGGCAACGTTCGCTGCCACAACGACACTCATGATCCACCTGAGCGAGAAGAGCGGTCTCATCGAGTGACCGCTAGACCTCCGTTGCCCGCAGGAGGGCCTGGGCGGCGATCTGGCGGCCTAACAGGCCGCCCCCTACCCCGAAACCCCTGGGAGGGCTAAACGGCGGCGGGAGCGCCATATGAGGCTTCCTCTCGGCCAGTTGACTCCAGGCCAGAGCACGGACGGTTGCGCTGCTTGTCGAGGGACTGCCCAACCTGGGGGTGTGGGATCTAGCGGCAGGCCGTCGATGACGGACGCGTCGTTCTGGTCGTCGACGGCGTCCGCGAGGGTCTGCCGGTTCGAATGCTCGGCCGACCGGTGACTAGCCGCTTCCGCGGCGGCACGTTCCAGACCGTGCGTGGTCGGGGCTCCCCGGTGCCCCGACCACGCACGGGCGTGCGGTTCACCGGGCGAGGATCACGCCGACCAGCGCGACCATGACCGTGACCGCGCCGAACGCGGCGCCAAGGGGCTGGCTCCAGGTCGGGTGGCAGTGCACGACGTAGGCGGCGCCAGCCGCGAGCAGCGCCACGACGACGACCAGGAGCAGCGCGACAAGCAGAGCGAGCGTGGACACGAACGAGTTCTCCCTGGGGATCGGGCACGCCCGGGTGGGGCATGCGGGTACTTGGGCGGTGGAGCAGCGGTTGCGTGGTTCCATGCCAGCACCGGTTGGACCTGTCGGAGTTGAAGCAGCTGTTGTCAATCGGCCCGACCGCGAATTGCCAACAGACAAAAGGCCATGAACAGGGCGGCCCGGAATGGCCGCGCCATGGTCTTCGGCGCGGGGGTTAGCCCCGCAACCTTGAGACAACCGCGTCTGCGGAGCGCTGGGTATCCCGTCGAGCTCACCAACGTGGTGCACCTGGTGCAAGATCGTTTTTCGGGGCCAGGCGAGCCGTGAGGTAGTTGGTCGGCCTGGCGGGCGGGACAATCGCCGCTGTGACGATCGACCGCCGCCCGCTGGGCACCGGACCACGGCAAGCCGACGCCCACGACACGCGAGACCCCGAGCCGCTGCCCGCGCCACGCGCCCAACTCGCTGCCGAACGCCTCCCCACCACCACGACAGCCGCGGCCAAGCCCGCGCGTCTGGCCGGGCGCCGCGTCTTGGGTATCGGTACTGACTCGTCAGCATTCACACCCGATGAGACACACTCGCAGTGACCACATGCTGGCCCGGGAATAGCCCGATGGCCGGTTCTCTCATTCCAGGAAACCGGCCACCGGGCGGAACACTTAAATGTCGAATTGGATGTGTTCTACGTCGGTGAATTCGACTTCAGGCCGTGGGCGCGGCGTCCGCCGTCGCGGAGATATGCCCGCGCAATGGGAGATTGCGCAGGGCCGACCACGGCCACCACGATTCCGACCACAACGGGTCACACCCGCTGCGCGCGCACCGATTACGCATCCGCTGAGATGAGCAGTAGGCGGGTGGGGCGCCGGGCTGGAGGGTGTGTCCGAGCGACCATCCCGCCGAGGCACGCACGGTCGACCGTCATGAGCTCTAGCATCAGCGGGTGAACAACAACGAGGAGCAGGTTCGTTTCTTCGTCCGCACGTGGGCCGAAGCGGTGCTGCGGCAGGCTGAGCGAGCCCAGGCGATACGGCGCAAGGCAGGTCAGGACGACCGCAATTACGAGCGGATGGAGGACTGGAGCCCCCCGATGGAAGTGCTCGAGGAGAACTTTCGCGCCCAGTGGGCCGAGGAACACCAACTCGTCTGGGCCGCGCACCAGCTTGAACGGTGGGATACCCGTCTACGCCGCGAGCGCGGACAGGAACCTCGTAAGGAAGACCCCTTCCTGAGGGACGTACGAGACGCCCTGGAGCACCTGGACGAAGTTGACTTCACCCAGAGCCAGGCCATATCCCCGGTTCCGGTGAAGGGAAAGGAGTACATCGGGAGTGCCATCAGAAAGCTGCCAGGCGGAGCTCTCGACCTCCACTTGTCCGGAGCGGCTCTGGTGGGTGGCGTCCCCCCACAGGCCATCGAAGCGCGCGCTCTAGAAGCGGTGCGGGCCGTGGAGCAGGAGCTGGAACAGGAACAGCGCGAGCAGCACGCCGCGTTCATTCACGCGGCCGAGCACGATCCAGAACTACGGGACCTTGTGCAACAGATCGCCGACTTCTACGCACACCCCGAACGCCTGATAGGCCCGCCTCTCGCGAGCGGAGGCAACCTTGCCCCGGCAACAAAAGGGGAGGAAACCGCTGTGACACCTTCCCCCGGTACGACAGGCGTGTCCGGGACACCGGACGACTGAACCAGCATGTGCCGGACCGGTGGTGACGGTACGGCGTCATGGTTGCGGGATTGCGGCCGTCACGGTGTGCGGTCAGGAGCGGGGGCGTCGGAAGAGGCGGTTGCCGGTCGGCGGTTTCCCGTCCTGGGCCTGAACGGATGCTGCGGCGGCACGCTCGCGATCGTTGAGGCAGGGGCGGCACTCGCTGCCGGTGGCGATGCCGGCCTCGGGGGGTAGACGGCGTGCCCGCAGGTCGGGCAGGACCACTTGTGTCATGCCGCTGCCGCTGCGCCGGCCGATCCGAAGACGTCGTCGAAGCGGTGCGCCTGCTCTGTGCGTACGAGGTGGAACGCGCCGCTGCGGTGGCGCAGGGCGTGGGCGGTGTAGTGGACGACTTCGGCCGGAGTGAGGACCTTGAGGTCGCCAAAGACGTAGTACAGGGGGGTCGGGGCGTGGGCCGCGGTGAAGAAGAGGCCGGCGGTCACGGTGTCGGCGCTGACGGCGTAGCGGTCGGTGTCGGTGCTGGGCATGCGGTCTTTGGCGTCGATGGTGACGAGGTCGGCGCCGCGGGCGGCGATGAGGTCGGGGAAGTGCCGCAGGGCGGAGCGGGTCCGGCGCAGGGCTTCCCGTATGGCGGGCGGGTAGGTGCCTTGTCCGCAGGGCTGGACGGTCCAGCCGCGGGCGCGCAGCGCGGCTGCCACCCGACGTTCGTGCATGTCGCCTATGGCCTGGCGGTCCTGCCACTGCGTCACCCTGTTTCCCCTTCGGTTGAGTTCCGCGATCCCTGTGCGTGATACGAAGGATTCCTAGTTCGTCCTACCCTCCTGGACGCTATGATGCTCCTCATGGCGGCATACGTTGACCCACGGTTTCGTCCCACTCTGTGGCCTGGAACGCCCGTGCCGACACCGGAGTTGATGCCTCTTCACGAGGCGCGGGCCGACGGTGAATGGATCGTTTGGACCCCGCAGGCCCGTTCCCGTCCGCACACGGTCCCCGTGCCGGAGGACTTCTACCTGCGCGAGTTCATGGAGGTCGACCCCGAGGACCTCGACGCCGTAGCCGCCTTGATGCGCACTTACGGACATCTCGGCGGCAGCATCAACACCGGCAGTTGGGACGAAGACGAGTACGAGCGGCTCAAGGAACTCACCGAGCGCGAACACCCCCGCGCGCCGTTCGCCCTGCACGGCGAACTGGCCACGCTCTACATGACGGAGGCACAGGCCGCCATCACCACCTGGCTGGCCCTGCGCCGCGAGGGCGGGCTCGACGCGCTCGTCGAGCCCGAGGTCTCCGAGGAACAACTGGCCCAGTGGCGTGCCGAGAACACACACCAGGAGGAGGTATGGCCTCGGGACCTGGACCACCTGCGCGAGCTCACCCTGGAATTCAGGATCATGCAATTGGAGAGTGAGCTGAACGCCGCGCTGAAGCGGTTCAGCATCGGCATCGGCGGCCTGGACGACCGCTACCCCACCATCCTCGCCGTGGCGTTCCTCCAGCTCTACAACCACCTCGCCGAGGACGCCACCATCCGCGAGTGCGCGAATGAGACCTGCCGCCGCAGCTTCGTACGCCAGCGCGGGCGCGCCGAGTACGGGCAGAACCGCACCAGCGGCATCAAGTACTGCACCCGCGAGTGCGCCCGTGCCCAAGCGCAGCGCGAACTGCGTCGGCGCCGCAAGCAGCAGACTCCCCCGCTACAGCAGCCGCCGCCCCAGAGCCCGGAGCAGCAGGACAGCCCCGAGCCTGCCGGCCAGGCGGGAGATGCGTCGTGATCAGTCTTCGGGAACACCAGGCGGAGGCCGTCTCGCAGATCCGCGCGTGGGCGGGCTTCCCCGTACGCGCGTCTGCGCCCGCCCAAGGGCTGCGTGGCACGGTGATCTCCGCGACCGGCTCCGGAAAGACGATCACGGCCGCGTGGGCTGCGCTGGAGTGCTTCCGTGGCGGGCGGATCCTCGTCATGGTCCCCACCCTCGATCTGCTCGTGCAGACCGCCCAGGCGTGGCGGAGGGTCGGTCACACGGGGCCGATGGTCGCGGTGTGCTCGCTGGAGAAGGACGAGGTCCTGGAGCGGCTGGGCGTGCGGACCACCACGAACGCGATCCAGTTGGCGCTGTGGGCGGGGCACGGGCCGGCGGTGGTGTTCGCGACGTACGCCTCGCTCGTGGACCGCGAGGATCCCGAGGACGTCACGGGCCGGGCGAAGGTACGCGGGCCGCTGGAGGCTGCTCTGGCGGGCGGGGAGCGGCTGTACGGACAGACAATGGCCCCGTTCGACCTCGCTGTCGTCGACGAGGCCCACTCAACCGCCGGTGATCTTGGTCGGCCGTGGGCGGCGATCCACGACAACACCCGCATCCCGGCGGACTTCCGGCTTTACCTGACCGCCACCCCCCGCATCCTCGCCTCGCCCCGGCCGCAGAAGGGCGCTGACGGCCGGGAGCTGGAGATCGCCACCATGGCGTCCGACCCGGAAGGCCTGTATGGCGAGTGGATCTACGAGCTCGAACTGTCCGAGGCGATCGAGCGCGGCATCCTCGCCGGGTTCGAGATCGACGTGCTGGAGATCCACGACCCCTCCCCCGTCCAGGAAGTATCAGAGGAGGCGCAGCGGGGCCGGCGGCTGGCGCTGCTGCAGACTGCGCTCCTGGAGCACGCCGCCGCGCTGAACCTGCGCACGGTCATGACCTTCCACCAGCGGGTGGAGGAGGCGATGGCGTTCGCGGAGAAGATGCCGCAGACAGCCGCCGAGTTGTACGCGGCCGAGGTCTCCGACGAGGCCCTGGCCGACGCGGACGCCCTGCCGAAGTCGTCGATCGACGCGGAGTTCTACCAGCTGGAAGCCGGCCGCCACGTACCCCCGGACCGGGTGTGGTCGGCATGGCTGTGCGGCGACCACCTCGTCGCCGAACGACGCGAAGCCCTACGGCAGTTCGCAGGCGGCATCGACGCCACGGGCCGCCGCGTACACCGGGCCTTCCTCGCCTCCGTTCGGGTGCTCGGCGAAGGCGTCGACATCGTCGGCGAGCGGGGCGTCGAGGCGGTGTGTTTCGCCGACACCCGCGGCTCCCAGGTCGAGATCGTCCAGAACATCGGCCGCGCCCTGCGCCCCAACCCCGACGGCACGGCCAAGACCGCCCGCATCATCGTGCCCGTCTTCCTGAAGCCCAGCGAGGACCCGACCGACATGGTCGCCTCCGCCTCCTTCGCACCCCTCGTAGCCGTCCTCCAAGGCCTGCGCTCCCACTCCGAACGCCTCGTCGAACAGCTCGCCAGCCGGGCGCTGACCAGCGGGCAGCGCAAGGTACACATTCGGCGCGACGAGGACGGGCGGATCGTCGGGGCCGGCGGTGAGGCGGGCGAAGACCAGGGACAGGACGACGCCGGCGCCGCCGAATCCGCGCTGCTGCACTTCTCCTCTCCCCGGGACGCCGCCACGATCGCCGCGTTCCTGCGCACCAGGGTCTACCGGCCCGAATCGCTGGTGTGGCTGGAGGGCTACCAGGCCCTGCTCCGCTGGCGCAAGGAGAACGGAATCACCGGCCTGTACGCCGTCCCGTACGACACCGAGACCGAGGCCGGCGTCACCAAGGCGTTCCCCCTGGGACGCTGGGTCCACCAGCAGCGGCGCACCTACCGCGCCGGCGAACTCGACGACCACCGCAAGGAACTCCTCGACGATGCCGGAATGGTGTGGGAACCCGGCGAGGAAGCCTGGGAGACCAAACTCGCTGTCCTGCGCTCCTACCGGCGGGCGCACGGCCACCTCGCCCCCAGACGCGACGCCGTATGGGGCAACGCCGACAGTGAACTGGTGCCGGTCGGGGAGCATATGGCCAACCTCCGCCGCCCCCATGGCCTCGGCAAGAACCCCGCCCGCGCCGCGGTGCGGGCGGCGCAGTTGACCGCGATCGACCCCGACTGGAACTGCCCCTGGCCACTGGACTGGCAACGCCACCACCGCGTCCTCACCGACCTCGCCGCCGACGAACCCGACAGCACCCTCCCCGACATCCAGCCCGGAGTGCTCTTCGAAGGCGACGACCTTGGACGATGGCTCCACCGACAGTCCCGCGACTGGTTCCAGCTCTCCGAGGAGCAGCAGCGGAGACTGGCGGCGCTGGGCGTCACACCCGCCGAACAGCCCGCAGCGGCCTCGGCGGCCAAGGGGGCCGGGAAGGCGTCAGCCTTCCAGCGCGGAGTGCAGGCCCTCGCCCAGTACATCGCCCGCGAAGGCAGAACCGTCGTTGGACGGACACACGTCGAAGAACTGCCGGACGGTTCGATGGTCAGGCTGGGTGTGTTTCTGAGTAACCAGAAGGCCAGGCGCGACCGTCTGGATGCGGAGCAGCGAGCAGCTTTCGCTGAGCTGGGCTACGCCTGGGCCGTAGAGCAGTCCGGGCGCGGCTGACAGCAGGCGTGTGCCGTTGGCTTGTTATGCCCATTACCGGATGAGCTGATAAGGCGTTTGGCTCTTTGTGCGGAGCGCGGAATGGGATGCGGCAGGGGCCGGGCCGGCCGATGTCGGGGCTGTGGACGTACGGTTCCTGGCTGCGGGCGGGGCGACGGAGAGTTCGCCGTGGTCGGCGGCGGCCGCCGAAGTGGCCTTCGAGCGGTGTCCGCCTCTGAGGCCGTTTCCAGTCCGCAAGGGCAAGCGCACGGCGCCGGGATGGTGGTGGTCGGCGACCACCGGGGGGCTCGTGCACTACGGGTCTGGGGCGATGCGGCTGCATCTGATGCTCCTCGACCGCGATCCACGCGTCCAAGGCCTGTCCAGCCGGCCGCTGGAACTGCGGTGGCGTGCGCCGGAGGGCATGCGGACGCATGTCCCGCAGGTGATGCTCCGGCTCACCGACGGCCAGGGGGTCTTGGCGGACTGCACCGCCGCAGGGGAGCTTTCTGGGCGGCAGCGGTCCCTCGCGGCGGTGGTCGGTGAGGTGTGTGCGGCGGTGGGCTGGCGGTACTGGGTGCTGGGTCCGGTCGATCCGGTCTACCGGCGCAACGTGACCTGGCTGGCCGGATACCGGCATCCGCGGTACCGCGCAGGACAGCAGCTGGCGGCGGCGTTGCGGGAGTCGTTCGCAAGCCGTACGCCGCTGTGGGAGGGCGTGCGCCGGACCGGGGATCCGATGGTGGTCCTTCCCGCGCTGTTCCATGCTCTGTGGGCGGGGCAGCTGTCCGCGGATCTGGGCGCTCCGATGCATGAGCGGATGCCGGTGTGGGCGCGAGCGGCGTGATGGGGGCACGGGGCCGGGGGCCGGCGGGCCGGTGGTCGAGGTGGGGTCCCGGGTGCGGTTCGAGGGGCGAGCCTGGACGGTAGCGGCCCTCGCCGGCGGGCAGGCGCGGCTGATCGCCGAGAACGGCGAGATGGCGGCGCTGCTGCTGTCGCTGTTGTTCGCCGACGAGGGGTTCGAGGTTGTGGCTGCGCCGGCCGTCTGCCGGGTGCCGCCGCTGGGCTTGCTGGAGTCGTTGCCCGAGGCGGTGCGGGAGCGGGCCCTGGCGTGGGAACTGCATGTGCGGGAGGTGGAAACGGGGCACCCGGGCGGATCCTGTGCGGTTGGTCCTCCACGGGCTGAGTACGACCCGGATGTGCGGACGCTGACGCAGCGGGAGGAGGCGAAGGCGGCGGAGCTGTCGGCGGCGGGGGTGCCGACCAGCGCGGTGACGGTGCGGCGGATGCGGGCCCGCTACCGCGACGGCGGGGTGTGGGGACTGGTGGATCAGCGGACCGTGCGGCCCCGGTCGGCGCTGGGGCGTGCGGACGAGCGGGTCGTGGCCGCCCTGCGGGAGGTGCTGGAGGCGGGGCGGGAACGCTCCAGCGGGACGCTGGGGCGGCTTCGTGTGTATACCGAGCGGCTGCTGGCCGAGCGGCACGGCCCCGGGGCGGTGCCGCTGCCGTCGACGGCGACGTTCAACCGGCTGATGCACGCCCTGGCCGACGGGCGCGGGCTGCTGGGCAGTGCGCGCCAGCGCCGCTGGCGCTCGGCGCGGCCGGCTCCCCCGTTCGTGCCGACGACGGTGATGGCGCCCGGTGAGCTCGTGATGATGGACAGCACCCTGCTGGATGTCTTCGTGGTGCTCGACGACGGGGTGGTGGAGCGGCCCGAGCTGACCATCGCGCTGGATGTGGCGACCCGCAGCATCTGCGCGGCCGTGCTGCGGCCGAAGGGGACCCGCAGTGTGGACGCGGCGCAGTTGCTGGCGCAGATGATGGTGCCCGCGCCGATGCGGCCCGCGTGGCCCGAGGTACTGGCGATGCAACGCTCGGTGATCCCCTACGAGCGGCTGCTGAGCGTGGACGCCCGTCTGGAAGGGGCCGCGGCGCGGCCGGTCATCACCCCGCGGACCGTCGTGGTCGACCAGGGCAAGGTGTTCGTCTCGTCCTCGTTCGTCGCCGCCTGCGGGTCGCTGGGCATTTCCCTGCAGCCGGCGCCGCCGGGCAACGGGCCGGCCAAAGGGCATGTGGAGCGCACGTTCTCCTCGATCAACACGCTGTTCGCCCAGCACGTGGCCGGCTATACCGGTTCCCACACCGGCGAGCGCGGCCGGAACGCGCAAGGCGAGGCGGTATGGACGCTCGCCCAGCTGGACGACCTGCTGCAGGAGTGGATCATCTGCGGGTGGCAGGAGCGCGAGCACGACGGCCTGCGGCACCCGATGATGCCCCGCCGCGCTCTGTCGCCGAACGAGATGTGGGCGGCGCTGGTCGCCGTCTGCGGGTACGTGCCGGTGCCGCTGGGGCGCGAGGACTACATCGAGCTGATGCCCGTCAAACGACAGAAGATCAACGACTACGGCATCCGCATCGACTACCGCACCTACGACCACCGGGTCCTCAACCCCTACCGCGGCGAACGCTCGCCGGCGGCGGACGGCCTGTGGGAGATCCACTACAACCCGCACGCTCCCCACGAGGTATGGGTGCGCCTGCCCCAACCCGGCCGACCGCGGGGGTACGGGTGGGAGGCGGTGCCGTGGATCCACCGCACCCTGGTCAGCGCCCCGTTCACCGACTTCACCTGGCAGCACGTCAGGAGCACCGTCGACCAGCGCGGCAGCCGCGTGAGCCACGAACACGACCTGGCCCTCGCCCTGCGCGAGCTCCTGGAACGCGCCGCCGGCGGACACGGCAGCCGCCGGGACAAGGTCGTCGCCGCCCGGGCCCGCGCCCACGCCGCCGCGAACGAGGACGGTGCGGTGTGGGGGATCCTGTACGGCCAGCCACCGCCGGCCGCAGGCGGCAGGTCCGACCAGGACGACGGCTTCGACCACGGTGAGGAGGCCTTCGCCGAAGACGCGGAAGCGGAGACGGAGGAAGCCGACGCCGCCGGTGAGCGCCAGCCTCTTGGCCCGGCCGAGGCTGGGGCTGGGACTGGGACTGGGACTGGGGACAACGACGGCCAGGCACGTCCGGCGCGTGATTCCTGCGTCACGGTCTACGACCCCTTTGAGGAGTCGCTGCGGTGGTGAGCGCCTTCTCCAATGACGCCGCCGGGTTCGCTCCCCTGGCCGCTCCGACCCTCTGGCAGGGCTGGGACGCCTTCGTCCACCGGGCTCCGGCGCCCGCACGCGACGCCGCGGATTCCGCCTGGTCGCAGACGGAGCGGGAGGACTACCACTCCGAACTCGCCGTCATGCGCACCCCGGCCATGGACAGCGTCTTCACCGCCGTGCGGCGGCTGCTGCTGGTCAACCGCCGTCAGCAGGCCGGTGCCCGGCGCGGTCTGATCATCTCCGGTCCGGCCACGACGGGTAAGACCACCACGATGATGGCGCTGGGGCGGTCCTTCCAACTGGCCGACGCCCGCCAGCACCCCGGCCAGGACAGCAGAAGACCGGTGCTGTTCATCAGCGTGCCCCCGGCCGCCACCCCGAAGATGCTCGTCAGCGAGTTCGCCCGGTTCCTCGGCATGCCCGTCACCGACCGCCTCAACCAGACCCAGATCACCGGCGCCGTGTGCGACCTGCTGTGCGAACTGGGCACCCAGCTGGTCCTCATCGACGACGTCCACCTCCTGGACACCCAGCGGCGCGCCGGCGCAGAAACCTCCGACCAGCTCAAGTACCTCGGCGAACGCATCCCAGCCACCTTCGTCTACTCCGCCATCAACATCGAGACCTCCTCGCTGCTCAGCGGAGTACGCGGCGCGCAGATCGCCGGCCGCTTCAAGATCTTCCGCCACCGCCCGCTGGCGTATGCCACCGAGCAGGACCGGGCGGTCTGGGACGACCTCGTGCGGGCCATGGAAGACCTGCTGCGGCTGCGCGCGCACCGGACCGGAACCCTGGTCAAGCAAGCCGCCTACCTCCACGCCCGCACCGCAGGGCGGATCGGCAGCCTCTCCCACCTCGTCCGCGAAGCCGCCCTGATCGCCCTCACCGAGGGCACCGAACGGATCACCAAGCAGCTGCTCGCGGAGGTCGAACTCGACGCAGCCGCCGAAACCCAGGCCCGGCCAGCCCGGCCCGCACGACAAAAGCGGTAGGGCATCCGCGAATGGCGCACCGGCCCAGCACGCCCGCCCCCGTCCGTCTGCCCCGGGGCAGGTCGACGGGACGTGAACGGGCAGCATCCGGCGGGATCGTGCCCATCATGAGTGGCGGCGCGGCAGGACGCATCGCTCCGCTGAGCGGGGAGCTGACGCTGTCGTTCCTGACCAGGATCGCCGCCCGCTACCACCTCGGCATCCGTGACGTGCTGGCCGCCGTCACCGATGTCGGCGGCCTGCGCAACCTCACCGGGATGCTGTACCCGGACAGCGAGATCCACCTCAACGCCCAGGCCCGCGCCCGCGTTTCCGTCCTCTGCCACGTCCCACAGCACGTGCTCGAGCAGGCACTGCCCGCATGGACGAGGGAAGATCCGAGCGGAAAATACGGCACCGGCCCGGCCGGGCGGCTGCTGCGCGGCGAGGAGGCCGTCGCCGCCTGGGGGCCAGCCTGCCCCGTCTGCACCGCCGCCCGCACCGGACGCGACGTGCCCGCCCGCCGGTACCTGGCACCCGAGCAGCGGGTCTGCGCACGCCACCGGTACTGGCTCCTCTACCTGCCCGCGACCAGCGGGCTGCCTGTACCCCTGGGCCGCTGCCCGGAGGTGATCGAGGCCCAGCGGCGACACGTCCGGCTGCTGCACCGCTCCCCCACCGCAGGGCAGGCTTTCGAGGTCGCCCGTGCCGTCACCAACTCCTGGTGGGAACAGTCCTGGCCGGACGAGGAACAGCAGTGGCCGGCCCGCCTTGAGACGACGCGTCCCGCCGACGCCGACCCCGGCTGGTGGAAGGTGGCCGCCCGCGACCTGGTCACCTACCCCGAGGCTGTTGCCCTCGCGCAGCTGCTGGCCTGCCGTCCCCTGCAGCAGCACACCGTTGCCGAATCGGACGGCCATCTCCCCTACCAGCTGGGCGAACTGCCCCAGTTGTTGACTGCCATCGCCGACCGGCTCGGCCGGCCATGGCTCGCCCATCACCTCACCAAAGTCATCCACGGACCACTGTTCACCTGGGCCCACTCCCTGGTACGCACCCGCGCCGCCCCGGCACCCGCGGCGCAGCGAACGCTGTGGAAGGTGCACTCATCGCACCGGCCCCGCCCCCTCAGCGATCTCCTTCCACAGAGAACGGCCGCTGACCAGCAGCCCGCGCCACACGTGATCAAGCGGCTGCGCGGCCACAGCCTCCAAGCCGAGCAAGCGTTCCAAACAGGCCTGGCCCAGGCCCACGCCTACCACCAGCGGCACGGCCACCTGGCCGTGCCGAAGGAAGACATCCCCAACAGCTACCCACTGGGCCAGTGGATCGCCAACCTGCGTACGAGCCACACCAGGATGCCCACACACCAAGCCGCCGCCCTGAACGGCATCTACCCCTGGTGGAACGCGCCTTGGAGCACGCTGTGGCAGCGCACCTGGCACCAGACCCGCGATCACGCCGAAGCCCACGGCCCGCTCGAACCCGCCAGCGGCTTTCCCACCACCAGCTACAGCCTCGGCGAATGGCTGTACCTGCAGTGCACCCGCTACCCCACTCTCCACCCCGAACAGCAACGCCTCCTGGCCGAGATCGGCATCACCGCCGTTGCGGCGGCCGCCGCCCGCCCCAGACGACGCAGCTACGCAGAACGCTTCCAGGCAGGACTGGCGCATGCCCGCGCATTCGCAGACGTCCACGGCAACCTCGCCGTCGTCTCCCACACGGCCGTGCACGACGGCTACCCACTGGGTCAGTGGCTGGCCAACCAGCGCAATCACCGGCGCTCCCACCGCCGGCCCATGCCCGCCGACCGGGCTCGGGCCCTCGAGGACATCGATCCCTGGTGGAACCCGCCTTGGCACCTGACGTGGCAGCGTCACTACTACCACTCCCGCGACGCCGCAGCCGGCCGCCTCCTCCAAGCCGAGAACGGCTTCAATGGCCTCGCTGGCTCTGGTGCCGCCGACTGGTTGTGGCGACAGTGCGCCACATACGACGAACTCCACCCCGAGCAGCGGCAACTCCTCGCCGACATCGGCATCACCACCGACGTAGCCCGCACAGCCCGGGAACACGCACGTACGGCCCCGAAAGCACCGGCTGCCGCCACGGCTCCGGAGACAAAAGACAAGACCAGCCAGGCCAGAAGAGCTGCAGTTCCTGCAGCTCCCACGGGTCCGCGTCGCGCACGGCGTGCCGCCGAACCGAAGCGTCCCCGCGAGCCCCGCAGCCGCCTGGGACACCGCCCCGACCTGAGGCCAGGCTTCGAGACAGCACTGGCTCACGCCCGGGCTTGGCACGCTGAGTACGGCCATCTCGCAGCTCCCCGCGACACCCGGCACGACGGCTACGCCCTGGGCATGTGGCTGTTCAGCCAACGCAACCGCGCGAAACAGCGCGCCCGAGCCGGACTGCCGCCCTCACCCCACCTGGCCGAGCTCGCCGCGATCGACCCCTGGTGGAACCCGCCCTGGGACCTGCACTGGCAGCGCAACTACTACCGCGCCCTCAACCACATCAAAGCTGGCGAACCCTTCGACCCTGCCGCCCGCATCCCTGCACCGAGCACCGTCCTGGGCAGCTGGATCACCCGGGCGTGCCTCCAGTACGACCAGCTCCACCCTGACCAGCAGCACCTGCTCAACACGATCGGCATCACCGCTCATACCGCCAGACAGTGGCCGCCCAGCCCCCGCCCCCGGCCCCACGCCGAAGCCCTCACGCACGCCCGTACCTGGGCCGGCGAACACGGCCACCTCTGCCCGCCGATCAAGACCGTCCACGACGGCTTCCCCCTCGGCGAATGGCTCAATCGCCAGCGCGAACTCGCCAAGAAACGCGGCAGTCCCTCCCCCACCCAGCAGACACTGACCACGATCGACCCCTGGTGGAACCCTCCCTGGCCCATCCTGTGGCAACGCGCCTACCACCACGCCCACACCCACCCCCGCCACCCGACAGCCCGCCACTGGCTCCACAACCAGCAACGCGGCTGGCTACTCCTCCACCCCGACCAGCAACACCTCCTGGTCAGCATCGGCATCGCCCTCCTGATTCGCTAACGCGCATACCCGAGCCGATGCGTGCCCCCGAGAATGAGCAGATGGCCGACGCGCGCTTCTTCAACGACGAGCCCTTCCTCGACCACGAGGAAGGGCCTGATCTCCTCGGGCACGGACAGTACGCCGAGCATGTGATCAGCCTGCTGGACCGGGTACGAGCCCAAACTGAAACCGGAGTCCTCGCGCTGATCGGCCCCTGGGGCTCAGGAAAGTCCAGCGTCCTTGGCAAGGTGACACGCCGTCTACGGGATACGGCCGACGATGAGGGCTGGCTGATCGCGGAACTCAATCCATGGCTTTACTCCGATCTGGAGTCGTTGACGCTGGCGCTGTTCAGCGAGATCCGCGAAGCCCTTCCGAATGACGGGCGGTGGTCAGATGCGCGGGAGAAGATCGGCGGATTCGGCAAGGCCATCAGTCCTCTGGGGAAGGTCACTGCTCTCTTCGGCCTGGACTCCGAGGGGCTGATCCAGGAGGTCAGCAACCGCATCAGCGGCGACACGAGCGCATCCGCCGCCAAACACAAAGCCGAGGAAGCCCTGCGGAAAGCGGGCCACCCGGTCCTCGTCGTCATGGACGACCTGGACCGCCTCACCCCCGAGGAACTCCTCGTCGTCTTCAAGCTGGTACGCCTGGTAGGCCATCTGCCCAATGTGTACTACCTGATCAGCTTCGACGAACGGACCCTTCTGGACGTCCTGCAACGCAGTGAGCTGGTCGGCAACAGCGAGCCTCGTGCACGCGACTTCCTGGAAAAGATCATCCAGGTCCGGATGGATCTTCCCGCGTTCCGTGAGCGCGACGCCGACGCCCTGGTCGACCGCTCCCTCTCCACAGTTCTCGCCTCGCACAACCTGACCCTGACGCCCGGCGAGCAGGAAAGGGTCTCCGAGGCCTACTTCCAGTACCTGCAGGCCCGGCTGCGTACCCCGCGGGCCATCAAGCGGTTCTTCGGCCAGGTAGACGCCACCCTCGGCCAACTCACCGGCAACGTCGACATCGTCGACTTCCTGCTCGTCACCTTCCTGCGTACCAGCGAACCCCGCGCCTACCAGTTGCTGTGGCAGCACCGAGCCGAGCTCACGGGCACCAGCGTCGACCTGCCCTCGCGCCGCGACGAGCGGCCCGAACAGCGCATCGACCGCTGGCGCACCACGCTGCGGGACGCGGGCGTCGCCGAACAGCACCTGGACGGCGTAATCGGCCTGATGGGCATGCTGTTCGCCCCGCTTCGGCAGGCTCTCGGCTACGGCGCCAACTTCCAGGCCATCGCGCTACGGCGCGGCATCGGCAGCATTGACTACTTCGACCGGTACATGGTCTTCGGCATCCCCGACGACGACCTTCCCGAGCACACCTTCGACACCGCCCTGCAGCAACTGGCCGACGACACCCCGGGTGCTGAAGCAGACGAACTGCTTCTGCGCCTGCGCGACGACACCCAGCGCATCACCCGCCGCATCGGTTACAAACGCGCCGCTGGCACTCCCCTACCGGCGGCAGCACTCCTCAAAGCCGCAGCCCCGCACTACGGTCACCTCACCGCTGCCCCTCAAGGGGCCCTCGGCCTGTTCACTGCGGACCGCGCCATGGACGTCCTCGCGAAAGACCTCCTGACCGATGTTGCCGATCACGGCCGGCCCGCGATCCTCAAGACCATGGCCGAGACCCCTGACGGAGCCGTCCTGGCTGCTCGCACCCTCCAACGCGTCACCGCCCGCAACGACTCCGACCCCCCGGACCACACACAGGCAGCGGTCACCCCCGACTGGATAGGTGAGGCCCGCTCACTGATCAGCCACGAGATCGCACGGCACCTCGCCCCAGCCGCAAGCCGTCCTGTCGACGAACTCACCGAGCCGGAGACCACCCTCATCTGGGCATGGTGCCACACCGCATCCGAAGCCACCCGGGTCTGGATCAACCAGCAGTTCGACGAGACATGGCCCCCGCTCGACCTCCTCGCTCTGCTCCTCCCGCCCGACCGGGCGCCCTTCCCTGTCATCGACGACGCCACCCTGCAAAGCCTCGACGCACTCATCGGCCTCGAAGCGCTGTACAGCCGCCTCGGCCCGCTCCTCGACACACCCGCAGCAGACCCCCACAGCTCCCAGGACGAACACCGAGCGCGCATCCTGCAAGCACTGCGCGAACACCGCGGCAACGCCCCGAGCAGCGGCTGACGATCACCCGCTCCACACCTCCCGACAAGAGGGACTAGCAAGCCGTGACAGACAATCCGCTCGCCCTCACACTCGAGCAATGGCAGCGCCTCGCTGCCGCCCGCCAGGTCTACACCGACACCGTCAGCCCGTACTACGACGAGACCCTGCAAGAAGTGACACGACGTGCATGCACCAGCGGAAGCATCGGCAAAGCGGACATCGGAGCACTGCTGATGTGGAAACGGCTCAGAGCCGACACCCCCTGGGTGGCCGAACTCATGGCGCTCGCAGACACCGACGTACGCCGCGCAACCGCCGCAGCCACGACCACCGCCCAGGACACCACCCTCAGCCGCTGCACGGGAGCACTAGCCGGCCGCGCCGCCCTCGCCCACCTACCAGGCTTCCGCACTGGTGACGCCCTCGCCTCCGCCGTCCTCACCGCGGCCGCACCAGACCGCATGGCCATCTACGACCGGCGAGCCCACAACGGACTGCGCACCCTCGGCATCGCCCTCAGCCACGCACCCGGCCGCTACAGCCGCTACATAGCAACGATCGACCAACTCCTCGCAGCCGCCCCAGCCCCAATCCGCACCTGGACCCCACGCGACATCGACACCGCCCTGTACTGGATGACCGCATAGCAGCACTCAACGAATCTGATCAACACGCCCGGAAGATGCCCACACCTGACCAACGCCCGCTCCACCTGACAAAACAGCAGCTCAACACAGAGAACTGAAACCCCGGTCCCCCATCACCAAGCCGTTAAAGCTCGGCCTCGGAGCCCTATCGGCCCCAACACCGAACTGATCACCCCAGGCCAGCCCACCACCCACTGATCAGAAAAACCGCCCCTGGACATCGCCGCGTTGGCCGCCCTGGGGCTGGAGTGGGCAGCGTGAGCGTCGAGCAGCCCGACGTCGAACCCGTCCCGGGGCCGGCGTCGGGGTCGGCGGCGGGGCGGGGGTGGGAGGCGAGGGACGTCCTGGCGGTAGCGGGACGACACCCGTGGGCCGTGGCCGCTGCGGGCGAGCGGCACTGGCCGGACGGGGAGTTCCTGGACGTCGCCTTGAGCGCGGTGCGCCCTGGGGAACACGAGGGGTACGCCGAGCGCCTGGAGGCGTTCGTGGAGCGCCACCGCGAGCGCCTGGAGGAGTTGCTGCGGGCGTACGGGCCGGGCAGTGCGCCCGCCGCGCGGGGCCGGTACGCGCTGATCGGGCAGCCCGAAACCCTGATCGTCCTGGAGAGGATGAGAGGCCGCGCCGTTCCTGCTGCGCGCCCGGTGGGAAGCGGAGCTGGAAACCGTGTTCCTGGATGACCTTGAGGCCGCATGGGGGCCGCGCATCCACCTCAGCCAGTGAACAGCCAGGAAACGAGCAGTGGGGCCGGACAGGGTGAACCTGTTCGGCCCCACTGGCTTCTCGCCTGCATGCGCCCCTACAGGTCGAACTCGATGTGTTCGAGGTCGGCGAGTTCTACCTCCAGGCCGTGGGCGCGGCGGCCGGCGTCGCGGAAGTAGACGTCTCCGAGGGCTTCGGCGGCGGCCTGGCGGAGTTCGGCTTCGCTGGCGCCGGCCTGGCGGGCGGTGAGGAGGCGGGCGGCGTGCTCGGGGGGCAGGGGGAGGGTGAGGTGGCGCAGTCTGGCGTCGTCGGTGGTGCCGGGTGCGGCGGTGAAGCCGAACCGGGCGCGGACGTCGACCATTAGGCCGCTGCTGGTGGCCGCGCGCTTGATGGCTTGTTGGCGGATCTGGGGTTGCCAGCGTTTGCGGACCTGGTCGGCCAGGGCTTGCGCGAGGGCTGGCCGGGGGGCGCTTGATCTGGTCTTTGACGTAGCGCTCGACCGTGCGCTGGGAGATGCCGAGCAACAGCGCTACCTGCGCGGTGCTGCCCTTGTGCTGCTTGACCAGGTAGCGCATTTGGGCGCTGGCGCTCTTGGGGATGGGGCGTGTGAACGCGCCGCGGAGGGCCGCGTCGAGCCCTTCTCCGATGCTGTCGACCACGGGGTGTCCCCTACTCTCCGGTGTCCTTGGCGGTGACTTCGCCGGTCTTGATGTAGCGGGCCAGGTTGGCGACCTTCTTGCCGGTGGGGTCCGCCAGGCGCTCGTAGATCTCCGCGCCCCACCACATGGGCTGGCTGCCTTCGTGCTTGACCATGCCGGGCGAGACCCCCAGCCGGAAGCTGCCGGGGATGGTCTTGCCGGCGTCGTCGTAGGGCAGCACGTCCAAGGGGCTGGGGCCGTCGGCGGCGTAGACCGCGCAGTCGGAGAGGATCGCGACGGGGTAACGGCCGGTGGCGGCGGCGAGCGCGAGCATCTTGCGGTGCATGTTGATGCGGGCCCGGGAGATGACGGTGGCGCGGATGTCCGGACGCCAGGTCGGGCGGGCCAGGGCCGGCCACGGCTGGCCGGGGCGCCACCCGCCACCGCGGGCCTTCTCCCGCAGCTTTCCCACCCCGCCCTTGGTGGTCATCTTGATGGCGTCCAAGACGATGCCCATCTCGGGGTCGCGCTGCTTGTGGCCGCGCATCGCGTCCAGGAACTGCTGGGGCGTCAGCTTCTCGGCGACGCCGAGGTCGCCCATGGTGGTCACGTACGCGTCGCGCAGCCGCTGGTACCAGGGGTCCAGGAACCGGCCGCTGACGGGGCGCAGCCACGCCTCCAGCGGGGCGACGTCGTACCCGAGTTCCGTGGCGTAGGCGACGGTGGGGGTGGCGTACCAGGCGGGGCCGGTGGGGCGCTCGCCGGTGGGCGTGAACGGGCTGGGCAGCAGGTCGCCGTCCAGGTCGTGCCACTGCTTGGCGACCTTGACCCGACAGAGGTTGACGTGGGAGAGGTCGACCAGCCACGAGCCAGGCACCGACGGATCGAAGGTGGGGTTGGTGACGTGCTTGGGTGGCGTCGCGAGCCCTACGACCGCGCCGTTGGCGGCGGCGCCGAACGCCAGGTTCACATCGATGCCGACCAGGTGGTGCTTCATGCACTCGGCGTCGGTGAGGTCGCGCGCCCAGTCGTACGCCTCCTCCACCAGCATCTCCTGGGGGCCGCGTACGTGGAAGCGGGGCAGGTCGGCCAACAGGGGGTGGCCGTCGGGTGCTTCGCACGGCGCCGGGTCCACCGGTTCCGTGCCCAGCGATCCGGGCCGGTGCTCGGAGTGCCGCTTACCGGCCTGGTCCGGTTTGCTGGCCCGGGTCGGGGGGTTCAGGGCGGTCATCAGTTCCAGACCGGTCACGGCGGTGGAGCCGACCGGCGTCATGACCCGCTGCGCGTAGATGCCCAGCACGCGGGCCAACTCGGCCGGAGCCAGCCGCGCGGCCCCGTTCCACGAGCGAGCATCCAGCGCCCCCCAGGAGGGCAGGCACACCTGCACGCACTGCCGCTCGCGCCCTTGGGCCGGGCGGTAGATCCTCGCCCACGGGCCAAGGCCGCGCCTGGTCAACTTCCAGCCCGCTCGGGTGAGCTGCTTGATGGCCTTGTGGTCCTTCGGGAGCCGCCCGGTTAGGCGCTCGTCGTCTGTGAGCGCCACGGGCAGGTCGAAGCGTTCGCACGCAGCCTCGGTGAGCACGAGCAGCGGGTCGCCGTCCTTGCCCGAGGGGTGCAGCTTGCCCGAGCCAAGGTGCGCTTCGGTCAGCGTCCACTCCACCAGCGCGGGCAGCGACTTGACGGGCACGTCTAGGACCAGACCGCCGATGCCGTAGCCGCTCACCTGCTCGGCGTCCGCGTCCAGGACCAGCAACGGGCCGTTGCCGTACGCGCCGGATGGCGCCGGGGCCGGGACTGGGGTGTTCGCCGGAGCGGCCTTCTTCGCGGCCGGGCGCCGCGAGGTCGACGTCGACCTGGTGGCGGGCGCCGGCGACGCGGGCACGGACGGCGGGGACGCGGGCGGCGTCTCGACTTCCGCGACCGGTACCGAACCCGCCGGGGCGGGGAAGCGCTTCGCCAGCTCATTCAGGAGCTGGCGGTAGGCGGTGCGGCGCGGCGGGCGCGGCTCACTCGTCCCGCGTTCCCAGTCTGAGACGGTCACGGCGCGCTTGAGGCCCAGCGCGCGGGCCACCTGCTCTTGACTCAGCCCAGCAGCACGACGCAGGCGAGCACGCTCCGCAGGAGGAGGCAGGTCGGAGCCGGTAGCGAGGGCGAGAAGGTCTTCCACGCCCTTGAACATGTCACCACCCATGCCCATATCGTAGCCGAAACGTAAGCCTGTCGAGGCCTCTTCGGGAGTATTTCGATAGTAAAACGTAAGTGCGAGCGATCGGCGGCACAGGCTACGAGGTGGGGATCGTGGCCTGGTGCCCGCCGACAACCTGCGTCAGGCGGGCGATGGGGAGCTTGGCGGTGGCGTGCGTGGGTCCCGCGAGGAGGTCAGGGACAGGAATGCCGTAATGCGCGGCCAAGGCGTCCACGTCCGCGAGCGAGAAGGCGACGCGGCCGGAGAGCTTCTTGCTGACGGCGGCCTGACCCAGGCCCATGCCGGCGGCCAGGTCATGCTGGGTCTCGCCTGCCAGGCGCATCAGGGCGGCGACGGTGGCGCGCAACGTGTCGGATGTGGAAAGGCTCATGTACGCAGCGTACTGCGACTATTCCACATCGACATGAAATATTCGCAATGCGCATAGGGCCTGCTGTCAGCGTACGAGCTAGTGCTGTGACCGCGTAGGTTCGCCGGGTTGGTGGTCGCGACGGTTGGATGTGCGATGACGTCCATTCGACCGCTGGAGGCGCGGTGGCTGAGTCTGTCCGTGCACGCAGACTGACTGACCAGGAAGGGCAGAAGCTGCAGCAGATCGTGCGCCGGGCAGCACGAGTTCGGTGCGCTATCGGCGCGCGATGATGCTGCTGGCCTCGGCGGGCGGGAACCGTGTGCCGGTGATCGCCCAGCTGGTGCAGGCCGACGAGGACACCGTGCGCGATGTGATCCACCGGTTCAACGAGATCGGTCTGGCCTGCCTGGACCCTCAGCGGGCGGGAGGCCGTCCCCGCCTGCTCACCCCTGACGACGAGGACTTCGTCATCCGGACGGCCACCACTCGCCCCATCAGACTCGGGCAGTTCTTCACCCGATGGTCGATCCGGAAACTCGCCGCCTACCTGCGGAAAGTGCACGGAGGTGTCATCCGCATCGGCCGGGAAGCCTTACGGTGCCTGCTCCCCGCCGCGGGATCACCTTCCAGCACACCAAGACCTGGAAGGAGTCGCCCGACCCCGAGCGTGACGCCAAGCTCGACCGGATCGAGCACGTGCTGGAACATTCCCCGGACCGGGTCTTCGCCTTCGCCGAATTCGGGCCCCTGGGCATTCGGCCCACCGCAGGCTCCTGCTGGGCGAAACAGGGCAAGCCCGACCGGCTGCCGGCGACCTACCGCCGCACCCACGGTGTCACCTACTTCCACGGCTGCTACTCCGTCGGCGACGACCGTCTGTGGGGGCAACCGCGACCGCAAAGGCACCGCCAACACCCTGGCGGCGCTGAAGTCGATCCGCGCCGCCCGACCCGACGGCGCCCCGATCTACATCATCTCGGACAACCTCTCCGCCCACACCGGTACGGACATTCGCCGCTGGGCTAAGAAGAACAAGGTCGAGCTGAGCTTCACCCCGACCTACGCCTCCTGGGCCAACCCGATCGAGGCCCACTTCGGCCCGTTGCGGCAGTTCACCCTGGCCAACTCCCACCATCGCAGCCATCCCGCGCAGACCCGGGCCCTGCATCACCGCTACCTGCGATGGCACAACGCCAACGCCCGCCACCCCGCCGTACTCGCCGCACAACGCCGAGAACGCGCCCGCATCCGCAGCGAGAAAGGCATCCGCTGGGGCAGACGTGCCAGAAGTCCAGCGGCGTGAAGGATCGACAACCGGTATAGCCCAGTCCCACAACACGGACCGCGAGGAGCTCTGCATGGACCACCAGGACGTCGACGCCGCCGTGGCGGAGATGCTGCGGGTGCTCGGCCCCCATACCGCCGAGGACTGGACGGTGCCGGCGGGGCCCCTCGAATGGACCTGCTGGCAAACAGCAGCCCACATCGGCCACGACCTACTGGCCTACGCAGCGCAGCTGGCAGCACAACCTGCCGACGCCTACCTTCCCATCGACCTGTACGTTCGCCCCACTGCCTCGCCGACCGAAGTACTCCAGGCCGTCACCGCCTGCGGCGGACTGCTCAGCAGCGCCCTGGCCACAGCCAACCCAACCCTGAGGGCCTGGCACTGGGGCCCGTGCGACCCCGAAGGGTTCGCGGCGATGGGCGTTGCCGAAACCCTGCTGCACACCTACGACATCACGCAGGGACTGTCCGTGGACTGGCTGCCACCAGCACCGCTGAGCGCAGCAGTACTCAACCGGCTCTTCCCCACCGCCCCGCCCGGAGGCCCCACACAAGTACTCCTCTGGTGCACCGGCCGCGGAGAACTCGACGGCCTCCCTCGCCAAACCTCATGGAGGTGGAAAGCAGCACGACCGGACTGACCGAGCTGACCCCGGCGAACGTTCCCGGTCACAGCACTAGACAGCAAGGACGGCAGCAGGAGCGGGGATAGGGGCGAGCGGCGAGCACGGCCAGGGAAGACCCGGCATCCCGGCTGGAACGGCCCCGACGGCCCCGACGGCCCCGACGGCCCCAGCGGAGGGCGCACGACGCGGCGCGAGCGTACAACCGAACGGCGAGCAGCGGCCGGGGAGAGGCCACTCCCCCGCCACCCTGGCCGGAGCGGAGGCGGCACGCAGCAGCGGGCACGGCCAGGGGGATACAGCGCGGCGGCCGGGGGCAGAGTCACACGAACGGGTGTCCTCGAGTGTCGCACCCACCAGGCGCGCCCCCGGGCCCGGTACAACGGTGCACGGTGGGTTCGCTGTCACTGTGGGGCTGGCTAAGCCCTCCAGAACGAACACTCACAGGCGCCCGGCGCCCGCAGGGCGACCCAGCAGCGGGACGGAGCCGGCTCTGGCTGGACCAAGACCTTCACCACCCCTCGCCTTGCGCGGCCGTCGTCGACCGTCTCACCTTCGGCGGCAACACCATCGAGACTGGCACCGACTCCTACCGCCTCGCCACCGCCCGAGCACGCGCCGAGCACCAGCCGGTCAGCTGAACTGAGACGGACCACCACTCAATGAGCACCGCCGCAGACCCCGAAGACACGAGCGACCCACTGATTCATCCGGGCCTCGAAGTCCGAGGCTGAGACGATGCCCGAGGCCGGGAGGGAACCCGCGTCGTCGAGGCCGGCGATGAAGTCCACATCGGCCCAGCCACCCCGGAACAGCACAACCGACAGCTCGGCCTCTCCCGGGCCAGAGATGACCACGCCGACCGAGTCGGGATCATGCATCCGAGCCCTGTCGGTCTCCAAAGGCTGGGGCCACGACGCCTCGGCATCCCTCCAGTTCACCTCGCCCACTTCGAGGCCGGCCGACCTCCAGCCCACCGTCCGGCCAGCCACAACCGCAGCCACCTCGTCGAGATCAACAACCCTGTCCATCAGGGGATCATCCCTCATGGACGAAACCGGCGGTCCCGGAATCCGGCACCAAGACCGCGAGACAAGGACGCCAGCCGTTCCTACTTCTCACCGACACCTTCAGGGCTGCCGGCCCGCGGTCGTTCTCAGAACCTACCGACAACCCTTCCTGCTTCTGACCTACGCAGCCGATGCGTGCCCAGCTGATGGTCCTGGACCGCGACCCTGACGTGACGGGTCGGCCGGGGCGGCTGCTGTGGCGTAATCGCCGCGGCCAGGTGCGTTCCTGGGCGCCGCAGCTCTTCGCCCGCCGTTCCGACGGCGCCGCGCCGCTCGCCGACTGTCCCGGCCATTCCGGCGGCGAACGCGCGGTGAAGGCTTCTGAGGCGGTGACGCAGGCATGCGCAGACATCGGCTGGATCTACCGGCGCATCCCACCGCTCGACGACGTCCTGGCCGCCAACCTGAAATGGCTGGCCGGGTACTGCCATCCTCGCAACGCCGGCCGCCCGAAGCTGATAGTGGTGGTCGTCGGGGCGTTCACGCGGCCGCGACCACTGATAGAGGGCACCGCAGCGGCCGGCGACCCGATCGAAGTCCTTCCCTGCGTCTTCCACGCCCTGTGGCACGGCCGGTTGACGGCTGATCTGGACACGCCACTGTACGAACGCATCCTCGTCGGCCCGCAGGGCTGGAGCGACCCGGGCACGAAGAGAGGTGCCGGGCGAGCGCGCGGCGGGGTGCCCGGCTGGCCGTGGAGGGTTGGTACTCGGGTCCGGTTCTGTGGCGTGACGTGGCAGGTAGTCGCCCTTTCGAGACAGGAGATCCACCTCGTCAGTCCGAACGGTGGCGGCCAGGCCGTACTCGCCGAGCACCTGTTCACCGACCCCGACTTCACCGTCATCGGAACCGACGTGCCCTAAGCAGCTTCACAGTAGGGCCTGTTCGAGCCCGCCCCCGCCGCGGCACGCGAGAAGGCGTTTGCCTGGCGGCGGCACACGCGGGAAGTCGAGTGCGAGCTTGCCAGCGGGCCCGGGAGCGAAGGAGTGGCCCGGTCGCCGTACGACCCGCAGCGGCACACGCTGGCCGAGCGGGAGCAAGCCAAGGCGGAGGAGCTACCGCGCTCGACCTCGCCCGAGGACCGCACACCACGGTGCAACGCATGCGCCTGGCCTACCGAAAACAAGACCTCTCGGGGCCCCTCGGCCACCACACCGCCCGCTCCTCCAGCCCCACCGGGCGAGCTGACGAACAGACCGTCACCGCCCACCACCAACCCTCACCGCACCAACGAAAGAATCGCATCGGCTCGGGTCTGCACGCACCATGGCCCTCACTCAGGCTCCTCAGTCACGATATGGACCGTAGGGGCGGGTGTTGTGTCGTTATCCCTGAGGGCTGGAGCAGTGGCGGAGGTTCGGGGCCAGGGTCCTCGGTAACCACGACACCGGCCGCCGCGTGGTCGAAACCATCTGGCCAGCGAGTGTGCTCGCTAGCCAGCGCACCGGTCAGACGTGCCTGAAGGAGATCGGCCGTGCTCAAGTCGGCGCCCCGCAGGTCCGCCAGGCGCAGGTCGGCGCGACGGAAGACAGCGCCGCCCGCGTCAGCCTTACGTAGATTCGCCTCGCGCAGGTCGGCCTCGGTGAAGTCCGCGGCACGCAAGTCGGTCTCGACCAGCCGTGCACCCCTCAGGTCAGCCAGAACGCAGCGCGCCCGGCGCAGGATCGCCGTCTTGAGGTCGGCGTGCCGCAGATTGACCGAGACGAGAGAGGCCTGCGTGAGGTTGGCGTGGTACAGGCCCGCCGCCTCCATACAGGAACGGTCAAGGTTGACCTCATGCAGCCACAGCCCATCACAGTCGGCCCGACGCAGATCCGTCACACTGAGGTTAATCCACGACTGCTGTCGAGGTTGCAGCAACAGCACGCCGAGCCCGGTCAGCGCCACCTGGGCATCGGCAGCGCGCACCTCCAGCGGCACGACATCATTGATGGGCGCCTCCCTCGCTGGAGCTTCCGGCGCGGTGGGCGGCCACGGCAGGTGCGTACGCAGGTATGCGGCCTGAATAGAGATAACAGCCTCACGATCGCGAGCGGAGTGCTCCGCGATTCGCCACAGCGCATGGAGCCCACCAATACGTGTCTCCAACTTGTCACTGCCCAACTGATCGACGGCCGTACTGAACCGGTCAGTGACATAACCTTCCTGAGTAGCACGTAAACCAGCCTGACTAACCCGCAATTGCCGCCAAGTAGCATACGCACCGAACAACACAACCACACCACCCAGATCGCGGCCCAGCAGGAGAAGAAGCAGTCCCCCATCTTCCTGGGCCTACCCAGCCTCACACAGATCACCGCCCGCACCAGCGAAGCCATCGAGTAACCACCGCAGGGGCACGGGAGAGACTCGCAGATCAAAGAAGAGCACGCTTGCGTCCGACCACGCACTACATGGACAACCCGCCGTGCTGGCGTTCGCATCTGTCGTACTGCAAGTGCAGTCGACGAAGGTCTTGCAGCGCAGCAACGGGGAATGGGTGCTGTACCCACTTCGCCCTGTAGCCGTCCTCTCCGTGCAGCTGGACCACCGATTGAGCAGCTTCCAAGACGACGTGCCCGAGGAGGCTAAGGGGCTGAGTGGAGGTCCACGAGAGTGTGCCTGTCTGGTCCGGCGCGTCGAAGCTCGTGGACATGTCCGGAAACCAGTAGATCGCGACGTGAACGTCTGAGCCTCTGCGACGGAGAACCCACCTCACTTCGGCTGGCTCAAGATCAAAAGAGAACCGCTGAACGAAGGTGCGACCGTACAGACCTGCGACACCGTGAAGCACGTCCGCAAGGGCGTCCGTGCAGTAGCTCACGAAGTCTTTCCGCCCCGATACGCCATCCGCGATACGGCAGGTTGCCCAACCACTACCACTGAGTTCCCAACTGAACTCAAGCTGACTCATCCCGCCCCCTGCCAGTGGTCCACTCTCGAGGACGGTACAGCGGCATTGAGGGCGGCCCTCACCCTCCCTCCGCGCTAGTAACTGCAACGGTGCTCGTTCTGAGTGCTGGGCAGTTTTCAGGGGCTGTGTCCACGGCGTTTGTAGTGGCTGAGCCGAGCTTGATATTGCCGTCTGCGGCGCCATGTCGACCAGTGCGGGATGTGGTCGGCTGGGGCGGGACAGCGTGGGGTGAGTCGGGTGATCAGGCGTCTGATCTCGGCGAGGCTGAGGTGGACGAGCGGGGAGGATCCGTTTCTGCTTTCCCGGCATCCAGCTCGCGTGCTCGCAGGACGGTGAGGCAGGCGTGGGTGGCCATGGCCAGGGTCATGTGGCGGTGCCAGCCGGGATAGCGGCGGACTTGGTAGTCGTCCAGACCGCGCTCCTGCTTCGCGGTCTGGAAGCATTCCTCCACCGCCCAGCGGCTGCCCGCGATGCGGATCAGCTTCTCCAGGGTCGTCTCGGTGGGGCAGTAGGCGATGTAGTAGGAGATCTCCTGGGGTCGACTCACGCTGCGGCGGGCGAGAATCCAGTGCCGGCGGTCCTCGCGGTGCCAGGGCCGCACTTCGACGCGGGCCCAGTGGTAGATCCGATGTCCGTGGGCGCCGTCGCCGCAGGAGCGGCGTTTCCACTTCTGCCGTGGCAGGCCGGGAAACAGGTCGTGAACGGGGTGGTCGAGTGCCCAGCGGGTGACGACGGTGTCGTGGCGGGTGGTGGCCATGACGTGGAAGACATCGGCCTGCTCCAGCTCGGACCGCCAGTCCTTGCTATAGCCGTAAGCGGCGTCCGCCGTCACCCACCGGAACGGGATCCTGTCGGCGATGGCCTTTCGGACCATTGCCTTAGCCATGGTCACCTTCGTCTCGAAGCCCACGGTGTCCTCGATGCTCGCCCGCCGGCAGCGTTCCCGGTCATCCGTCCAGGACGTGGGCAGATACAGGCGGCGGTCGATCAGCGTGCGTCCAAGGCTCGTGGCATAGGCGAGGAACACTCCGACCTGGCAGTTCTCAGTGCGGCCTGCTGTGCCGCAGTACTGCCTTTGCACCCCGGCTGAACGCACGCCCTTTTTGAGAAAGCCGGTGTCATCGACGATCAGAACGGCATCCTGGTCTCCGAGGTGTTCCACGACGTAGTCACGTACATCGGCCAGGACCTCATCGGCGTCCCACTCGATCCAATTCAGTAACCGGTGGATGCGATCGGGACCGACGTGCCCGGCTTTCTCCGCCAGCGTCCAACCGTTCTTCCGCTCCAGCGGAGCGATCAGCCCCCGCATATAGGCAAGCGCCGACTGCCGCGGCTCCTCCCGATTGAACCGGTGCACGAACCGCTCATGCAGAGCACTCAGTTCCCCAGCCCACAACCTGACCTCAGCAAGGCCCCCACCCATGACCACATCAACGACCGACCTGGTCAGCAGTCACGGCAAACACCGTTGCAGTACTAGGAGCTGTTTGGAGTTCGGATCATGGGGCTGTGGTGATGCGCTTCAGCCACATGATCGATCCTCGGGGGTGGAGCCCTGCTGTGTAGCTCTGAGGGGACTTGCCGTAGCGGGTGGCGATTCCGCGCCAGGTCTTGAGTCTCTGGAAGCAGCGTTCCACGGTGTTGCGCTGCCGGTAGCGGTCCACGTCGAAGGCGAGGGGGCGACCGCCGGCCGAGCCCTTCCTCCGCCGGTTGGCGGCCTGGTCGACCTCCTCCGGGATCACGGCGGTGATCCCGCGTCTGCGCAGGTAGGCGCGGTTCGCCTTGGACGAGTAGGCCTTGTCCGCGGCCACCGCCCCAGGGCGGGTGCGTGGCCGGCCAAGCGAGCCTGGGACCCGGGTCTGTCCCAGCACCGTCTGGAACTGCGGGCTGTCCGCGGCCTGACGTGGGGTTAGGACGAACACCAGCGGCAGTCCCGCAGTGTCGACCGCAGCATGGATCTTGCTGCTCAGTCCGCCTCGGGACCGGCCGACTCCGGCCGCTTTCGCGCGCGCTCGGCGACGCCGACGCGTCGCAAAGCGGTCCCCGTCCGTCTCCTGTGCAAGGCCCGCACCTGCGCTGGCCTGCGGTGCGTCACCCGCAGGACCGGCCCCTGCTCCGGCAGCGGAACCCCCTTTTCCTCGGTCAGAGCCTGTTCAAGAGCGTCCAGAGTCTCTCCGGCGATCGCCAGGCCGGACGACTCGTGATGGGCGCGCACGACCGTGGAATCCACACTGACCAGTTCCAGACCGACCCGCCCTCGCGCCGCAGCCTCCGCGATCAAGGCATCCATCAATGCCTCGAACACCCCCGCCTTCGCCCACATGTTGAACCGCGAGTACACCGTCGACCAGGGACCATAACGGTCCGGCACGTCACGCCAGCCGCAGCCGGTGCGAAACCGCCACAACACGCCGTTGAAATGGTCCCGCACCCGACGAGGCAGCGGACCCGTTGCCGCCACCGGCAGACATCTCTCGATCAAAGCCCACTCGGCATCCGTTACATCAAAGCGCGCCACAAACCGAGTTCTACCAGCCCAACCCCTCACACCAGCGAGCCTTACGAAGATCCGAACTCCACACAGCCCCTAGGTTCTGTCGTCAAATGTCACGCCCACATCAGGAGTGATGCGAGGGTGACGGCTGCTTCGTAGGACTGGGCGGTCTTGTCGTATCGGGTGGCGATGCCGCGCCACTGTTTCAGGCGGTTGAAGCACCGTTCCACGACGTTGCGGTGCTTGTAGACCTCGCGGTCGAAGGCCGGCGGGCGGCCTCCGCGGCTGCCGCGCCGGGACCGGTTGCGGACCTGGTCGGCCCGCTCGGGAATCGTGTGCGGGATGCCGCGGCGACGGAGCCAGGTACGGATCGCTTTCGAGCTGTAGCCCTTGTCGCCCATGACATGATCGGGTCGGGTGCGGGGTCGACCGGGTCGGATCCGGGGCACCCGGATCGCTTCCATCACGGCGGTGAACTGGGCGCAGTCGTTGGTGTTCCCGCCCGTCACGAGGAAGGCGAGAGGACGGCCCCGACCGTCGCAGGCCAGGTGAATCTTGCTGGTCAAACCGCCTCGGGAGCGGCCGAGTGCCGGGTCTTGGAGCCCCCTTTTCGGGCCCCGGCCGCGTGCTGGTGTGCCCGGACGATGGTGGAGTCGACCGACACCAGCCACTCGATGTCACCCGCCGCGTCCGCCTTGGCCTGGGCGGCCCGCAGCATCCGGTCGAACGTCCCGTCCGCCGCCCACCTGCGAAAACGCGTATGCAGCGTCGCCCACGGACCATAGCGCTCGGGCACATCCCGCCAGGCCGTCCCGGTCCGGAACTTCCACACGATCCCATTCAGGACCCTGCGGTCGTCCAGCCGCTTGCGTCCCCGCAACGACTCGGGCAGCAGCGGCCGGACGAACTCCCACTCGGCATCGGACAGTTCATGGCGACGTATCACGACACCATGATCCACCAGACAAGATCATTTGAAGACACCGCCTAGGCCGTTTCGTTTGGATCAGAGGGTCGTTGGTCTGGGAGTGTCGTTGACTGATGCGCAATGGGCGCGGATCGAGCCGTTACTCCCGGATCGGACGCCGAAGCGGGGCGGGCGCTGGCGTGATCATCGGGAGGTGATCGACGCGATCGCCTTCAAGTTCCAGACCGGTACTCAGTGGGTGCACCTGCCAGAGAAATATAGCAACTGGCGGGACGTCTACAACCGGTTGCGCATGTGGGCCGTCGACGGCACATGGGAGCGGGTGTTCACTGCGCTGGTCGCGCAGGCAGACGCCGGCGAAGACCTCAACTGGGCCGTCTCGGTCGACTCCACCATCGTGCGCGCACACCAGCACGCGGCCAGGGCACGCAAAAAGGGGCTCCGGCCGGCGAACCCGACGACCACGCCATCGGCCGCTCCCGCGGCGGACTGACCACGAAGATCCACCTCGCGGCCGATGGTCGGTGCCGGCCCCTGGCGTTCTTCCTCACCGCCGGTCAGGCCGGCGACGCACCCGCCTTCACGCACCTCATGTCCCGCCTGCGCGTTCCCCGCCCTTTTGGACGGCCCAGGACCAGGCCGGACCTGGTCCTGGGCGACAAGGCGTACTCCTCCCGCGCGATCCGCGATCACCTGCGCAGACGTGGCATCCGCGCGGTGATTCCAGAACGCGCCGACCAGCAGGCCAACCGACGGCAGCGCGGACAAGCGGGCGGCAGACCGCCAGCCTTCGACCGCCAGGCATACAAGCAGCGCAACACCGTCGAGCGGTGCATCACCCGCCTCCAGCAATGGCGCGGCATCGCCACCCGCTACGAGAAGACCGCCACCTTCTACCTGGCCGGACTCCACATCGCCGGCATCTTCCTCTGGTCCGCCCGATGATCCAAACGAAACGGCCTAGGCGGTGTCTTCAAATGATCTTGTCTGGTGGATCATGGTGTCGTGATACGTCGCCATGAACTGTCCGATGCCGAGTGGGAGTTCGTCCGGCCGCTGCTGCCCGAGTCGTTGCGGGGACGCAAGCGGCTGGACGACCGCAGGGTCCTGAACGGGATCGTGTGGAAGTTCCGGACCGGGACGGCCTGGCGGGATGTGCCCGAGCGCTATGGTCCGTGGGCAACGCTGCATACGCGTTTTCGCAGGTGGGCGGCGGACGGGACGTTCGACCGGATGCTGCGGGCCGCCCAGGCCAAGGCGGACGCGGCGGGTGACATCGAGTGGCTGGTGTCGGTCGACTCCACCATCGTCCGGGCACACCAGCACGCGGCCGGGGCCCGAAAAGGGGGCTCCAAGACCCGGCACTCGGCCGCTCCCGAGGCGGTTTGACCAGCAAGATTCACCTGGCCTGCGACGGTCGGGGCCGTCCTCTCGCCTTCCTCGTGACGGGCGGGAACACCAACGACTGTGCCCAGTTCACCGCCGTGATGGAAGCGATCCGGGTGCCCCGGATCCGACCCGGTCGACCCCGCACCCGACCCGATCATGTCATGGGCGACAAGGGCTACAGCTCGAAAGCGATCCGTACCTGGCTCCGTCGCCGCGGCATCCCGCACACGATTCCCGAGCGGGCCGACCAGGTCCGCAACCGGTCCCGGCGCGGCAGCCGCGGAGGCCGCCCGCCGGCCTTCGACCGCGAGGTCTACAAGCACCGCAACGTCGTGGAACGGTGCTTCAACCGCCTGAAACAGTGGCGCGGCATCGCCACCCGATACGACAAGACCGCCCAGTCCTACGAAGCAGCCGTCACCCTCGCATCACTCCTGATGTGGGCGTGACATTTGACGACAGAACCTAGGACGCTGCCGGACAAACCCCCCTCCGCCGGCTGAACCACCACGGCCTGGTGGCACCACCCACGGGGAGCCCCGGAGCTCCGGGCCATGACGCCAGGGTGTGTCGCGAGGCCCGGCTCGGGCAACGTCGCCCCGCCCCCAACCGGGCAACCCGCGGCGCCGTGGCGGCGTGTGGCCCGGGCGGCGGCGGTCGACCAACCCGCGCGACGGTGCCAAACGCGGCCGTGGTCGCGGTGGTTGAGTCTTGACCAGGCTCGCGACCTATGGAGATAGTGTGCGCATCAAGGGGTGTTCGATCACACCTTGCCGACAAGGGGGGTTCACATGAAGGCGGCTTCCGGCCCACGAGGCGTCATGGCCGTACTGGCGGCCACGCTGCTCCTGCTCGGCGGGGCCACCGCCACGGCACAGGCCGAGCCGACGAACCCGCCGACGCCCGCGGCGCCGTGCGACTACCCCTCCGTCTGCTTCGTCAAGGACGGCGAGGTCGTCTACGAGTACCACGAGGTGACCCCCTGGCAGTACCTGCCGGAACGGCTGCCCGCCCCCTTCCAGGTCATCAACACACGCCACGAGACCATCTGGATCGGCGACACCAAGGGCGGCGCCGAATGCGTCCAACCCGAGACGGTCGTCGAAAAGTGGTTCGGCACGTTGGAGACGCTGCGGATCGACGACTCGGTGGAATGCCGTCTCACCTGACCCCGGTGGTGTCGCCACCGCGACGGGACGGGCGGCCGGCGGGTCCGAGCAAGGCGTTGGAGCGACGAGGAGGGCGTGCGGCCCGGTGGAAGAACACGTGCACGAGGCCGTGGCGGGGAACCGCTATCCGGGGCGGGGCGTGGTGTGGGCGAGGACGCTCGATGGCGCGCTGTGTGGCGGCTACTTCCTCACCGGGCGCAGCGCCGCTTCCCGGTCCCGGGCCGTACGGCGGGGCGACGGGGAGCTGATCGTCTCCCCCACCGGCGAGTTCGAGCACGATCCGCTGCGGCACTACGTCGCGGCCCGCGAGCGGAATGGGTGGCTGGTCTTCGGCAACGGGGAGCAGGTCGCCGTGGTCTCGGACCGGCTGCGGCAGCGCCAGAGCGCCGTCGCGGCGCTGGGTGGGTTGGAGTACGAACCCGACCCGCCCATCTTCACCCCCCGCATCACCGTGGTGGCGGACCTTCGTTCCGGGCGGGACGCGTGGCTGGGTGCCGCGCGACGCAGCCGCGGCGCGCGTTCGACGGCCAACGTGCTGACGCTCGCGGTCCGGGACCTGGACCCCGGGGACGCCGTGCTGATGACCACGTACCGCTCCGACGGGCACACGGTCGCGACCGGCGAACCCTTCCTCGAAGTACGTACCACCGCCGCCGACCGGGGCCAACTCCTGGAAGAACTCTGGGGCGCGCTGACCCCCGAACTCCGCGTGGCGGCGGCCGTCTTCGAGCCGGGCCGGCTGGCCGACGCCACCATCCGCCACCAGGCAACCACCCGGGTGTGACCAACCCCGGGCAGCGGCCAGCGGGTGGGTCACGAGGCCGGCGCCGCGCCGGGGAGGCCGTACGGCGAGGCCGTACCGACGGCTGACCACCCACCCACCCACTGGGTGAGGCCCGTCCGCGCGACCACTGGCCGCCGGGGGCGGGACGTCGGGCGCGAGAGGCTGGGACGACGGGAGGGGCGCGGGCGTGGACTGGCACAGGCTTCTGCTGCTGTGGTGCGCGGCGTGCGCCGGTTGGGCGCTGGTCGGGTACGGATGGTCGCTGGCCGGAGCCACCCGGGCGCAGCGGGCGGTGCGGGTGTGGGGGCGGATCGCCTCGGTACGGACCCCCGCGCACGGTGATCCGGGCACGGCCGGGATACCCGTGGTGATCGCCTTCCCCGATCCCGCCACCGGGCAGGAGCACGCCCTGCCGTACACGGCCGAAGGTGGCCGGCAGTTGGACACGGTCTGGGCCGGGCGCGAGGTCGCCGTGGTCCACCCGCCCGGCCAGCCACAGCGGTTCCAGGTCACCTACGACCTCACGGACGGCCGGTACGGGTTGGCCTGGCCCCACTTCGCCGCCTTCCTGTCGTACGCCGGGTTGGTCACCGAGTTGGCTCTGCGGCACGGCTACCCGTGGGCGCTGCTCTGTGCGGGCGGGCCGCTGACCGTGCTGACGGCCTTCGTCCTGCGCCACGAGGTCAGGCTGGTCCGCCGCGAGGCGGCTCGCCTGGCCAGGGCGGTCGGCGTTCCGGGGCGCGTGGTCGCGGTGCAGGAGACCGCTCACGATGACGGCGAGTCCCAGTGGACCAGTCACGCCCCGGTGCTCACCTTCACCACCCGCGAGGGAACGCTCGTCACCGCCCGCCCGCACCCCCCACTGGCGCGCCCCTCGCGTGCGTACGGCCGCGTGGTCACCGTCCACTACGCGCCCGACCACCCCGAGGTCTTCACCCTGGACCTCGACGCTTCGCGGCGCTCCCGGGCCAGGTCCGTCGCATTCGCCATCGGGTTGTCGTCGCTGTGTGCGGCGACGACCGTGGCGGGTGCGCTCATGGTGTGACCCCCGGCCGCCACCACCAACCGAGAGTGGAGCGCTCCGGTGGAGCGAGGGACGGCCCCCGCACCCTCACCTCTTCCCACGAGGCTCGGGCGGGGGGCCGGTCGTGCCCGGCAGGCGGCGCGGTGACCTGGCCCTCAAGCCACGTCGGGCCTTTCGGGCGCCGCGCGGGGAACTGGTGCCGGTCAGCTCACCACGTACAGCTTCTTCGGCCAGCCGATGCGGTCGAGGCGCTTGAAGAGGTCCCTGATGTCGGTCGGGTTGAGCTTGATGCAGCCGTTGGAGTAGTAGTCGTTGGGGTTGCTGTTGGTCCACCGCTCGGACTCGATGGTGCCCTGCTTGCCGTTGGGCTTCATCTCGCTGTGAATGAACAGCTCGGTGCGCTTGGTGCCGTTGTGGCACTTGCGGTCGGAGAGCTTGATGACGAGGCCGTTGATGATGCCGTCGAAGTTCTTGCGGTGCCACTCGACGGCATAGGGCTTCTTCTCCGCGTTGGGCAGCCAGCCCTTGCCGACGGCGCAGGTGTTCTTGGTCTGGCCCGAGCCCGCCTTGTACTTCTTGAGCACCTTGTCGCGGCCGGCGGTGCGCTTGACCAGCTCCAGACGGGAGTTCGTGACCGAGCCCTTGTCGAAGCGCAGGTAGTGGGCGTCGGTCACCTTGGCGGAGGCCCGGGTTTCGGTGTGCGCCTGGGCCGGGACGGCCGTGGTGGCCGTCAGGCCGCCGACGACGACGGCGGCGAGCGCGAGGGAGGTGAGGTGTGCCGGCCTTGCGGTCTTTCGCATGAGAACACTCCGTGGTTGCGTGTGGCGGTTCGCGCCTTGCTTGCCCTTCGAGACTGCTGGCCGCGGACGGGCCGAGGCAATGGCGACCCACTGTCCCGGACAGGAGGGGGCTGTCCGGGCTGGTCACGGACGTGTCCGGACGCTGTCCGGGACCGGTGGTGACGGGGGCGGGCACCGGTATTGTCCGCGTGTCGCGGGATGGCTCACGATGTCGGCATGGCGAATGTGGGGGATGTTCAGCCGCACCAGGCCGGAGACCCAGGCGAGTTCACGGCCGCCATGCGACAGCTCAAGGAGCGCTCCGGCCTGACGTACCGACAGATCGAGAAGCGTGCCGCCGAGCACGGCGAGGTGCTGGCCCGCAGCACGCTGGCGGACGTACTCAGCGGAAAGGTCGCGCCACGTCCCGAGCTCGTGGCCGCGTTCGTACGAGTCTGTGGGGACGGGGACCGGGTGGGTGAGTGGCTACGGGCACGGGAGAGGGCCCTGAGTAAGGGGAGGAGTCAGGCTGACAGTGCGGCAGCGGCAGCGACGCCGGCTCAGCGCACACGGCGCGGGGTGGGGCAGCGCCGCAAGCCCGCACTGCTGCTGGGGGTCGCCGCGGTGATCATCGGGGGCGCCACCGTATGGGGCGTGAGCCTCGTTGGCGAGTCGGGCGGTTCCGGTGGTGGCGGAGGGGACGCGTCCGCGCCCTCGGGGGAAGGGGCCGTTCTGCCGCGAGGCCCGGTGCGGATCCGACCGGTCCTGGCGGACAACATGTGTCTGACCGACGGGCGTGTCGAGGGCTACGACTCGCTGGTGGCGGTGCAGCGTCCCTGCCGTGACGTCGCGCCGCAGGAGACCGAACTGGTGCCGGCCGCGAATGGCACGTTCCGGGTGCGGTGGTACCACCCCGACCACGGCGAGGGCTGCCTGAACGTGGTGACCGCTCCTACCGGTGCCGCGCTGCTGGAACCGTGGGAGGACTGCGGGAAGACGAGCAGGTTTTACGTCGACCCCTCGGCATCCGGTGGTGACGATCGGTACGTGCTGCGTGTGGTCGGCGGTGGCTGTGTGGCCATCAGCGGGTCGGGGAGGTCCGCCGGGGCACCAGCGGTGAAGCAGCCGTGCGACGGGGGCGGAGCCCAGCTCTTCTCCATCTCGCCCGCGTCCTGAACCGGCCAGTGGGTGCGCCCGCGATCACTCCACGGCCCTGTCCCGAGTCGGTGGCGCTGCGTGACCGAACACGGTGGGTGGCCATCTGAGTACGCCTACTCAGGACAGGACCGGGCGGCCCCGAAAGGCTGGGATCATGACGACGCCACCTCCCACCGGACCGCCGCCGTACCAGCCCGAACCCGCCCAGCACGGGAACACCTCCGCGTTCGGCCCGGAACACGCGCCTCCCGCGAGCAACCCCGGGTACGGCTCTCCACACCCTCCCGGACCCGGCTTTCCCACCCCTCCCCCGGCCCGGCGGCCGGGGAGGCGCCGGGCGGTGGTCGCCGGTCTTCTCACGCTGGCCCTCCTCCTCGTCGGCGGGGCCACCGCATGGTGGCTGACGCGCGACGAGGACCGCTCCGCGCTGGCCGACCAGCCTCGGGTCACGGACGAGAAGGCCGGGATCTCCTACGCGATACCCGAGGGCTGGGAGCGCGACAAGGGCGGCCTGATCGACGCCTTCACCTCGGCGGCCGGCGAGAAGAGCGCGGATGGCAAGGGCGGCTCGGTCATGGCCGGCCGGGCCGGCGGCGTACCGCAGTCCAGGCTGCGGTACGAGGCAGAGCGCGCGGCCTCCTCGAACGCCGAGTTCTTCTGCCCGGACGGGAAGTCGACGCCCCAGGAGTCCAAGGCGACGACGGTGGGCGACCGGCCCGCACACACGGCGGTACTGAAGGTCACCCACTCAGACTGCGGCACCCTCTACCTCCGTATGACCCTCGTCTCGCTGGACGACAGCCGCTCGGCGTTCCTCATCGGCCTCGCCGAACAGCGGGGGCGGGAGCAGGTTGACATGGTGCTGGAGGACGCCTCGCCGCTGTGACCGCCTCGTCGCCGTGCGCACGGCCGGCCGGCAGGGCCGCCGCGTCCCGCGTGGACGCCTCGCCCGCGCGTCGCCGCGCGAATGAGGGGTCGCGCGCGAAGGATGGGCGTTTCGGGGTACGCGATCGAGACCGTCTCTCGGCCACGAGGAGGACACCGGCACACCAGGAATCCCTTGCGCACCGGGCGGGTGGTGGCACGCGCGCCGGGTCGGGGGCGTCACGCACCGCGTCAGAGGTGGGTGGCACGCTCCGGCCGAGGGTGGGCGGCGCGCACCCGGACGGCTCGCCGGGTGTGAGCAATCTCCTCATATCCGCCAGAGGAGGTTTGATCACCCGTGATCGGGCGCAGCAGCTTGACTCGTACGAGACCGCTCCCCACGCGGTTCGCAACACACGAAGGGAAGGGCGAGTCGTGTCCACTGGCACACCCCCCGATGACGCCGCGCTGGACCCCGAGGCCGTCAGACGCCACCGGCCGCTGTTCCGAGCCATCGCCCGCCGGAAGAACCCCAGGCTGCGGCGGTCCGACATCACGGTCACCGACGAGAAGACCGTGCGGCGCGCGGTGAAGGCGGCGGCGCTCGGTAACGCCATGGAGTGGTTCGACTTCGGCATCTACAGCTACCTGGCCGTCACCATCGGGCACGTCTTCTTCCCGTCCGGCAACGACACGATGCAGCTCCTGTCGTCGTTCGCGACCTTCGCCGTGGCCTTCCTGGTACGGCCGCTCGGCGGGCTCTACTTCGGGCCGCTCGGCGACCGGGTGGGCCGCAAGAAGGTGCTCGCGCTCACCATGATCCTGATGGCGCTCGGCACCTTCTGCATCGGGCTCATCCCCTCGTACGCCTCGATCGGCTTCTGGGCGCCGGTGCTGCTGATCCTCTTCCGGCTGCTGCAGGGCTTCTCGACGGGTGGCGAGTACGGGGGCGCCTCGACCTTCATCGCCGAGTACGCGCCCGACAAGAAGCGCGGCTACTTCGGCAGCTTCCTGGAACTCGGCACCCTGGCCGGTTACGCGAGCGCCGCGGCCCTGGTGGTCGCGCTGACCGAGTGGCTGGGTGACGGCACGATGGAGGACTGGGGCTGGCGGGTGCCGTTCCTGGTCGCCGGGCCGCTGGGCCTTGTGGGCCTGTACCTGCGGCTCAAGCTGGAGGAGACGCCCGCCTTCCAGCGGCTTGAGGAGGAGACGGCGGACGAGCACATCACGAGCGAGGGCACCGAGCTCAAGGAGATCTTCGTGGCGCAGTGGCAGCGCCTGCTGCTGTGCGTGGTGCTCGTGGCGGCGTACAACATCTGCCACTACATGCTGCTCTCGTACATGCCCACCTATCTCACGGACGAGCTGGACTACGACGACTCGCACGGTCTGCTCATCCTGGTGGGCACCATGGTCGTGCTGATGTGTCTGGTCAACCAGGTCGGCCGGCTCAACGACCGGATCGGCCGCAAACCGCTGCTCGCGGCGGGCATGGGCGGCTTCATCCTGCTCTCCGTCCCCGCCTTCTGGCTGCTCCAGGAGGGCAGCTTCGCGGCTGTCACCGGCGGCATGCTGATGCTGGGCCTGCCCCTCGTCTGCCTGCTGGGCACGATGTCCGCCGTCCTGCCGGCCCTGTTCGCGACGAACGTGCGCTACGGCTCGCTGTCCATCGGCTACAACCTCGCCGCGTCTCTGTTCGGCGGCACGACGCCGCTGGTCATCACCGGTCTGATCAGCCTGACCGGCAGCGACATGATGCCCGCCGTGTACGCGATCGTGGCGGCCTCGGTCGGCCTGGTCGCCGTGGCGTTCATCAAGGAGACGGCCCGCCAGCCCCTGGAGGGCTCCCAGCCCTCGGTCTCCACCCACGAGGAGGCCGTGGAGATGGTGACGTCCCAGACCCAGGACCCCACGTTCTGACCGGCTCCGACCGGTACCGGGGGCCGGCCGGACGCGCCGGGCGAGGTGGTCGGGGAGGGCGACCTCGGGCATGTGCGGGGTGTACGTGTCTTGCGAGCCGGTTGTTGCGTGCATGACGATACGCGCATGGTGAATCCGACGGGCGCCTCCCGGCGCACCCTGCTCGCTACCACCGCGGCCACCGCCGCCGCGGCCGCCACGTCCACCGGCGTGGCGGCCGCGGGCGAGCCGGGCCGGCTCGCCTCACAGCCTCCCCCGCGGGAACTGCGGGCCTTGCTCCAGGAGATCGACCACCGCCGGATCGAGGCGACCGTGCGGCGCCTGGCCGCCTTCGGCACCCGGCACACCCTCTCCGCCCAGGACGACCCCGAGCGCGGCATCGGCGCCGCCCGCGACTGGATCCTGGCGCGGATGCGCGAGTACGCGCGGGCCTCCGGCGGCCGGATGACGGTCGAGCTCCAGTCGTACGTGCAGCAGCCGGCACCCCGTATCCCCGTCCCGACGCGGATCTCCAACATCGTCGCCACCCTGCGCGGCACGACCTCGCCCGACCGCGTCTACGTCGTCTCCGGGCACTACGACTCCCGCGCCAGTGACGTCATGGACCACACCAGCGACGCCCCGGGAGCCGACGACGACGCCTCCGGGGTGGCCGTCGCGATGGAGCTGGCCCGCGTCATGGCCACCCGGCGCACCGGCGCCACGCTGGTCTTCGCCGCCGTGGCGGGCGAGGAGCAGGGCCTGTACGGCGCGGCCCACCTCGCCCAGAGCTACCGGGAGCGACAGGCCGACGTACAGGGGATGTTCACCAACGACATCGTCGGCAGCCCCACCGCCGACGACGGCACCCGCGACCCCCACACCCTCAGGCTGTTCGCGGAAGGCGTGCCCACCTCCGAGACCCCGCAGGAGGGTGAGGTGCGGCGCTCCGTGGGCGGCGAGAACGACTCGCCCTCGCGGCAGCTCGCCCGGTTCGTCGAGGACGTCGCGGGGCCCGGGGTGACCGGCATGAAGGTCCGTGTCATCTACCGCAGGGACCGCTATCTGCGCGGCGGCGACCACATTCCGTTCCTTGAGCGCGCCTACCCCGCGGCCCGGTTCACCGAGCCCGCCGAGGACTACGCACACCAGCATCAGGACGTGCGCGTCGTCGACGGCAGGCAGTACGGGGACCTGCCCGAGTTCTGCGACTTCCCCTTCATCGCGCGCGTCGCCCGCGTCAACGCCGCGGCCCTGTGGAGCCTGGCCCAGGCCCCCGGCACGCCGCGCGGCGCGAAGATCCTCACCGCGGCCCTGACCAACGAGACGGAACTGGTGTGGGAGCGGGGCCCCGAGCCGGACCTGGCGGGCTACGAGGTGGTCTGGCGCGAAACCACCGCGGCGCGGTGGACCCACGCGAGGCTGGTGGGTGACACCACCCGCCACACCGTCGACCTGTCCAAGGACAACGTGTTCTTCGGCGTCCGCGCGGTCAGCCGCGCGGGGCTACGCAGCCCGGTGGCCTTCCCGACCCCACAGCGCTGACCGCCCCACGCGCTCCCCGCGCGACACCAGGCGCGGCGCGTCGCCTCCACGAAGTGGACGAAGGAGTGCGCGGTACGGCCCGCAGCCGTGGGAGGTTTCCCACGGCTGCGGGCACCGCGCCGTACCGGGGTCGCGTGGCTCGGCCCGCGTTCGCGCGTCAGGCCGGGACGCTGCCCGCCCGCAGGATGGCGCGCAGGCTGGTGAGGCTGTCGTTCGCGTGGCCCGCCGCGACACCGCGCCGGAACACGTCCAGCACGGCCTCGGGCAGACCCGCGTCCACTCCCCCCGCCCGCACCGTGTCCACCACGTGCTCCATGCTGGCCACCCCCATGGCGAGCCGGTCCACGTCACCCGTGTCGTCCCCGGTGCTGAGCCGTGGCGCGTAGAACCGGAAGAAGGTCGACAGCGAGTCGGCCACGTCCACCGAGTAGGGCAGGATCTCCTCGACCGAGATGCCGTGCGCCTCGGCCACGGCCACCGAGTGCAGCCAGGCAGTCAGGCTCGTCCAGAACAGGTCCATCTGGAGCTGGTAGTACAGCGCCGCGAGCCCCGGGTCCTCGCCCCGGTACTCGACCCTGCTGATCACTTCCAGGGCGTCCCGGTGCTCCTCGACGAGGTCCTTGGAACCGCTGTAGTACGTGAAACCGTCCGGCGTCCCCACCAGGTCCGGGGAGACCGCCACCCCGGCGGTGAGGTAGCGCGCCCCGTGTCGGGCCGCCCATGCCGCCGCCTCGCGCGCCCGCTCCGGGGTGTCGGAGCTGAGGTTGGCGAGGACCCTGCCCGACAACGCGGCCGTCACCGGTTCGAGGAGCGCGTACATCGCGGCGTAGTCCGTCAGGCTGAGGATCACCAACTCGTTCGCGCCCAGGGCCTCCTCGACCGAGGGAGCCAGCCGCGCGCCGGCGGCGACCAGGTCGTCGGCCCTGCTCGCGGTCCGGTTCCACACGGTCACCTCGTAGTCCCGCGCCAGGTACGCGCGCACCATCGCGCGCCCCATCGGGCCCAGACCGATCACCGTCACCGATCGTCCGTTCGCACTCATCAGAATCCCTCCACAACTCTCTAAAACGAACGCTCTATTTAGCGCTGCGACGCAACGTAGCACACCGCTGGAACGAACGCTCTATCCGATAGGCTGGCCCGCGTGAACACGGAGACGAACACCGAGGCCACCCCCGACACCCGCACCCGCATCGTTCGCGCGGCGTCCCTGCTGATGCAGCGACAGGGTTACGACGGCACCGGGATCAAGCAGATCGCCCAGGAGGCGCGGGCCACGCTCGGCTCCGTGTACCACTTCTTCCCCGGCGGCAAGCAGGAGCTGGCCGTCGCCGCCATCCACCACGGTGACCAGGAGTTCTTCGAGGTGCTGCGCGACGCGCTGGAGCGCGAGGAGGACACCGCGCGGGCCATCGCCGACCTGTGTCACGAACTCGCCGACGGCCTGCACGCCTCACGGTGGGTGGACGGCTGCCCCATCACCACGACCTCGCTCGGCACGGCCGGCCGCGCCCCCGACATCCAGACGGCCGCGGCGCAGGCGTTCGCCCGCTGGCGCGGACTGGTGCACGACAGGTTGCGCGCCTCCGGGATGAGCGAGAGCGACGCGCACGACCTGGCCCACACCGTGATCAGCACGCTGGAGGGCGCCGAGCTGGCCGCCCAGGTCGCCCAGAGCAAGGAGCCGCTGCAGATCGCGGGCAAACACCTCGCGCGGCTCATCGCCCTGCACCAGTAGCCCGGGCACACACCCGTCCCCGACTCCGGGGCGCCGAGGGCGCGGAGTCGGGGACGACGTGGTCGGACGCGTCGGGCCGGCGCGTGCTCCGCGCCTCACTCCTCCCTGGCGAGGCGGGGCCGCCGGGTCGCCGGCGCCCCCTGGCGCATGCGCCGCAGTACGAGCAACCCGCCGATGCCGGGGACGAGGGCGCGCGGGCGGGCGCCCGGGGCCAGGGCCGGCGGGGTGCGCCAGGCGATGACGATGATGACCAGGTAGGCCGTTCCGTGCGTCGGGCCACCGAGCGAGGTGATCACGCCGACGTGCACGGTGAAGACGTTGACCAGCAGGAAGACCAGGGATACGGCTTCGACCGCGGCCGCGATGCGGAGTGCGCGCACGATGCTCAGGCCCCCGTCGTGGAGCCGGGACGCACGATCATCAGGACGACGACCACCGCCCACAGCAGGTTGAACGTGCCCGTGACCATGGCCAGGCGCGCGGCGGCCGAGCGGGCCGCCTCCGCGACACCGGCGCCCGGGTTCGCGTCCGCACCCGCGTGCCCACCCAGGGCCGCGCCCGCCGGCTGGGCGAGCAGGCGCTGCTGTCCGGGCAGGATCGCCAGCAACAGCAGCGCGGCCGCGGCGGCGGTCAGCACGATCGAGGTCAGCAGCCAGGCGTCCGTGAGCACGCCGAGTTGGGCTCCCGTGGCCACCCCGAAGACCGGGACCGCTATGCCGACGACGGTGTACCCGCGACACACGCGGTGCAGGAGCGCCGCCGTCCGGGCGTCGTCCGAGCCGTCGCCGTCGGCCGCTGGGGAGCGGACGTAGCGGGGGAACATCGAGGCCGCGACCGTGATCGGTCCGATCGCCAGGATCGCCGCCAAGACGTGCACGGACAGCAGGAATTTCGTCACCGCGAAGCCCTTCTGGGTTGGCTGCCAATAGGTTGGCTGTCGAACTATAGGTAGCACGTTCGCGCGCCCTTTGGGTAGGCTGCCTAACCATGAAGGCGAGCGCGGTACGCGGGCATCTGGACGGGCTCTTGCTGTCCGTACTGGAATCCGGCCCGCTGCACGGATACGCGGTCATCACCGCGGTACAGGAACGCAGCAACGGGGTTCTGGAGCTGCGCAAGGGCACGATCTACCCGGCGTTGAACAAGCTGGAGCGGCTCGGACTGCTGCGCAGCGTCTGGGAGTCCGAAGGCGAACGGCGGCGGCGGTGTTACGAGTTGACCGACGCCGGCCGGCGCAGCCTGGCGGCCGAGCGGTCGGTGTGGCGCGAGTTCACGACGGCGATCGGCGCCGTGTTGGAGCCGGCACCCCGGCCCGGCCAGGCGACATGAGCGCGCCCACCACCGAGGCGGACCCCATCGAGGCCCACGTCGCGGACCTGTCGGCCGCGCTGCACGGCCCCGTCCGGGTCAAGTCCCGGATGGTGATGGACCTGCGCGAGGGCCTCATCGACGCGGCCCGGGACCTGTCGCACGGGCGCGAGCCGGACCACCATGCCGCGCGGCAGGCGGTGCGCGAGTTCGGCACGGTCGCCGAGATCGCCCCGAGCTTCCAGCGCGAACTCACCATCGCCCAGGCCCGGCACACCGCCCGTGCGGTGATGCTGATCGTCCCCTTCCTGTTCCTGTGCTGGCATCTGGCGGAGACGTGGGACGGCTCGACGGGTCATCAACTACCCGATCTGGTCCAGTTGTTCGTGGCGCATCTGGGGGGCATCGCGGCGTCGGCCGCCTTCCTCGCGGGGGCGGCGCTGGCCGCCACCGGCGCACTCGCGCGCTGGCTGCCCACCCCGCACCAACTGCCGCTGCTTGTCGCCTGGACGGGCACGACGGCCGCGGTCGCCCTCGCCGTCAGCGCGCTCACCCTCACGCTGGCCTCGGTCCTCGCGACGAACTGGCCGCTGAGCACCCTCGCGGGCGTCGTGACCATCGCCTTCCACACCCGGATCGCCGCCTCGGCGCGCGCCTGTCGTGAGTGCGCCCGCGTCACCCTCGCCGGCCCGTAGGTCCACGGCCGCCGCCACCTCACGAGCCGTACGCCCGCGCGCCAGGGACCGCTGACCGATCCGGTCGGCGGTCCCTGGCGCGCGGGGCTGGCTCGCGGGGGCGCGCCGGGCGCCGTCTCTGTGGGCGGGGCGTGTCCGAAACGGGCAAAGCGCGACGTCCGCCCTGGGAAAGACGCGCGTCGGCGCCCCGGGGTTCACTGCGGCCACCTACCAACGCAAGGGAGCCCGACGATGCCCGAGGCAGCCAACAGCGAGTTCTGGAAGACCCTCAAGCCGATCCAGAACTCCTTCAAGCCCGACGCCCTGCCCGAGGTCTACCTCTCCCAGGTGGCCACCGACGACGACCGGTACTACGTGCCGTTCACCGAGACCGTGGGCTCGCGCCCGCTGTGGATCAACGTCAAGGACAACTCCTGGGCCGACATCCTGCGCGCCAAGGAGGCGGGGCTGGTCAATCGCCACTACCACCCGCACGAGGTGTTCGCGTACACGATCTCCGGAAAGTGGGGCTACCTGGAGCGGCCCTGGACGGCGAGCGCGGGCGACTTCGTCTACGAGGCGCCGGGCGAGGGGCACACCCTGGTGGCGTACGACAGCGGCGAGCCGATGAAGACGTTCTTCATCGTCAAGGGACCGCTGATCTGGCTCGACGAGAACGGCGAGACGGCCGGCTACTTCGACGTCCACGACTACATCGAGATGTGTCGCGAGCACTACGAGAAGGTGGGCATCGGCGCCGACTACGTCAACTCCCTGTTCCGCTGACCTTGGCCCATCGCACCGACCCGAGGTCCCCATGACCGAGCCACCCACCCAGCCCAGTACGCCGCCACCGGCCCCCGTCAGCGACGCGGCGCTCGCGTACGAGAACCGGCTGTTGCTGATCCTCTTCCTGGCCTTCGGATTCGTCTTCTTCGACCGTCAGGCACTGTCCTTCCTCGCACCGTTCATCGACGACGACTTCGACCTGTCCAACACCGAACTCGGCGTGCTCTCCGGCGCGTTGGCGTTCACCTGGGCGCTGTCCGGGATGGTCATCGGACGCGTCTCGGACCGGCTGGGGCGGCGCAAGCCGCTGCTGATCGGCGCCGTCGTCCTCTTCTCCGTCTTCTCCGCGGCGGGCGGGTTGATGACCGGGTTCTTCGGGTTGCTCGCCGCCCGGGCGCTGATGGGAGTGGCGGAGGGGGCGGTGCTGCCCCTGTCCCAGTCCCTGATGGTGGAGGCGTCCCAGGAACACCGCCGCGGCCTGAACATGGGTTTGTTGCAGGGCTCGGCCGCCGGCCTGCTGGGTGGGATCGCCGCCCCGCTGGTGGTGGTGTGGGTGGCCGAACAGTTCGGCTGGCGCACGGTCCTGCTCCTGACCATCGTGCCCGGTCTGCTCATCGCTGCCTGGATGGCCAGGTCGGTGCGTGAGGTGCCGCCGGGGGTGGAGCGCGGCCCGGACAGGGGCAGGGTCGCGGCCGCGGCCGCCGGCGCCTCGACGCCGCTGCGGGAGGTGTGGGCGCACCGCAACATCGTCCTGTGCACGCTCGCGGCCTGCTGCTACCTCACCTGGTTCGTCGTCATCATCACCTTCACCCCCGTCTACCTCAAGGACGAGAAGGGCTTCTCCTCCGGCACCATGAGTGCCGTGATGACCTGCTTCGGCGTCGCCTGGGTGCTGTGGGGGTTCCTCACTCCGGCGATCTCGGACCGCATCGGCCGCCGCACCACCATGATCGCCTTCACCTCGGTCGCCGTGCTGTGCCCGCTCGCGGTGGTGTACGTGGACAACCCGGTACTGCTCGGGGGCGTCATCGTCCTCACGTACACCGGTCTTGGCTGCTTCACCCTCATCATGGCCACCATTCCCGCCGAGACCGTACCCCGGGGTGCGCTGGCCACCGCGCTCGGCCTGGTCATGGGCGTCGGCGAGTTGACCGGTGGCGTCCTCGCCCCGCTGGCCGCCGGCTGGGCCTCCGACACCTGGGGGTTGGAGACGGCCATGTACATCTCCGCCGGTGGCGCCGTCGCCGTCGTCCTGCTCGCCTTCGGCCTGCGCGAGACCGCCCCGAGGGTCCTGCGACGCCGGGCCGAGCGCACCGCCGCCCCCACCCCGACCAAGGCAGGAGCAACCCGATGAAGGCCGCCGTCTGGCACGGAGCCCGCGACGTGCGCGTAGCGGAGACCGACGTGCCCACCCCCGGGCCCGACGAGGTTTTGGTACGGGTGGCGTACTGCGGGATCTGCGGCAGCGACCTGCATGAGTACGCGAACGGGCCGCACGCCATCCCGACCACCACCCCACACCCGGCCTCGGGGGTCACGGCGCCTCTGGTCCTGGGGCACGAGTTCTGCGGGACCGTGGCCGCGCTCGGGTCCTCGGTCGCCGATCTCGCCGTGGGCGACCCGGTGGCCATCGAGCCGAACTACCGCTGCGGCACCTGCCCGCGCTGTCAGGCCGGTGACTACCACATCTGCCGCCACTTCGGCTTCGCCGGCCTGATGGGGCACGGCGGGCTGGCCGAGTACGCGGCGGTCCCGCGCTACATGGCGCACCGACTGCCCGCCGGCGTACCGCTGGAACAGGCCGCGTTGTTCGAGCCGGCCTCGGTCGCCCTGCACGCGCTGCGGCGCGCCGAACCCCTGCACGGGACGCTCGCGGTCGTCGGGCTCGGGCCCATCGGCCTGCTGGCCGTCCTGCTCGCCGCGCGGCGCGGCGCCACCCGGATCATCGCCGTGGACGTCGCACCGGCCCGGTTGGAGATCGCGGCCCGGCTCGGCGCCACCGACCTGGTGGACGCCTCGGGCGGGGCCGACGCGGTGGCGGCGGTCCGTGGACTGACCGGCGGCGAGGGGGTCGACGTGGCGTTCGAGGCGGTGGGCTCCCAGGCCGCCCTGGACACCTGTCTGGGGGCGACCCGGCGCGGCGGGCGGGTGGTCCTGGTCGGGCTGGCCCAGCAGGTGCGCCTCGACGCCTTCGCCCTCGTCAACAACGAGCAGTCGATCATCTCCACCGTCGGCTACCGCGACACCTACCCGGAGCTGATCCGGCTCGTCGCCGACGAGGGCGTGGACCTGCGGCCCGTGGTCACCTCGACGGTGGCCCTCCGGGACGTGGTGGACCAGGGTTTCGAGGCGCTGCTGGGCGGAAGCGAGCAGATCAAGGTGCTGGTGGACCCCACACCGGGCCCGGTCGCCACCGCGCCAACCACCCACCGAGCGGAGGCCACCCGGTGACCACTGGTTTCGCCCCCGACGCCTTCGCCGGACACACCGTCGTGATCACCGGAGGGACCTCCGGCATCGGCGCCGCGACGGCCACCCTGCTCGCGGAGCTCGGCGCCGAGGTGCACGCGCTCGGCCTGCCGCCGGTCCAGAGCGAGGAGTTGCCCCGACACCCCCGGGTGACGGTCACCGAACTCGACGTCACCAACCACGCCGGGCTCACCCACCAGATCACCCAGGCCGGCCCGCTCGACCACCTGGTCACCTGTGCCGGCCTGAGCCGGGACCGGGCCGAGTACGAGCCGGCGAGCTGGGAACACGTACTGGCGGTCAACCTCACCGCCACGATGGTGGCCTGCCAGGCGGCGCGGCCCGTGCTGGCCCGGGGCGGCGGCAGCATCGTCACCGTCTCGTCGATGTTCGGCTTCTTCGGCAGCCGCGACCGGCCGGCGTACAGCGCGAGCAAGGGTGGCATCGCCCAGTTGACCCGGTCGCTGGCGGCCGAGTACGCGGCCGACGGCATCCGCGTCAACGCGGTGGCCCCCGGCTTCGTCACCACCTCGCTGGCCCGGGGCATCCTCGACGACCCGGCCGCCACCCGCTCGGTGCTGGCCCGGGTCCCGCTCGGCCGACTGGGCCGGCCGGCCGAGATCGCGGCGGCCATCGCCTTCCTGTGCTCGCCGGCCGCGACGTACGTCAACGGGGCCGTCGTCCCGGTGGACGGGGGCTACCTGGCCGTCTGACCCCGACCCCACTCACCCCTTCGGTCGCCGGGCACACGGAGGTACGCTGCGCCCATCGGCACGCTGACGCCGGGCCGTGGCATAGACGGGTGCCACGCGCCCGCGTCTGCCGGGGCCGCCCGCCCTCCCCCACGACGAGCCAGCCCCTGGTCGGGCCCCCAGCCGTAGCGCAACCCAGCGGATGCCGATACCTTTCCCCGCCACGGGTACGCCCACCGGCAAGGAGGCTCAGATGACCACACCCGCCGCCCCCGCGGCCTCCCACGTCTCCACGCGGTGCGTCGACCCCGCCGACCGGGTCGACTTCTGGGAGGAGTACAACCGCAAGGCCCTCGTCGGCCTGACCTGCTCCCCCTACTCCGAGCAGGGACTGCTGGCCTCGCAGACCAACGTCCAGTTGCGCGGCCTGCGGCTCGCCGACATCGCCGGCAACGAGCACGTGATAGAGCGCACCCCGCGCACGTGTCGCGCGCTGCCGAAGGACTCGGTGTTCGCCACCCTCCTCACCGCGGGGCAGGCCGTCTTCTTCCACGCGGGTGGCTGTCTCAGCGTGCGCGCCGGTGACCTGGTGCTCTACGACACGCGCCAGTCGTACCTGTTCGGTTTCCCCTCCACCATGCGGCAACTCCTGGTGGACATTCCCAGCCGGACGTTCAGCGAGCACTGCGCCGCCGGCGGGGTGGCGACGCCGCTCCTGTTCGGCCGGGGGTCGGCGACCGAGGGGGCGCTGGTCTCCACGCTGCGCTCGGTCCTGACCGACTGGACCGCCGGGCGCGGGAGCGGCGACCCGGTGAGCGCCGAGGCCACCGTGTTGGACCTGGTCAGGTCGCTGGCCGCGCCCCGTATCGACGGCCAGGGCCTGGCGCCGGCCAGGCCGTCGCAGTTGATGGTGGCCAAGGAGTACGTCACCCGCCACCTGAGCGACCCGCGACTGTGCGCCGAGCACGTCGCCGACGCGGTCGGGGTCTCCACCCGCCACCTGAGCCGCATCTTCGCCACGACGGGGGTCAGCCCGTCGCGGTACATCCTGGAACAGCGGCTGGCGCGGGCCCGCGAGCAGCTCGCCGACCCTCGGTCCCGCCACCTGACGGTCGCCGACGTCGCCCACCAGTGGGGCTTCGCGAGTCAGGCGCACTTCACCCGGGTCTTCCGGGACCACTTCGGGCACACGCCCGGAGACGCGCGCCCGGCCCCCGACCCCGCCGCCCTGCGGCCACGGCGCAGGGGCTGACCCGCGGCCCCGCCGGGTCAGGGATCGCCGGGTGGCAGCTCGTCGGGCACCGGTCCGACGGTGGGCCGCGCCAGGCGTGCGGCTACCGAGGGGCGGGTGCGGGCCAGGTAGCCGATCTTGCTGGGGTGGTGGCCGGTGATGTCGGCGGTCCGCGCGACGCTGTAGCCGAGGAGGTGGTGCAGCACGACCGCGTCGTACTCCAGGGGCGAGCGCGCAGCCAGCGGCAGCGGCCGGAGGCGGCTGCCGGTGTGCGTGACCAACTGCTCCCAGGCGGCCACCGCCGGGTTGCTGCTGCCGACGACCTTCAACCAGTGACGTACGAGCGCGCCGAAGGTCCGGTCCACGGCGTCCGGGCCACGTCGTGGCCCCAGGTGCACGCGGGCGTACGCGAGGTAGGGGCCCGCGTACAGGGTGCGGAAGCCCTCGAAGACCACGGCCCCTCGCGCGCGGCGGGCGGGGCACCAGGACGCGGACACGGTCACCCGAACGCCTGGGCCGGCAGTCGGTGCGGGGCGGTGGACGCGGGCGCGTGCGGGGGGCGGCCGGCGTCGGCGGTGAGCTTGGCCGTGTGCCACAGGGGGCGGATGGTCTCCGCGCGCCCGCGCAGCGCCTCGACCAGTTGGCCCACCCGCTCCCATTCGGGCACCCGGGAGCCGTCCAGCATGCCACGGATGTCCGCCACGGAGAGGCCGTCGCGGCTGAGCGTGCGGATGGCGGAGTAGGTCGGGCAGGCAGCGGAGAGGTGGAGGCCGCGCAGCGCGGCGTGCAGGGTGGGCGGCGCCGTCATCTCGTAGCCGCGCGCCGCCTCCCACAGGGGGCGCAGGGCCGCCGGGTCGGCGCCGTAGGCCAGCCCGAGCCGGTGGGTGACCGTCCACGACGGCAGGCGCTCGCCGGCCAGGACGCGGCACAGGTACGAGGCGGTGACGTGGCTCTCCCCGCCGGCGACGCGCAGGGTCTTGCCGCTGGCGCGGTGCAGGTGGGCCAGGGCGTTGGCCAGCGTGGTTCCGGGGTCGTCCGGTGCGGCTAATCCGGCGCGTCCGTCAGCCCCGCCGGCACGCCCCCTGCCGCCCGGCTTCCCCCGCGGCGAGGGGGGCTTGCGAGGGCGGGGGGCGCTGGGTGCGGCCTTGAGCTGCCGGCGGTCCTGGCGCCGGGCGCACGCCTCGGCGGAGTAGTCACGGCTGAGCTTGTCGACGCTGATGCTCATCGCGCCGGCGATGTCGGCGGCCTTGTGCTTGCGGGCGCGGGCCTGCTGGACGACGGCCGCGGTCAGATCGCTCGTGATCAGCTGACTCTCCGTGATCTTCTCCAGGACGTTCAGGGCCTGGCCGTCGCGCACCAGCCGGACGATGTCCTGCAGGTGGTGGGCCGCCTGTTCGGCGACCTGTACGGCGTAGTCGTCGATCTCGGCGGTCTCCGGCTGGCTGCTGCGGAGTTTGCGATAGGCACGGCCGCACGCCTGGCTGCAGTACTGGCGCGGGCGGCCGACGCCGGCGCTCTGGTCAACGATGTTGGGGCAGCCGGGGTTGGGACAGGGCAGGCTGCTGCCCGACGCCTTCGTGGTCATGTCGAGTCGCCCTTTCGGGGGTGTGCGGGAGGAAATCCGGTACGGAAACGGGGAGTTTCCCGTGTCGCGGGGTGGAAATTTCCGGCTGGCCGGGGCCGCGCGAGGGGACGCGTGGTGGCCACACCGACGCGGTTCGCGCGGCTGTCAACAACGAGCGACGGACGGCCGGGGCGGACGGGAGACACGAAGGCGCCGGTGGCGCGGGAGCCGGCGGCGCTCGGCGGGCGTCGGCCGGGGATCGCGAGCGACCGCCCCGCCGTCCGCGTCAGCGAGTCGCCGTGACACGAGGCGCGCCAAGAGGGCTACAGGGGACGGTAGTTCGCGCTTGTTGCCAAGGGCGTCAAGCCATTCGCGGGTTTCGATCCCCCGGCCGTGCGGGATGCTAATTTCGGACTCCCGCGGGCGGTCGCTGATCGCGACCTGGTCGCGGACATGGTCAGGAGGCATCGCGCCCTCCCCGATCGTATGGGTCAGTTGACAGCGGACGGTCCCGGTTTATGGTTGGCGCCGGGCCGGGACCTCCGTGGCGTGCGCGACGCTACCCGTTCACTCATACGATCACCATCACTACGGTCCGTTAATGGGCCGCTTGCGGTTCTCGAATATTCGCTTCTGCAAAACTCGAAACCGCCTCGATCGCACTCGATCAAAACCGTTCACCCTTGCCCTCCGAAACGGTCCGCCCCGGACGCAGGCTTCGCCCCTCGCGCGCCTCAGCGCGCGCCCGACCGCCCCGCTCCGCGCAAGGAAGCCCCTGACTCACCGGGTTCGTGCCTGTCCCACACCCCGCCGGGCCAGGCCACGCTTCCCCAGGTCGGCCGGGTGCCGCTCTGCCGGGCGACGGGCCGGTATCGGACGGGAACGACCGAGCGACGCCCGCACGGCCGACGGCTCGCGCGACCGCCACGACGCGCGTGCGACCGCCGTGGTCGGCGGCTCGGCGTATCGACGGCGCGGTCGCGGCCGTGGGCCTCGCGAGGCTGACCCGGCTACCCCAACCCGCCCGGTCCGTCCACCCGAGCGGGGCCGACAGAGCGCGCAAAGACGGGGTGGAAATCCGGGCGCGGGGCGCGGCAACTACCGCCGCCCGGCGGCCTCGTGGGCCCGGAGTCCATCCGCGCGGCCGGTCGGCGCCGGCGCGTCGCGAACCGTTGACGGCTTGGTCCAGACCATTTACCGTACGACTGCTCCTGGCCGCCGAGCCCCAGTCTCCGCGCACCACGGCCCCCAGGTGATGCGCACGCGTGCACGGTTCCGCACTTCCCCTGTACAACCCCCCACAGGGAGAGAGCCATGTTTCGACACCACCGCAGATTCAGGGGCAGAGCCGCGGCTCTGCTCACCGCACTCCTCCTGCCACTCGCCCTGTTGACGGGCCTGTCGAGCTCTGCCCAGGCGGCCGGAAAGCTGACCGCGACCTTCTCCATCCAGGACAACGGCTCCTGGTGGAAGGGTACTTACACGCTGCACAACAGCGGCTCAACCGACGTGACCGGCTGGCAGTTGGAGTTCGACCTGCCGGCGGGCACGACGACCAACGGACACTACTACGGCGACGCCACCGTCACCGGCAACCACGTGTCGGTCAAGAACGCCCACTACAACGGCACCGTCAGGGCCGGCGGCACGAGCGACCCGTTCAGTTACTGGTTCATCGGCAACGGGCCGGCGAAGGCGCCGACGACGTGCACCATCAACGGCGACAAGTGCGACGGCACCCCGGACGTGCCGCCGACCACGCCCGGCACCCCCAAGGTCACCACCGCCACGGCCCGCAGCATCTCGCTGAACTGGACCGCCGCCACGGCGGGTGACTACCCCGTGAAGTCCTACGAGGTGGTCAGCGACGGGGCCACGGTGGCCACGACGGACACCACGTCCGCGACGATCACCGGGCTCACCCCGGCCACCACGTACCAGTTCGCGGTGCGGGCCAAGGACACGCGGGGCAACCTCAGCCCGCTCAGCGCGCCGGTCAGCGCCACCACCGTGGACCCGGCCACCGACCCGACCCCGCCGACGGCCCCGGGCGGGCTGCGCTCCACCGCCAAGACCGCCTCCACGGTCAGCCTGGCCTGGGAGAAGGCGACGGACAACGTCGGCGTCGCCGCGTACGACGTCTACCGGGACGGCACGCTGGCCAAGACCGTCGCCGCCGACACCACGACGGCGGTGATCAGCGGCCTGTCCCCCGTCACCGAGTACACCTTCACCGTCAAGGCCCGCGACGCGGCGGAGAACTCCTCCCCCGCCTCCGGCGCCGTGAAGGTCACCACCGACGACCTGGCCGGCTCGGGCAAGCACCTGAACGTCGGCTACTTCGTCCAGTGGGGCATCTACGGGCGCCAGTACTTCGTCAAGAACCTGGACACCTCGGGCGCCGCCGCCAAGCTGGACGTCATCAACTACGCCTTCGAGAACCTCGACCCGAAGAACCTGACCTGCATGGCCGGGGTCACCAAGGGGACCACCAGCAACCCGCAGGACCCGGACCAGGGCACCGGCGCCGGGGACGCGGACGCCGACTACGCCCGGCCCATGTCGGCCGCCCAGTCGGTGGACGGCGTTGCCGACGACGGCTGGGGCAAGCTGCGCGGCAACTTCAACCAGATCAAGAAGCTCAAGGCCAAGCATCCGCACCTCAAGGTCCTGGTTTCCCTTGGCGGTTGGACGTTCTCGAAGTTCTTCTCGGACGCGGCGGCCACCCCGGAGTCGCGGGAGAAGCTGGTCAAGTCCTGCATCGACGTGTGGATCAAGGGTGACCTGCCCGCCTACAACGGCGCGGGCGGCCCGGGCACGGGTGCCGGCGTCTTCGACGGCATCGACCTGGACTGGGAGTGGCCCGGCTCGCCCGACGGCCACCCGGGCAACCACTACAGCGCCAAGGACAAGGACAACCTGACGGCGCTGCTCGCCGAGTTCCGCAAGCAGCTCGACGCCACTGGCGGCGAGCGCAAGCTGCTGACCGCGTTCACGCCTGCCGACCCGGTCAAGGTCGAGCAGGGCTGGGACCTGTCGAAGATCTTCAACTACCTGGACTTCGCCAACATCCAGGGCTACGACTTCCACGGCTCGGGCAGCGACAACTCCTGGGAGCCCAACCGCACCGGCCACCAGGGCAACCTCTACACCGACACCGACGACCCCTACCCGACGCACTTCAGCATCGAGAGCGCCCTCAAGATCTACACCGATGCCGGGGTCAACCCACGCAAGCTCACTATCGGCTTCCCGTTCTACGGCCGTGGCTGGCAGGGCGTGGCCGACGGCGGGAAGAAGGGTGAGTGGCAGTCGGCGAACGGCGCGGCGCCGGGGCAGTTCGCCGAGGAGGCCGGTATACGCGGCTACCAGAACATGTTGGCCAGCGTGCCCAACATGACCGTCTACCACGACGAACAGTCCATCTCCACCTATGGCTACACGGGGCCGGGCGGCCAGTGGTGGTCCTTCGACGACGCCTGGTCGATCCAGAAGAAGACCGCCTGGATGAAGTCGAAGAACCTGCTGGGGGCCATGATCTGGGAGATGTCGGGTGACACTCCCAACGGCAGTCTCATGTCCGCCATCGACAAGGGACTGCAGTAGCGACGGCGGGCTCCGGCCCGCCGCACGCCTCCGAGGGCGAGCCCGCGTGCGCGCACCAGTAGCGCGCGGGACCGCCCTCGCGGGAGCGGGTGGGTCCCGCTCGGCAGGAGGCCGGCCCGGTCGCGCGCACGCGCGGCCGGGCCGGTTGGCGTCCGTCGCGCTCCGGCGCGTCCCGGGCCCCGGCCGACCGCACCGGAGCCGGGCCCGGGGTCAGGCCGGGCCGGGCGCGTGGTGGCGTGCGTAGTGGGCGGCGATCTCGTCGGTGGTCGTCAGCCAGACGCCCGGGTGGCGTGCGACGTACTCCAACGCCTGGGCCACGTACCTGTGGCGGAAGGGCTGGTTGGCCACGAAGGGGTGCAGGGCCAGCGACATCACTCGCCCGCTGGTCGCCGACTCGGCGTAGAGCTGGTCGAGCTGGTCCCTGACGATCCGCACGAACTCCGGGCCGCTCAGGCTCTTGCCGACGAACAGGGTGATGTCGTTGACCTCGATGGGATAGGGGACGCTCATCATCCCCGGCACGTTCAGCCAGTACGGCTGGTCGTCGTTGGCCCAGTCGAGGACGTAGTCCAGTCCCAGTTCGGCCAGCACGTACGGGGTGTGGAAGGTCTCGGTGAGCGCCGGGCCCAACCAGCCGCGTGGCCGGCGTCCCGTGGCCCGCTCGATGGTGTCGACGATCTCGCGCACGTAGGCCAGCTCCACGTCGGGCTCCATGTCGGCCTGGTAGCGGGAGTTGTCCTTGCCGTGCGCGACCCATGCCCAGTCCCGGGCCCGGCCGGCCTCGACGATCCGCGGATAGCGCGCGCAGACGTCGGAGTTCAGCATGACGCTGGCGCGCAGGCCGAGCTGGTCGAGGCAGTCCATCATGCGCCAGATGCCCACCCGTGGCCCGTAGTCGCGCCAGCCGTGGTTGGGCGGGTCGGGAGACAGGCCCACGGTGTGGGGCACGATGCTGAGCCCGGAGCGGTCCACGGGATAGTGCTCGACGTTCAGGCCGACGTAGAAGGCGACGCGGGCGCCCGCCGGCCAGCGGATCGGCTCACGGTCGACGATGGGGCTGTAGTCGTAGGGCTCGTGGTCCATCAGCGCTCGCCTCACCACGTGGTCGGGGCCGGTACGCCGTCCAGGGTAGAGACCGGCGGCCCGTGACGGCCCGGCGCTCCCGGCGGGGGCCGCGCGGCGAGATCGTGCCGGACGCGGGCCGGCCGTGTCGTGGCCGGCCGGCCCACTCGGTGGGCGGGTGGCCTCACGCCTCGGGGGTGCGCAGCACGAGCATGTGGTGCTCCAGGTAGGTACGACAGAAGCGACGGTAGGGGCCGATGAGCGCGTCCGTCTGGTCCATCAGTTCCTTGCCGTACCGCTCTTCGAGTTCCGTGCGCCGGTCCTGGTAGAGGAGGCACATCAACTCGCCGGCGAGCACGGAGTTCGGCGTCATGTCCTCCACCTTGAGGACCTCGTAACCCGCCTCCTCCACCTCGGTGAGCAGGGTGCTGAACGTCGTCGGGGGCGGGCTGGCCCACAGCCGGGTGAAGGCGGCCTCCTCGTCGGCCGGGGGCGTGCCGCGGCGGGTGAACTCGGTGAGCAGGAAGCGCCCGCCCGGGCGGATCACGCGCCGTGCCTCGCGCAGGCCGGCCGGTCGGTCGGAGAGGTGGGCGAAGCAGTCGATGGACCAGGCGGCGTCGAACGAGGCGTCGGCGTACGTCAGGTCCATGGCGTTGCCGCGTTCGAACGTGACCCGCTCACTCAGGTTCGCGGCGCTCGCCCGCTCTCTGCCCTGGGCCAGTTGTCGTTGGCTGACGGTGATTCCCGTGACGCGCGCGCCGGTGCGCTGGGCCAGGCGCACGGCCGGCCCGCCGGTGCCGCAGCCGATGTCGAGCAGGGCGGTGGCGCCGGCGGCATCGAGGGTGTCGATGTAGAAGTCCGTCTGCCGGTCCTGCGCGAGGTCGGCCAGGTCGACCAGCGAGGGCCGGCGGACGGGTGTGTCGTGCGGTACCAACATGCCCACGTGGACGGCGGCCCCGCCGAGCGTCATGGCGAGCATGTCGCCGAACTCGTCGTACATCGCGCCGACCTCGTCGGGGGTCGGCGCGGCGGGCTGGTCGGGGGTGGTGGTCGCGGGGGCGGTGGTGTCGGCGTCGGGTGCGGCGTCGTGGTCGGCCATGGCCGTCGTGAGTCCCTTCAACGCGGGGATGCTGGTTGCGGTGGCGCGGCGTGCGGGCCCGGTGGCGGGCGGCGTACGGCGGGGGCGGTGGGCTCGGGGGCGGGCTCGAAGTCGCCGGGGCCCGGTGGACGCGCGGGGGCTGGCCCGGCTGGCGCTGCGTCGTACGGGGGCGTGCCGGGGTCTCCTGCCGTGCCGCCCCGGCCCGCCACGTCAGGGTGCCACCCGGGCCGCTCGGTTGTCTGCGCCCCAGCCGCGCGCACGGGCGGTCGGACACGCGGACGGGGCCCGCCCCGCCGGCCCCGTGCCGAGTGCGCGGGGTGGCGCGGCGGTCGGGGGCGGCGCCCGCCACCAGCGGTCGAGCCGTCGAGCGCGGCCGGGTGGGGGCTCGGCGGCGCCGCTCGGACCGGCGGGCACGTGACCGGTTGCCCGGGTGTTGCATGCTCGGGTCCCACGTGTGCGCCGGGGTGCACGGATCGGCGCGCGCGGGCGCCGTATGCGCCCGTGCTCGCGCCGGGGGCGACGGCTGGCGGCCGTGGCGTGGACCGGGGTCGTCGGGGCCCCGGTGGGTCGTGGTCAGGGCCGGCCCGCCGGGCTGACCTCCTCGCCGGCGGGCACCGGGCCCGGGGGCGTGCCGTCGCCGAAGGGCCGGCCGCCCAGCTCCTCGCGGTGGTGTGGCGTCAGCCAGTCGGCGAGGTCGGGCCCGAGCGCGACGACGCGGGTGGGGTTGATGCCGGTGTGCACCTGGTAGTAGTGGCGCTTGATGTGGTCGAAGTCGACCGTGTCGCCGAACCCGGGGGTCTGGAACAGGTCACGGGCGTAGGCCCACAGCACCGGGTCCTCGGCCAGCTTCCAACGGTTGCACTTGAAGTGGCCGTGGTAGACGACGTCGAACCGCACCAGCGTGGTGAACAGCCGGATGTCGGCCTCGGTGATGGTGTCGCCCATGAGGTAGCGGCGGTCGGCGAGCCGCTGTGACACCTGTTCCCAGCACTGGAAGAGCGCCCGGCAGGCGCGTTCGTAGTCGGCCTGCTCGGTGGCGAAGCCGGCCTTGTAGACGCCGTTGTTCAGGTCGCGGCCGATGGTGGCCATGAGCTGGTCCATCTCGGCGCGCAGCGCGGCGGGGTAGAGGTCGGGGGCGCCTGGGCGGTGCAGCGCCGTCCACTCGGTGGCCAGGTCGAGCGTGAGCTGCTGGTAGTCGTTGGTGACCAGTTGGCCGCTGGGCACGTCGACCAGCGCGGGCACGCTCACCCCGCCGGGGTACTCGCTGGCGCGGGCGTCGTACGCCTGGCTGAGGAAGCGGATGCCGAGCACCGGGTCGCGCCCGTCGGGGTCGAGCGTGAACCGCCAACTGCGGTCGTCCTGCAGGGGGTCGGGGATGCCCAGGGACAGGGCGTCTTCCAGGCCGAGCAGCCTGCGGGCGATCACCGCCCGGCTGGCCCACGGGCAGGCGCGGCTGGCGATCAGCCGGTAGCGGCCGGCCTCGACGGGCCAGCCGTCGGCTCCGTCCGCGGTGACGCGGTCGGTGAAGTGGCTCGGCGAGCGCCGGAACGGCTTCCTGCCGTACGCGCTGTTGCCCTGCTCGTTCTCGTTCTCGCCCATCTCGCCTCTCCTGGTCGCTCGCCCGCCGGGTGGGGCCGGACCCCGACGGGTGGCCGGCGTCGCGGCCGTGCGCCGCCACCTGACATCGACGCCCGCCCGGCGGCGTGCGGACCGACGGGTGACCGCGCGCGGTCGCGGGGCGCGGCCCGGGTACCCGCGCCGGCGTCACCACACGCACCGGCCCCACCGGTCCGGTGCGACGCATCGCCATCCTGCGCCGCCACCGACGCGTCCCGGCGCATTGACCGCACCGCCATCCGTGGCCCGTACCCGGACGGCCCGGCGCAGTCTGGCCGGCGCGGGCCCGGCCGGGTACGGACCCGTGCCGCTAGAGCTCGGCGCCGATGGCCTCGGCCGCCGTGTGGAGCAGGGGGGCCAGGTCGGCGGCGCGGGCGGCGCCGAGGCGGGTGCTGGGGGCGGAGATCGTCACGGCGGCCACGCAGACGCCGTCCCGGTCCCGCACGCCCACCCCGATGCCGTGCACGTCGGTCACGCTCTCGTCGATGTTGAGCGCGTAGCCGCGCCCGCGACACGCGGCGAGGTCCCGCTCCAGCGCCGGCAGGTCGCGCACCGTCGTGGGGGTGAGCTGTTCCAGGCCCTGGGCGTAGGTCATGCGCACCGTCTCCCAGGGCAGCTCCGCCAACTGCGCCTTGCCGCCGGCGGTGGTGTACGCGGGCAGCCGGTCCCCCGTCCGGGGCGCGACCCGCAGCGGGTGCGGGCCCTCGACGCCGTCCAGGAACACCGCGTCGGGGCCGTCGAGTTGGAGCAGGTTGCTGGTCTCGGCCGCCGCGTCGCGCAGCCGCTCCAGGTGGGGGTGGGCGATGCGGACGAGTTCGCGGGTGCCGATGCGTCTGCGCGACTCCACCGCGGCCCGGCCGTGGGCCAGGCCGAGGAGTGCGGGCCCGAGGCGGTACTGCCGACCGTCGGGAACCTGTTCCACGAAGCCGTGGCCGCGCAGCGTGGAGAGCAGTCGGTGGGCGGTCGAGCGTGCCACTCCGAGGTACTCGCTCACGTCCGTCACCCGGACGGTGTCCCGGCCTCCCAGGTAGACCAGCGTGCGCAGCGCGTTCGCGACAGAGCTCGCACCGTAGACGTCGTCATCCATTGAATTCGGCATAGCGGAAAGCTTAGGCGTCGATGTTCTGGAATGTAGAAGTACTGTTGTGTGTCGTGGTCCGGTCGCCCGGTCCGCCGGAGCGGACGGGGCGGCGCCAGGTGGCGTTCCCGTCCGCGCCGGCGGGGCCGGTGAGCTGGGGTCATCCGGGCTTCAGGGCCGGTGAGACGAGGCCCCGCCCGTACAATCTGGTCCCGAACGACCGGAGGGGCCGTCGGGCCGTCCGGGTCCGTACCGGCGACATTGGGAGCACTCTTGCCCGGCCAGCGGTCCATCACAGAAGCGGAGAAGCTCGCGGAGGCGAAGCTGGGTGGGATACCCATCCGGCGGGAGCAGATGGTGGCCGTGGCCAACATCCACCGGGCCGCCTCCACCGTGCGGCACCACCTGGAGAACTCCGTGCTGCGCAGCTCGGACCTGACGTGGACGGCGTTCGTCGTGCTGTGGGTGGTGTGGGTCGGGGGCGAGTCGGAGACCCGCCACGTCGCGGAGGAGGCCGGCATCTCGAAGGGGACGCTGACCGGCGTCGCCCGCACCCTGGAGTCCCGGGGGCTGTTGCGCCGCGCCGGCCACCCCACCGACGGCCGGCTCGTGCTGCTGTCCGTGACGGAGCGGGGCGAGGAGTTCATGCGGCGCGTCTTCCCCGAGTTCAACGAGGAGGAGGTGTTCGTGACCTCGCAGTTGAGCGAGGCCGAGTGCCGCACGCTCGCGGACGGGTTGCGGCGCGTGGTCCTCCAGGTGGAACAGCACGGCGAGGAACGTCGCAGGACGCTGCTGAACGGTGCGGAGCCCGCGCCCCGGCGCAGCGGCCGGCGGCCCAAGGGCTGAGCCGGCCGTGCCCGGCTCAGCCCGGCGCGGACGCGGCGCGCACGAGGGCGTCGAACAGGCGTTGCTGGGCCGGGTCGCCGCGGGCGGTGTCCTCGGGGTGCCACTGCACGGCCAGGAACCAGCCGGCTCCCCCGGTCGCCTCGACGGCCTCGACCGTGCCGTCGGCGGCGCGCGCGGTGACGGTCAGACCCTCGCCCAGCCGGTCAACGTGCTGGTGGTGGAAGCAGGAGGCGTCGACGGTGGTGGCCCCGGTGGCGAGCGCGACGGCGGACCCCGGGGTGAGGGAGACGGGGTGTCGCACGTGCCGGTGTTCACGGCCCGGCCCTCCCATGTCCTGGTGGAGGGTGCCGCCCAACGCCGTGTTGACGACCTGTAGGCCGCGGCAGACGGCCAGCAGGGGCAGCCCCAGCCTCCTTGCCTGGTGGGCGACTTCGAGGTCGAACGCGTCCTGTTCGTGGTCCACGTCGTACACCGCCTCGTGTGCCTCGTCGGCCCCGTAGCGGTGCGGTGCGAGGTCGCCGCCGCCGGGGAGCAGGACGCCGTCGAAGCGGGCGAGGCGGGTGGCGGTCTCGGCCGGATCGCAGACGCCGGCGGGGGCGTGCGGGTGGATGGTGGCGGGTTCGCCGCCCGCCCGCCAGACCGCCTCGACCAGCGCCCGGGCGTTGACCTCGGCGGCGTGGCGCAGCGCGGAGGTGGTGGCGGCGAAGCGGGCGGGGACGGCGATCAGGGGGCGGCGGTCGCGGGCGCGGGTCACAGCTGAATCCAGGTGGTCTTGAGTTCGGTGTACTTCTCCAGCGCGTGGGCGGACTTGTCGCGTCCGTTGCCGGACTGCTTCATGCCGCCGAAGGGCACCGTGAGGTCGCCCTCCTCGTAGCAGTTGACCCAGACGGTGCCAGCGCGCAGGGCGCGCGAGACCTGGTGGGCCGTGGACAGGTCGGCGGTCCACACGCCCGCGGCCAGCCCGTAGTCGGTGGCGTTGGCGAGGGCCACCGCCTCGTCGAGGTCGTCGAAGGTGAAGACGGACAGGACGGGCCCGAAGACCTCGTCGCGCGCCAGTGCGGAGCCCGGGTCCACGCGGTCGAAGACGGTGGGTTGGAGGTAGGTGCCCCCGGTCTGGGTCAGGACACGCTCGCCACCGGTGCGCAGCCGGGCGCCGGTGTCGATGGCGGCGTGGACGTGGCCCAGCACCCGGTCCAGGTGGTCGCCGCTGACCAGCGGGCCCATCGCGGTGGCGGGGTCGAGCGGGTCGCCGACGCGCAGGACGCGGGCCCGGTCGACGACGGCCTCGGTGACTCGGTCGGCGACGGAGGAGTGGACGAGCAGCCGGGAGGGGGCGGTGCACATCTCACCCTGGTTGAAGAAGATGCCCCAGGCAGCGGTGGCGGCGGCCCGGTCGAGGTCGGGGGCGTCGGGGAGGATGATGTTGGGTGACTTGCCGCCCAGTTCGAGCCAGACGCGCTTGAGGTTGGAGTCGGCGGCGTAACGCAGGAAGTGGCGGCCCACGGCGGTGGAGCCGGTGAAGGCGAGGACATCGACGTCGGGGTGGAGGCCGAGGGCGCGTCCGGCGACCGGGCCGCTGCCGCTGACCACGTTCAGGACGCCGGGCGGCAGGCCGGCGGCGCTGGCGATCCTGGCCAGCCGCAGGGCGGACAGGGGCGAGTTCTCCGCGGGCTTGAGGACGACCGTGCAGCCGGCCGCGAGCGCGGGGGCGACCTTCCAGCCGGCCAGCGTGAGGGGGAAGTTCCACGGCACGACGGCTCCCACGACGCCGGCCGGCTCGCGGGTGACGAGGGCGAGGGCGTCGGGGGCGGTGTGCGGGGACTCGTCGGTGAGCTTGTCGGCCAGTTGGCCGTACCAGCGGAAGGTGTTGGTCAGGGCGCGCAGTTCGATGTCGTACGCGTCGGTGATGGGCTTGCCCATCTCCAGGCTCACGGTGAGGGCGAGGTCCGCCCGCTCGGCTTCGATGAGGTCGGCGACGCGCAGCAGGACGCGGCCGCGTTCGGCGGGTGCGAGGCGCGGCCACGGGCCGCTGTCGAAGGCCCGGCGGGCGGCGGCTACGGCCAGGTCCACCTCGGCCGCTCCCCCGTCGGCCACCTCGGCCAGCGGCCGGCCGTCCCGCGGCGACACCACGGTGAACGCGCCGCCTCCCGCGTGTGGGGAGCCGTCGATGTGGTGCGTACCGGGCAGGTCGAGCGTCTGCGCGCGGCGTATCCAGTCGTCGTGGGTGGCGTCCACCGTGGGTCCTCGTTTCGTGGAGAGTGCGCGGGGTGGGGGCGGGCCGCACGGCGGGGTGGCTGGCGGCGTGGGTGTGCGCCGGCATGGGCGTGCGGCTGGGTGGTGCGTACGGCGCGCGCCGGCCGGGGCCTTGGCGTACGCGGGTGGGACCAGCGTGTGGGGGCGGGGCCGGGCGGCGGCTGGGTGGTGCGGGTCTCGGTTGTCCGGGCGCGATGTCCGGGGGTGGCCGTGGGCGGGTGGGTCAGCTTTCGGCTGGGTGGTCGGTGTCCTCGTCGCTGAGCCTGGCCAGCAGCGCTCGAAGCTCCGTCAGCGCCTCTTCGGTGACCTCTCGTTCGCCGAAGACGAGTTGGTGGAGTACGAGCCCTTCGAGCGCGGCGAAGACCAGTCGGGACAGCCCTCGGTCCACCGGGCGGGCCAGAACTCGGGAGAGTTCGCGCCGCGCGGCGTCGAAGTACTCCTCGTACAGGGCGCGCAACTGGGGCATCAGCTCCGGCCGCCGCCTGGCCTCCAGCAGCAGTTCGTACTGGAACGCCTGGACGTCCGGTCCCGAGGCCACCATCGCCCCGAGGTCGGCGGCGAAGTCCCGGGCCGTGCCGGTGCCGGTGTTGAGGGCGTTGACGCGCAGCGAGGAGCGGATGGCGTGGTTGACGGACTCCTCGATGAGCGCGTCGCGAGAGCCGAAGTGGTGGACGACGAGCCCGTGGGTGACGCCGGCCTCCTCGGCGACGGCCCGGTACGTCAGCTTGCGCAGACCGCCGCGCGCCACCACGCGTACGGCCGCGTCCAGCAGGGCGATCCGGCCCGTCCCGTAGTTCGTCACGCGCTTGCGGGGGCCGCAGTCGTCGGCGGGTCGGGCGGGGTCGCTCATGGCATCGACCCTACCCGCGGCCGGCTGGTCAGCGCCGTGGCGGCCTGATGCCACGGAACTCCCAGTCCCCGCCGAGCGCGGTGGACAGCACCTCCTCGGACTCGGTCGGCTGGGCTCCCACGTCGGTGCGCACGGCGGTGGGGCCGGTGACGATGTGGTTGGTGAGGCAGCCAAGTCCCTCGACCTCCACCTCGACGACGTCGCCGGGTCGCACCGGGCGGGAGTTGGCCGGGGTGCCGGAGAGCAGCACGTCACCGGGGTAGAGGGTGATGGTGCGGGCGATGTCGGCGACGAGGTAGTGCATGTCCCAGGTCATCTCGTCGGTGGAGCCGTCCTGGACGACCTCTCCGTTCACCCGGGTCCGCAGCCGCTTGCCGTGGAAGTCCCAGTCGGTGACCAGGCCGGGGCCCAGCGGGCACAGGGTGTCGGAACCCTTCACCCGCAGCATGGAGCCCGCGTCGGTGTCCCGGAAGTCGTGCAGGCCGTAGTCGTTGGCCACGGTGTAGCCGGCGATGTGGTCGCTCGCCTGCGCCGGCGCGATGTTGCGGGCGGTCTTCCCGATGACGATGGCGACCTCGCCCTCGTAGTTGAGCCAGGCGCAACCCTCGGGTCGCACGACCGCGCCCCGGTGGCTGTTGAGCGCCGAGGTGGGCTTGTGGAAGTAGGTGGGGGTGTCGGGCAGGTCGAGTTGGAACTCATCGACCCGGCTGCGGTGGTTGAGGTGGACCGCGATCACCTTGGAGGGGGTGACCGGCGGGAGGTGGTGGGCGTCCTCGACGCTGACGCGGCGGCCGTCGCCGGCGACCAGTTCGTCGCCGTCGCGGACGGCCTGCACGGCTGCGCCGTCGAGGAGGATGCGGCGGTACTCGGGCATGGTGGGTGGCCTCTCTAGGCGGGGCGGGGTGCGGCGGTTGAGGTGGGGCGGCCGGCGCCGGTCCAGCCGTCGGCGGGGCGGTCGAACCAGAGGTGTGCCTGTCCGGTGCCCACCGAGTTCTCGTACTCGCCGTACTGGCGTCCCCTGGCGGTGCACGCCCGTTCGCCGATGGCGCCGGCCATCATCAGGTAGTGGAAGAACTTCGCCTCCGGCTTGACCTGCCAGAACGCGTCCATGGTGTCGATGACCCGGTCGTGCCGGCCCTGGCTGAGCCAGTCGATGCGCTCCAGGTCGGCCGCCCGCGCCCGCGGCGAGAAGATGTGCGCCGGGTCGCTGGCCTCGTGGTCACGGAGTTCGCGCAGCGGCCAGAAGGTGTGGGAGAGGGCGCCGGAGGCGATCAGCAGGACGCGTCGGCCCGGGGTCGCGGCGATGCCGTCGGCCACCGCGCGGCCGAGGCGCAGGTGGTCCTCCATGTCGCCGGTCTGGCACACGCCGATGGACAGCCAGCGCTTGTGCGGCAACCCTTCGCCGAGGTACTTCCACAGGTTGATGGTGGCGTAGTAGATCGGCAGGTGCACGTCCTCGATCGGGGTGATCCAGGTGCCGTGCTTGTCGGCGAACGAGGCGATGTGGTGGGCGAGTTCGGGGTCGCCGGGGAAGTCGTACGGCATCCGGCACATGCCGCGCGGCAGCTCCTCGGAGGTGAACAGGCCGGCCCGACGGTGCTGGGCGGCCACCACGAACTCGACGGTGGTGGCCCAGTGCGAGTCCATCACCAGGACGGTGTCGTAGTCGTCCCGCTCGAAGACGTCCCGGCGAAGCTGCTGGAGCCCGGTGACGAGGGTGACCTCCTTGCCCTCGTTGAGTTCGAGCCGGGTCTTTCGGGGGAGCACGATGGTGGGCACGTGGGCGAGCAGGCCCGCCCCGACGATCTCACCCATGGTGCCTCCAGCCCTTCGGCGCGGTGACCGTGTTCTTGAGGTCGCAGTAGAAGTCGAAGCTCCAGGTGCCACCCTCGCGGCCGATGCCGGAGTGGCGGGAGCCGCCGAAGGGCGCCTTGAGGTCGCGGACGAAGAAGCAGTTGACCCAGACGGTGCCGGCGACCAGACGGGCGGTGACCCGTTCGGCGCGCTCGGGGTCGCCGGTGGCGAGCGTGGCGGCCAGGCCGAAGCGGGTGTCGTTGGCCAGGTGGACGGCCTCGTCCTCGCCGCTGAAGGTCTGCAGGGTCAGGACCGGGCCGAAGACCTCTTCCTGCACGATCTCGGAGTCCTGCCGCACGTCGGTCAGCAGCGTGGGCGCGTAGTACTGGCCCTCGCCCGGGTGCCCGCCGATGACGGCACGGGCGCCGGCCGCCAGGGCCCGCCGTACGAAGCCGTCGATCTTCGCGACCTGACGGGGGTGGATGGTGGGCCCGATGTCGGTGGACTCCTCCCGGGGGTCGCCCTGCCTCAGCCGGGAGGCCCTGGCGACGAAGCGGCGGGTGAACTCCTCGGCCACGGCCTCCTCCACCAGGAGGCGGGTGGCCGCCAGGCACACCTGGCCGGCGTTGTCGTACTGCTCGACGGCGAGATCGACGGCCAGGTCCAGGTCCGCGTCGGCGAAGACCAGCAGTGGGGACTTGCCGCCGAGTTCGAGGCTGAGCGGGGTGAGGTTCGCGGCGGCCGCGGCGGCGATGTGCCGGGCGGTGGGCACAGAGCCCGTGAAGCTGATGCGACGCACGTCCGGGTGGCTGGTCAGCGCGTCGCCGATCTCCGAGCCGTAACCCTGCACGATGTTGAGCACGCCCGCCGGCAGGCCGGCCTCGGCGGTGATGTCGGCGAGCAGCGAGGCGGTCAGCGGTGACCACTCGGCGGGCTTGAGCACGACCGTGTTGCCGGCGGCCAGGGCGGGGGCCACCTTCCAGGTCGCCAGCATCAGCGGCGCGTTCCAGGGGGTGATCAGCACGCACGGGCCCGCCGGGTCCCAGGTGACGTGGTTGGTGTGGCCACGGGTGGCGAAGTCCTCGTGCTCCAGGGTGAGCAGCCAGTCCGCGAAGAAGCGGAAGTTGTGGGCGACGCGTGGCATGACGCCGCGCCGGTGGGAGCGCAGCAGTGCGCCGTTGTCCACGGTTTCGACGTTGGCCAACTCTTCGAGGCGCTTCTCCACGCCGTCGGCGATGGCGTGCAGGATACGGGCGCGTTCGGCGCGCGATGTCGCGGCCCAGCCGGGGAAGGCCACCTTGGCGGCGGCCACGGCCGCGCCGGCCTCGGTGGCGGTGCCCCGGGAGATCTCCCCGATGGGGGCGCCGTCGATGGGTGAGGCGTCGGTGAAGGTACGGGGCGAGGCGACCCGCTGGCCGCCGATCCAGTGCCGGGTGTCGACGGTGACCCCGGCGACGGTGGTGCGGTGTTCGCTCATGGCCTGTGGCTCCTGACGGTCAGGACGTGGGTGGGGCGGGGCGCGGTCACTGGGCGCCCGAGGTGTGGGAGGCCAGGAGTCGGCCGCCGTCCCAGACCACGCCGACCTGCTGGTAGTAGGCGGCGATCGGCTCGTGGATCTCCAGGCGGGCCAGTTCCTCGGTGGGCGCGTCGAACAGCTCCAGTTCGGCCTCCCCCACCCAGGGTTGCCCGCCCTCGAAGGCGGCGGCGCCGGACTCGACCAACTCGTCCAGGGCCAGGCCGCCGCCCTTCTCGATGGAGGGCAGCCAGCGGTGGTGGGCCATCGGGTGGCCGTTGACGAACCCGTTCGTCGGGGAGGGTTCGCGCAGGGTGACGACGGCCTGGGCCAGGCGCCGGTCCGCGGCGGCCAGGGTGGCGCCGAACCGGGCGCCGGCCTCTATCCGCGGGGCGGGTCCGTAGGGGTGCGGGCGGGTCTGGTGGATGGAGCCGAGCTTCTTCGGGTAACCCTGGTGCAGCCCACGGGCGATGGCGAAGTCCTTGTCGACCCAGATGTAGACGCAGCGGGTGTAGGTCCGCTCGCCGTACTTGCAGCGGACGACGGCGAACGCCTCCTTGTACTGGGCAAGCACCGGGTCGAGCAGCTCCCGCCCCGAGGCGGCGCAGGACTGCCAGTCGGCCCAGATCAGCGCCACCGCGCCGGGGTCGTCGTCGGCGAGCTCCAGCGGCTGGGGCAGCAGCTCGCGCACCCGGGCGGGGTCGGTGCGGTACTCGACGGTCAGCAGGTCACCCGAGTAGCGCCACGGCGGCGGGGGGATCAGCGACGCGTCGCCCGTCGCGGTCTTGGGGTGGAAGTATCCACGCACCCTGGTCACGGTCACTTGGCTCTCCATGGGGCTAGGTGGTCGGGGACTGCTGGAGGAGGGTGGCGCGGTGTCGGGCCGCGACCGCGACGGCCGCCTGACCCCCGAGGGCGACCACACCGACCAGTCGGCCACCCTGGTGGTAGCCGACGACGTCCCGGCTGGGTTCGCCGTACAGGACCCTGGCGTCCGCTGTGCCGAGGGCCGGGGCGCCGAAGGACTGCAGGCGGAAGTCGTGCTGGTCGCTCCAGAAGGTCGGCAGGGGCGCGAAGGGCGCCAACTCGCCGCCAACGGCGGTCCCCATGTCGGTTCTGGTCGCGAGGTCCGCTCCGGCACCGTTGTTGGCTCGGACGGGCCCGGCGCCGGCTGGGGCCCCGGCTTCGGCGTCGGCGAGGTGGGCGGCGAGCACCCTGGCGGCGTGCCTGGCGGTGTCGGTGGGGATCGACCAGTGCTCGACGCGGCGGGGCACGCCGTCGTAGCGCAGGCCCGGGAAGCGGGCGATGTCGCCGACGGCGACCACATCGGGCCGCCCGCCGACCCGCAGGTGCGTGTCGGTGAGCACGCCGTCGGTCAGGTCGAGCCCGTTGCCGGCCAGCCACTCGGTGTTGGCGAGCGAACCCACCGACTCCACCACCACGTCCGCGGCCAGCGTGCTGCCGTCGTCCAGGCGTACGCCGGTGACGCGATCCCGGCCCGCGAAGCCGGTCACGTGCCTGCCGAGGGCGAAGCGTACGCCGCGCCGCTCGTGGCGGTGGCGTAGCTCCGTGGCGAGCGACTCACCCAGGGGGCCGAGCATGGGCAGCGGCAGCGGGTCGACGACCGTGACGTCGGCCGCGCCGAGCGTGCTGACGGTGGCGGCGACCTCGCAGCCGATGAACCCGGCCCCCACTACGACGACGCGCGCGCCCGGCTCGGCCAGTGCGGCGCGCAGCCGCCGCGCGTCGGCGATGGTGCGCAGGGTGTGTCGGCCGACCGACGGACCGGGGCAGGTCAGCCGGCGTGGGCGGGTGCCGGTGGCGATGACCAGAGCGCGGTAGGGCAGCACCCGGCCGTCGGCCAGGTCGACAGTGCGGCGGTCGAGGTCGGCCCGGACGGCTCGGGTGCCCAGCAGCCAGGTCGCGTCGGCCAGGCTGGCTCGCGGCCGCAGGGTGAGGGAGGCAGGAGACGCCGTGCCGGCGAGGAACGCCTTGGACAACGGCGGTCGGTTGTACGGCGGGTGGGGCTCGTCCCCGACGAGGGTGATCGGCCCTTCCCAGCCGACGGCGCGCAGTTGCTCGGCGGCGCGCAGGCCGGCCAGGGACGCGCCGACCACGACGATGGGGGCGCGCACGGCTCAGTGCTCGATCCGGATGGCCTGCAACGGGCAGACGTCGGCCGCCTCTTCCACCGCGTCGCTCAACGCGTCGTCGGGGTTCGGAAGGTGGGTCAGGCGCCCGGCGTCATCGAAGCGGAAGACCTCGGGCGCGGCGAAGACGCACTGGCCGTGGTCCTGGCACTTGTTCATGTCGACGACGACCTTCATGGCCGGTCCTCCTGTACGGGTACGTGAGGGGGCGTCGGAGGGGAGGTGAGGGGCCCGACCGGAGGGATCGGGCCCCGGCCAGCGGGACGGCGGGCACACCGTAACTCGTTTGGCTTCAAACAAGATAGGAAGCGGCCACCCCGGGGTCAATAGCTATCCGGATGGATAAATTTCTACCGCCAACCCCTTGCCGGCGGTCGGCGACCTCCCTACCGTTTGACGTCAAACAACAACGCCTCCCGCTATCGCGGTACGAGGCGCCGCCCCTGGCATTCCCTCCCCCTGGCCCCCTCCCCCTGGCCCTTCCTCTCGCGCCTCGCGGCCCTGGGAGGCGCCCCCTTCCCCAGAGGAGACACCGGTGAGCGCATCCGACACCTCACCCGTCCACCGGCGCGTGGAACAGTTGGCCGCCGCCGGCATCGACGTGGTCCGGGTGACCTATCCCGACCTCATCGGCACCGAGCGGGCCCGGGACGTCCTCCTGGACCACCTCCCCGCGGCCTGCGACCACGGCCTGGCCTTCTGCCGCGCCGTCTACCACACCAGCCCCCAGGGCGACACGGTCGATGTCGCCGGCGGCCTCGACGCCGGCCTGCCCGACATCCGCGTCACCCCGGACCTGGACACCCTGACGGCGCTGCCGTGGGAGCCAGGGGTCGCCACCTGTCTGGGCGACGTCACCGACCCGGCCACCGGGCTGCCCGCGCCGGAGTCACCCCGCGACCTGCTGCGGGCCGTCCTCGACCGGTGCGCCGAACACGGCCTCCAGCCCGTGGTGGGCCCGGAGTTGGAGTACTTCCTGTGTGACGCGGCGCCCGACCACCCGCAGGGTTGGCGCCGCTACAGCGACGCCGACGGCGTCGTCTACACGGCCGGGCTGCGCGCGGACCGGGACAACCACCTGCTGCGCACCCTGCGCCTGCTGCGCGACCTGGACATCGGCGTCAGCGGCGGCAACCACGAGTACGACGGGTCCCAGTTCGAGATCAACCTGACCCACGGCGACGCCGCGCGCGCCGCCGACCGCGCCTTCCGCTTCAAGTCCGCCATCAAGGAGCTGGCCCGCGCGGAGGGGCGCCTGGCCACCTTCATGGCCAAGCCCTTCAACGACGCCGGCGGCTCCGGCTTCCACCTCCACCTGTCCTGCGTGGACGCGCGGGGCGCGAACGTCTTCGCCGACCCCGCCGCGCCGTACGGCCTCTCGGCCACCGCGCGGCACGCGCTGGCGGGCCTCCTCGCGCACGCGCCGGCCCTCAGCGCCCTGGCCAACCCGACGGTCAACTCCTACAAGCGGATCGGACCCGACACCCTGGCACCCTGGCTGATCGACTGGGGATTGGACAACCGCAGCGCCATGGTGCGCGTTCCGCCCGAGCGCGGCGCGGCCTCCCGCCTCGAACTGCGCCTCGGTGACGCGAGCGCCAACCCGTACCTGCTGATCGCCGCCACCCTGGCCGCCGCCCTGCTCGGCATCCTGGCCCGCGAGGAGCCGCCGGCCCCGCTGGAGGGTTACGGCTACGACGCCGCGCGGGCCGAGCCGCTACCGGCGACCCTGTCCGCCGCCCTCGACGCGCTGGAGGCGGACACCGCGCTGACCGAGACGCTGGGCAAGGACTTCACCGCTTCCTACCTCGCCTACAAGCGCGACGAGGTCAACCGCTTCCAACGGCACGTGACCGACTGGGAGTTCACCGAGTACGCCTACCACCTGTGACGCCGAGGAGGCGACAGCCATGAGCCGCGTGCCATCCCCGCCAGCCACCACCGAAGCCGCGCGCGAACCGATGCCCCTGGCCGAGGTGGACCTCGCCGACCTGGACCGGTTCACCGACGGCGTCACACCCTGGCGGATGTTCCACACCCTGCGCCACCAGGACCCCGTCCACTGGCAGCCGGAGGACGCGCCGAACTCCGGCTTCTGGGCGGTGACCCGGCACGCCGACATCGCCCGCGTGGACCGCGATCCCGAGACGTTCACCTCCACCAGGTTCGTCAACCTGGAGGAGGTCGACGACGACCAGATCAGGCGGCGCGCCTCCCTGCTCGAACTCGACGGCCTGCGCCACCGGGCCCTGCGCGGACTGCTGCAGCGCCAGTTCGGCGCGCGCGTCATCAGCGGCTACGTCGACTTCCTGCGCGGCCTGACCGCCACCACCCTGGACGCGGCCCTGGCCAGGGGCACCTTCGACTTCGTCGAGGAGGTGGCAGCCGACTTCCCCATCAACGTCCTCGCCCGCCTGCTCGACGTACCGCCCGAGGACAACCAGCGGCTCATCGGCTGGGGCAACCGCATCATCGGCCACACCGACCCCGACTACGCCGACGTCCTCCTGGACAGCGCGGAGAGCGAGCGGTACCGCGACCTCCCCTTCCGCTCCCCCGCGTCGCTCGAAGTCTTCGCGTACGGCAGGGAGCTGGCCCGCCAGCGGCGTGGCGGCGCGGGCACCGACCTGGTCTCCCGGCTGGTCAACGAGGTGCCACGGGACGGGGTGCCGGTCTCCGACCGGGACTTCGACAACTACTTCCTGCTGCTGGTCGTCGCCGGCAACGAGACCACCCGGCACACCATCAGCCACTCGATGCTGGCCCTCCTCCAGCACCCCGACCAACTCGCCCGGCTGCGCGACGATCCCTCCCTCATCCCGACGGCGGTCGAGGAGTTCCTGCGCTGGGCCTCGCCCGTCTACCACTTCCGCCGCACCGCCACCCGCGACACCGAGCTGGGTGGCAAGCGGGTTAGGGCCGGGGAGAAGGTCGTCATGTGGTTCGCCTCCGGCAACCGCGACGAGGAGGTCTTCGGCGACCCGTACGCCTTCGACGTGGCCCGCCGGGACAACGACCACCTCACCTTCGGCAAGGGCGGCCCGCACCTGTGCCTGGGCAACCAGTTGGCCCGCACCGAGATCCGCATCCTGTTCGAGGAGCTGATCCCGCGCCTGGCGGACGTGCGACTGGCCGGCGAGGTCCCCCGGGTGCGCTCCAACTTCGTCAACGGCATCAAGCGCCTGCCCATCGACGTCACCCTGGCCTGATCAGCGACACGAACGACGTTCGGCCCCGCGGGCGTGCCCGCGGGGCCGACTGTGTGGGCGGGGGCGCCTCAGCGTGACGACTGGCCACCGGGCCCGGCATCGGGGCGCGCCGCTCCAGCCGAGGCCGCTCGCTCCGGGTCGCGGCGGAAGAACGTCTTGCTGGCGATCAGCCACGCGCCGTCCTGGCGCACCAGCGAGAAGTGGTTGGTGAAGTCGTGGCCCTGGTAGCCGTACTCGTCGAGCACGGCCACCGCCACGTCGCCGCTGACCTCCACCGCGCGGATGCTGTACGTGTAGTCGCGGGACCACCTGGGGGCGTCCTCGTCGGCCGCGACGACCTCGCTGAACGCCTCGATCGGCGCGGAGACGAACTGCTCGCCGAGGTAGCCCCACATGTGCGCGTCCGCGCGGAAGGCGGCCCGCACGGCCTTCGGGTCGGCGGCGCGCACCGCCGACACGTACGCCTCCACCGCGGCCCGCACGTCGTCGTGGGCTGTCCTGCGCTGACTCATCTGACTCTCCTCATGGGGGTGACGGGTTGGCGGGTTGGCGGGATCAGCCGTGGTGCATCCACACGCCCTTGGTCTCGGTGAACACGTCCAGCGCCTGCGCGCCCATCTCCCGCCCCCACCCGCTGGCCCCGAAGCCGCCCCAGGGCGCGGCGGGGTCGGGGACCGGCGGCATGTTGACGAACACGGCGCCGGCGCGGATGTCCGCCGCGAGCCGGTGGGCCGTGGACAGGTCCCTGGACCAGATCGCCGCCGCCAGCCCGTACCGGGTGTCGTTGGCCCGCGCCGCCAACTCGTCCTCGTCCTCGTAGCTGAGCACCGGCAGCACGGGGCCGAAGACCTCCTGCCGGGCGACGGTCATCTCGTCGCGTACGCCGGCGAAGACGGTGGGCCGGTAGAAGTGGCCGCTCTCCAGGTCACCGTCGGCGCGCGCCCCGCCGGTGACCAGTTCGGCCCCCTCGGCCACGCCTTCCTTGACCATGGCGTCCACCCGACGCAGGTGCTCGTCGCTCACCAGCGGACCCAGCTCGGTCTCCGGGGCCATGCCGGGCCCCAGGCGCAGGGCGGCGACGGCCGCCGCGAGCTTCTCGGTGAACTCCTCGACCCGCCGCCGGTCCACGTAGAAGCGCGCGTAGGCGGCGCAGACCTGTCCGCTGTTGAGCAGGGCGCCCTGCACGTTGCCCCGTACGGCGGCGTCGATGTCGGCGTCCCTGGCGATGATGCTGGGCGCCTTGCCACCCAGTTCCAGGGTGACCCGCTTGAGGTCGTTGGCCGAGGCCCGGACGATGCCCTGGCCCACCTCGGTGGAGCCGGTGAAGGAGACCTTGTCCACCCGCGGGTGTTCCACCAGGGCTCGGCCGGTGGCGGGGCCGCCGGTGAGCACGTTCACCACACCCGGCGGGAACCCGGCCTCGTCGCACAGCCGCGCCAGGTGCAGGCTGGTCAGCGGCGTCTGCTCGGCCGGCTTGAGGATCACGGTGTTCCCACAGGCCAGCGCCGGTGCCAGCTTCCACGCCGCGATCATGAGCGGGAAGTTCCAGGGGGTGATCAGCGCGCATACCCCGACCGGCTCGCGCCGCGTGAAGTGCGTGGTGTCCGGGAAGGAGACGGGGCTGACCGCTCCCTCGATCTTGGTGACCCAGCCCGCGTAGTAGCGGAAGTGCTCCGCGGCCCCCGCGACGCTGACCGTACGGGCCACCCCCAGCGGCTGGCCCTGGTCGCGGGTCTCCAGCTCCGCGAGCAGCGTCGCGTCACGGTCGATCAACTCGGCGACCCGCCAGAGCAGCTTGGCGCGTTCGGCGGCGGGCAGCCTGGCCCACGCGGGGTCCGCCAGCGCCTGCCGTGCGGCCCCCACCGCCGCGTCCACGTCCGCCTCGGTGGCCTCGGCGCAGGTTCCGATGACCGATCCGGTGGCGGGGTCCAGAGTGGTGAACTCCGCCCCGTCGGCGGCGGCCGTCCACTCGCCCGCTATGAAGAGCCGGCCTCGCACATCCATAAGAGATCCTTTTCTTGACCTGGGGCGCGCCCCACAGGCGCGCCCGCGGGAGGTGGATCAGTCGATGATGTTCCGCATCAGGCGGTCGACATGGGCGCGGTGTTCGGGGATCAGCTCGCCGCTGGGGAACATCAGGCAGGTGACGTTGGCCCCGATGGACATGCTGATGACCTCGCCGGCCAGCGCCGTCACGGCCGGCGCCTCGGGCGACTCGCCCCTGCCTCGTGCCTCGGCGATCCGTACGGCGAGCCGCCTGCGCCACTCCGTGAGGTGCTCGCGGTAGAGGGTGGCGAGTTCCGCGTTGGCCACCGAGTGCTCCCACAGGGAGAGCAGCACACGGGCGGAGTCGATGCGGTACGTGTCCAGCGGCAGCGTCACCTCGATGTCGTGCCGCAGCGCCTCCTTCGGGTCGAGCGAGGGATCTCCGTCGTTGATCCGCTCGTTCATCTCCGCGAGCACGCTCTGGAACGTGGCGGCCACGATGCTGTCCTTGCTGGGGAAGTAGCGCTTGAGCGCCCCGTTGGCGAATCCCGCCTCAGCGACGATGCTCCTCATGGTCGCGGCCTCGAAGCCGCCCTGGATGATGAGCTTCTTCGCGACGGCGACGATCTCTCGCCGTCGCTGATCGTGGTCGATAATCTTCGGCATAGTTGTCCCTACGGTACTGGCGATCCAGCCGCCGTACGAAGCCCGAGCCAGCTCCGCCGGCGCTCGGCCTGGCGGGCCGGATCGGCCACCGGGGAGGCCAGCAGCAGCCGCTGGGTGTAGGTGTGTCCGGGGTTGCGGGTGATCGTCTCGTTCGGCCCGCTCTCCACGCACTCCCCCTGGTACATCACCGAGACGCGGTGGCAGATGCGGCGCACCACGCCCAGGTCGTGCGAGACGAAGAGGTAGGAGACGCCGGTCTCGCGCTGGATGTCGATGAACAGGTCGATCACCGCGGCCTGGGTGGTCAGGTCGAGTGCGCTGACCGGTTCGTCGCAGACGATCAGGCGCGGCCGGCGCACCAGCGCGCGGGCGATGGCGATGCGCTGGCGCTGGCCGCCGGAGAACTCGCTGGGGTAGCGCGTCACGGTGTCGGCGGGCAGCCGGACGTGGTCGAGCATCTCGGCCACCGCGGTCCGCGCGGCGGTGCGGCTGGTGCCGGAGGCCGTGAGTGGTTCGGCGAGGATCTGTCCGACGGTCAGCGTCGGGTCCAGCGAGCCGTAGGGGTCCTGGAAGACGACCTGGAGGTCGGCGGCGAGCCTGCGCCGGGCGGCGCCCTTGGCGTGGGTGATGTCGCCGCCGGCGAACGTGATGCGACCGGAGGTGACGTCGGCCAGGCCCAGGATGGCCTTGCCGAGGGTGGACTTGCCCGATCCGCTCTCGCCGACCAGCCCGACGCACTCGCCGGGCGCGATGGTCATCGAGACACCCTTGAGCGCGCGGAAGGTGGTGCGCCCGCGTCGGTAGTCCACGACCAGGTCGGCCACGTCGAGCAGCGGGGCGTCGCTGTTGGTGTCCGTGTTCACGCGCGCACCGTCCGTCCGGCCTTGTTCCAGGCCGCGTCCAGTTCGGCGCGGCTCTCGGTGTCGTCCTGCGAGGCTTTGATCAGCTCGGCGGTGTACGGGTCGCCGGGGTGGGCGAAGATCTGCTCGACCGTGCCGGTCTCGATGACCCGGCCGTCCTTCATGACGGCGACCCGGTCGCAGATGTCGGCGACCACGCCGAAGTTGTGGGTGACGATGACGAGTGCCATTCCGTACTCCCGCTGTAGCTCGCGGAGGAGTTCGAGCACCTCGGCCTGGACCGTGACGTCGAGCGCCGTGGTGGGTTCGTCGGCGACCAGCAGGCTGGGGTTGCCCGCGACGGCTCCCGCGATCAGCACGCGCTGGGCCATGCCGCCGGAGATCTGGTGCGGGTGGCAGGCCAGTACGCGGTCGGGGTCGGTGATGCCGACCCGCAGCAGCACCTCGCGGGCCCGTTCCCGGGCCTGTGCCCTGGTCAGCTTGTGCACCGCCCGCAGGGGCTCCGTGAGTTGGTGGCCGACGGTGTAGCAGGGGTCGAGGTTGCTCATCGGCTCCTGGGGCACGTAGCCGATCCGGGTGCCGAGCAGCGCGTGTCGGCCGGCCCGTGACAGGTCGCCGACCGGCTGACCGCCGATCCACATGCCGTCGGCCACGGCCCGGCCGTCGGCCGGGAGCAGGTCGAGGGCGGAGAAGACGGTCTGTGACTTGCCCGAACCCGACTCGCCGACGATGCCGAGCACCTCTCCGGGGGCGACGTCCAGGCAGACGCCGCGTACGACCCGCTTGTCGCCGTGTGGTGTGCGGTAGCTGACCCGGAGGTTGTCGATGCGCAGCGCGCTGGCCTCGATGGGGTGCACCAGTTCGCCGGTCTTGTCGGTGGTCTCCTCGGGCGTCTGCTCGGCCGGGCGCCGGCGGCGGGGTGCCGGTTCGCCGCGTACGCTCACCAGGTCGGCGAGGGTCGAGCCCATGAAGGCGAGGGCGGCGATCGTGATGCCCAGCGCCGCCGACGGCCACAGCAGGATGAGCGGGTGGGTCAGCATGGTGCGGAACCCGTCGTTCATCATCTGGCCCCAGTTGGCCTCCGACGCGGTGCCGATGCCGAGGAACTGCAGGCCGGTCTGCATGCCCATGGCGATGCCGGCGGTCAGGGCGGACTGGATGATCACCGGCGCGTGCACGGCCCGCAGCACGTGGGCATGGAGGATCTTGACGTGGGTGAGCCCGGCGACCCGGGCGGCGTCGATGTAGGGCTCCTTGCGCACGGCCAGGGCCCTGGAGCGGGAGATGCGGTAGTAGCCGGGCGCCATGAACGCGCCGACCGTCACCATCAGCACCGTGAAGTCAGCTCCCGTGCCGGCGGCGACGATGAGCAGCACGATCATGCCGGGTACGGACTGCACGCCGTCGCTGATCCAGGAGAAGACCCGGTCGGCCAGGCCGCCGAAGTAGCCGGCCGCCACTCCGGCCGGCACCCCGAGCGCGATCCCCGTCAGGCAGGCCACGGCCGCCCCGTACAGGGTCGTGCGTGCCCCGAACAGCAGTCGGCTGAGGATGTCCCGGCCGGCCGAGTCGCCGCCCATCCAGTGGCTGGAGTCGGGCGGTGCCTGGGTGAGGGCGAAGTCGACGAAGTTGGGGTCGTGCGGGGCCAGCAGCGGGGCCAGCAGTCCGGCGAGGACGACCAGGAGGAAGACCGCCAGCGCGGCGACCCCGACGGGGCGGCGCAGGTAGCGCGACCACAGTCCCCGCCCGGCCGGGGTGGGCGCGGTCCCCTCGGTGGGGGTTACGGCATCGATCATTTCTCGCGCACCTTCGGGTTGACCCACCCGAGCACGAGGTCGAGTAGGAAGTTGACGACGACGACGAACACGACCGTCACGACGGTCAGCCCGAGCAGGACCGGTATGTCACCGATCTGGGAGGCCGACTGGGTGAGGCTGCCGATGCCCGGCAGGTTGAAGATGATCTCGACGACGATGGCGCCGCCGAGCAGTCCCACGAACATCACCGCGAGCACGGTGAGCGCCGCGGGCGAGGCGTTGCGCAGTACGTGCACGGTCACGCGCCGGGCGGAGAGGCCGCGGGCCCGCAGCGTGCGGACGAAGTCCTGGTTGTTGACCTCCTGGAAGCCGTTGCGGAGCTGTTCGGCGATCATCACGATCGCGCCGAGCGCCAGGGCGATCGAGGGCAGGGTGATGGAGCGCAGCCACTGGGTGCCGGAGTGGGACAGTGGCACGTAGCCGACGGCGGGGAACCACTGGAGCTTGATCGCGAAGGCCATGACGAGCATGAGGCTCACCCAGAAGCCGGGGAGGGCGAACAGGACCACCGAGGCGAGCTTGAGGACGCGGGCGAGGACGCCGCCGGGGTTGAGCCCGGTGGCCACACCCACGACGAGCCCGACGACGGCCGCGAGCAGGGTGGCGGCGACCACGATCGACAGGGTGACGGGCACGCGCAGTTCGATCTGGTCCGAGACGGGTTGGAAGTTGCGCCACGAGGTCCCGAAGTCGCCGCGCACCGCGTGCGAGAGCCAGTCCCAGAACTGTGTCATGAGCGGGCGGTCCAGGCCGAGTTGCTCGCGCAGCGCCGCCCGCTGGGCGGGGGTGGCGCTGTCGCCGAGCAGGCCGGGGGTGGGATCGCCGATGGCCAGGTGGGCCAGGAAGAAGGAGGCGGACGTGACGACCACCAGGAGGACGGCCCCTGACAGCAGGCGCCGAAGCGTGAATCTGATCATGTGAAGACCCCTCTGGGGGCGGCGTCGCCCGCGCGCCGGGCGTCCGCCGCCGGAACGGGAACTAGCCGCGCTGGAGGAACCGCAGGGTCGGGAACATCATCCCGGTGATGGGGGTCACCGTGATGCCCTTCTTGCTGAAGTAGGTGTTGTCCGCCTGGTACCAGACGTCCTGCCATGCCTGGTCGGTGACTTCCGCGTTGAGCCGGCGGATCGCCGCGAGCTGCTCCTTGCCGGTGGTGTCGCCGATCTCGCCGAGCAGCCCGTGGAGCCTCGGGAACGCCTCGGTCGAGGGGTTGGGGTTGAACCACTGCTGGGAGGCGATCCGGCCGTCGACCGAGGCCGCGGCGTTGGAGTCCAGGGCCACGACCGCGACGAACATCGGGTAGGTGGCGGCGTTCTTCTGGTAGTCGGCGGGTGACAGGTTCTTCCAGGTCACCTTGATGCCGATCTGGCCGAGGATCTGCTGGACGGCGGGCTGCCAGGGTTGGAAGATCGACGACATCGGCATGGTGACGCGGAAGCCGTCGGCGTAGCCCGCCTCGGCCATGAGTTGTTTGGCCTTGTCCAGGTCGAAGGCGTACCGGTCGTTGAGCGAGGCGTCGTAGGCCGGGTCGCCGGCGGGGAAGACCTGGTTGGTGGCCACCCCCGCGCCCTGGCCCACTGACTTGAGGATGGCCGCGCCGTCGAAGGCGTGGTTGATGGCGCGCCGCACCCGCACGTCACCCAGCGGCTTGAGCTGTTTGCCCGTGCGGTCGGTGAACTGGATGCCCACCCAGGTGGCGACCTTGGAGGCGATGTTCCAGCCGTTGCGCTTGGCGTGCGGGGTGTCCGCGGCGTTGGCGTAGGCGACGTCCAGTTGTCCCGAGAGCATGGCGTTGAAGCTGGCGGTCGGGTCGGCGATGGGCAGGACGCGCACGGACTCGAACGGGTAGGTGCGGCGGTCCCAGTGTCGCGGCTTGCGGGTGAAGGTGTACTGCGATCCGGGGGTCGAGTCGCCCTGGTCGTAGGTGTACGGGCCCGATCCGACGGGCCGGGCGACGAGCGACTTGGCCTTGATCGCGGCCGGGGACGCCATCCAACTGCGTCCCAGGCCCATGTTGTACAGCAGGGCGTCGTCCTTCTTCTTCAGGCGAAGGGCGATGGTGTCCGCGTTGACCTGGCGTACGGCGGCGACGTTGGCGTAGGTCTGACCGGAGCGGACGCCGGCCTTGAGGTGGTTGAGGTTGGCCACCGCGGCCGCGGCGTCGAAGGGTTGGCCGTCGGAGAAGGTGACTTCGGAGCGTAGCCGCATGGTGAGCGTCAGGCGGTCCGGGGAGTACGTCCAGGAGGTGGCGAGCGCCGGGATGGGCTGGGACTTCTCGTCCAGGGCGACCAGCGGGTCGTAGACGGCTGACAGGTAGGGACCGTCGAAGCCGATGTCGGCCTGTGCCGGGTCCCAGGAGGTGACGTCGAGGAGGGTGCCGATCCTGATCTTCTCGACGGGTCCGTCGCCGGAGCTGGCTCCGGCGTTCGTACAGGCGGCCAGCGCGAGGGCGACGACCGCGACAAGTGTGGCTCTCCAGATCCTCTGCATGGAATCTTCTCTCGAGTAAGAGGGGCGCTGATGCCAGATCGAGCCGGGAGAGGAAACCGCGGGTCCTCTTGGCCGTCGCAACGCTCGGCCCAAAGACGGGGGCGGGTGCGTGAAGGAGTTCCCCTGCCCGCCATCTCACGTGTCGTGGCCGTTAGTCTACGGTCGTCGGCAAAAAAGGCAATGGCCCCGCCACAGCCAATTTGGCAGGGGCGGGGCCGCTGTTCGGCCAGGTGCCGAGGACGGTGGAAAGGGGCCGGTCAGACGGCCTCGGCGACGATGACGCGGGGGCTTCCGGGCAGGGCCAGCACCTCGCGCTGACGCCAGCCGGCCGCCGTGAGCCAGGCCGTGACCTCGGACTCCGGGTAGACGACCGTACCGTCGATGACCAGGTACTCCCCCGCGTGCAGCGCGTCGATCGGGCGCTGGCGGTCGTCGTCGTCCAGCAGGAAGTCGAGCAGCAGCAGGGTGGCACCGGTGCGAGCGGCGGCCCGGGCGTTGGCCAGGATGGCGCGGTTCTGCTCGGCGGTGAAGCGGTGGATCACGTGGTTGACCATGACCAGGTCGTGCTCCCCGCCCGGGTCGGCCTCGGCGGTGGCTGCGGGATCGATTCGGGCCCGGTCGGTCAGGCCGGCCGTCGCCAGCGCCTCGGCGATGGCCTGCGACGACTGCGGGTCGAAGACGAAGCGCGCCGAAAGCTCCGGGTTGGCCTGGAGGGCGCCGATGGCGAAGGCCGGGGAGAGCCCGCCGAGGTCGAGCAGGTCGCGGTAGGGGCCGAAGTCGAAGGACCTGGCGAGCATGGCGGCGTGCAGCGCGTTGTAGCGCATCACGCCCGCCATGAACGACTTCCAACGGTCCTCGTCCATCGCCAACTCGCCGGGCTTGGTCGTATCGACGGTGGTGTCGAACTGGAGCCAGTGGCCGTAGCTGATCTCGTTCAGGAAGGCGAGGAAGGGGTGGAGGTCGAGGTCACCCTCGCCGGTCAGATGGGCGGCGGCGTCCGGCGCCAGGGCGTAGCGGCCCGCCCGGCGCTCAAGCAGTCCGAGACCGTTCATGGCGTCGGCGAGTATCCGCGCCATGCGCTCGCTGACACCGGTCGCCGAGGCCAGTTCGGCCACGTCGCGCTCGCCCTCGGCCAGGGCCCGGAAGAGTCCGACGCGCGCGGCGGCGAAGAGCTGCTTGGCGCCCATGTAGCCGGTGGCGATCTCCACGATGCGGTCGGGCGAGGCGGGCGTGCTGGGTGTGGTCATGGTGTCCTCCTGAGGGGTTGTCGTACGACTGTTGAACGGGTGCGCGCCCGCCCGGGGGCGGTGCCGCGCCTCACCAGGTGCCGTCCGCGGCCACGTCGCGATCGACCCACAGGTCGGCCACCGCCGCGCGCAGGGTCGCCGATCCCACCCGGTCGAGCAGGGCGATCGCGCTGAGGTTGTCCTCCCACTGCGCCCGCCGGCTCACGCCGACCAGCACGTTCGCGGTGCCGGGGTTGGCCAGGCAGAAGGCGATACCCAACTGGGCGGGCGTGGCGCCCAACTCCTCGGCGGCGCGGCGCACTTGGTCGTACGAGGCGGCGATGCGCTCACGGATGCCGCCGACGTCGGCGCCGATCTTGCGGTTCGGGCGGAGGTTGCCGACCAGCAGGCCGCCCTCGAAGACGTCGGACGCCTGGAGGGCCAGCTCCCCGGAGTCGAACAGGGGCGCGTAGTAGCGGCCCTCGGCCATGGACCTGCGTGCCAGGCCGTACTTGAGCTGCGCGAACGAGGGCGGTACGAGGTTCCGCTCGCGGGCGATGTCGAGCGCTGCGCGCAGGTCCGCGTACCGCCAGTTGTTCACACCCCAGGTGGCGAACCGGCCGGCGTCGATCTGCTCGGCGACGTCGGTGACGACGCGCTCGACGTCCAGGTCGCCGAGGTAGTCACCCACGACCACCATGTCGGCCCGCTCGACACCCACCCGCTCCAGGGACGTCTCCATCTGCTGGGTGAACCCGGTGTCGGGGTAGTCCCAGAGCCAGAGCTTGCCGCAGAACTGCCAGTCGGAGCGGGCGAGTCCGGCCTCGCGCACGGCGCGGCCGAAGATCAGGTCGGTGCGCGCGTTCTCCGCGTGCGGTCCCATGTTGTAGTGCGCGACGTCGAAGAAGGCGCAGTCGAGCTCCGCGGCCCGGGCGATCAGCGACACCGCGTCATCGAATTCCATTCGGTCCCAGGTGTTCCAGGACCCCAGTGCCAGCACCGGTACGTCGGGACCACCAGGCCCCAACCGACGGCGGGGCACGGACTGCGTAGTGCTCAAAGCTCCTCCCGGAAGCCTCGGCTTTTCGTCTACGCTTGTATACTATACGGCCACGCCGCGGCACAGGGGTCTCGGCGTGAGGGGAGTGAAGATGAGTCGCACACGTACCGTCCTCGTCACCGGCGGAGCCGGGGGAATCGGTCGAGCGGTGGCCGCGGCGTTCGCCGCCGCGGGCGACACCGTGGCGATCGTCGACCGGGACGCCGAGCGCGTCACGCGGACGGCCCGGGCCCTGAACGTGCGCGGCGGGGTCCTCGACATCACCGACGAGGCGTCCATCGAGCGCGAACTCGACGCCCTCCAGGCCGAGTTGGGCCCCGTCGAGGTGCTGGTGAACAACGCCGGCCTGCTCACCGTGCACGGCACGCTGATGGAGCTGCCCGGCAGCGATCTGGACACCATCCTGCGCACCAACGTGGTGGGCACCTTCCTGATGACCCAGCACGTCGCGCGCCGCATGGTCGCGGCCCAGGTCGCCGGCACGATCGTGAACATCTCCTCGATCGGCGGCAGGCAACCCACGCCGGGCATGGGCGGCTACGAGAGCAGCAAGGCGGCCGTGGACGCGGTCACCCGCTGGGCCGCGATCGAACTCGCCGAGCACGGCATACGCGTCAACGCCGTCGCGCCCGGCCCCGTCCTCACCGAGATGCTGGCCGCCGGCATGCCCGAGGGCTCACCGCAACGACAGGCGTGGCAGGAACGCATCCCGCTGCGCAGGCTGGCCGCCGTGGACGACGTCGCCGCGGCGACCGTCTTCCTCGCCAGCGGCGCGGCGGCACACATCACCGGTACCAGCCTGCCGGTGGACGGCGGGCAACTGCTGACCTAGCCACGTGGGCGCGTCGTCCCCGTACGGAAGGGCGGCGCGCCCGGCAGGCCCACGTCACCCCAGGATCGGGCCAGGAGACCGGCACATGCCGGGGCCGTCGGCCCCGGCCGGGCGTCCGCCGAGGTAACTCAGCCTGCGAGTCGGCCTGTTGGGAACCCCTTCCGGGCTTCCGGCTCCAGGGCACCGGGCCCCGGCCCCACGCCGCCCCCGTCACTCGGGCCCGCTCGGGCACGTTCCGCTCCCACTCGGACACGGAACCTCCCGCTCCAGGCTCGTCGCACTCTTTCCACCTGCACACGTGGGGCGCCAAAACCGCATCGCTCGGGCCGCCAGAGAGCGGCAACGGGCGCGCCCCAGGGAGATTTGACGGATAAGTCGGAGTTGGCACGTCGATAGTCCGAACCAGTGTGCCAAGCTTGTGCACGTACCTCGGAAACGGAATTGGTGGCTGAAGTCCGGAAACATACGGCTATGGCCAGCCACAGCACACGGACGCCCGAGAGCCCTTGGCGGGCATCCGAAACGGTCACGGTGCGGCCGGTCATCGACGCACCACCCGCTCCACGCTGGACACCCACGCCGACGGGCACGAGAGGCACCCGACTTCGCCGCACGGATTCCACGCGCGGAACAACATGTGGATTCGCCATGTGACTTCGACACACGAGATCGGCGCGCGTGTTCGGCGTGTGGGTCAACCGTACGGAAAGCGACGCACAGAACCTGGCGCGCGATATCCGATGCGCGACAACTCGACGAGAGAAAGGCATGACGTCATGAAGAAGTCCCTTGTCGCCGGCGCCGTGGCGGCGACCTGTATGGCCGCTACCACCGTCCTCGCCGGAGCCACCCAGGCCAGCGCCAACCCCAACGACTGCCCCGGCGGTTACGTGTGCGTGTGGGGTGACAGTAACTACGAAGGGCGCTTCCTGTTCGTACCCGGCACCTCCCGGTCGAACGTGGGCGACCACATGAACGACCTGACCACCGCCCTGTGGAACCGCACTGGTTCGCGGGTGTGCTTCTACGACCACTCCAACTACGGCGGCTCCGTGTTAGCCATCGTGAGCCCCGGGGAGTCACGGCCCAACATCGGCCCGACGGCCAACGACCGAATCTCCTCGTGGCGGGCCTGCTGACCCTCGCGCTCACAGCGCCGACCGCGTCGACGCCGGCTCCGGCAGTCTGAACGGCCTGCCACGGGCTCGCCTCCCGTGACGTGCCTGGACGCGGTGCGCGGTGTGCGCCGCGCCCACGCACGTGGGGCGCGCCATGGAGGGTGTGACGGCGGGGGTTTGGGCGAGTCACCCGGGCGACTGACCGGAGGGGTCCCGGCCGCACGTACTGGGCCGGGGCCCTGCTCCGCGTACGGCTGAGCCTCCTGGCCCGCGGCCACCCCGGCCCGGTGGCCCGTGGTGGGCGGGGTCAGGTGCGCAGGAACTCAAGGACCGCCATCACCCGGCGGTGGGTCTCAGCGGCCGGTGGCAGGTCCAGCTTCATCAGGATGTTGCCGACGTGCTTGCCCACCGCGGCCTCCGAGACCACCAGCGCGCGGCAGATCGCCGCGTTGGAGCGTCCCTCGGCCATCAGCGCCAACACCTCGCGCTCGCGCGGGGTCAGCCGCTCCAGCGGGTCGCGGCGGCGGCGCAGCAACTGGCGTACCACCTCCGGGTCGACCACCGTGCCGCCGGCCGCCACGGCGTCGACCGCCGCGACGAAGTCGTCGACCTGGCCGATCCGGTCCTTGAGCAGGTAGCCGACGCCCGAGCCGTCCCCGGAGTCCAGCATGTCCGCGGCGTAGGAGCGCTGCACGTACTGGCTGAGGACCAGCACCGGTAGGCCGGGGCGCTCCTCGCGCAGCGCGACGGCGGCCCGCAGCCCCTCGTCCGTCTGACCCGGTGGCATCCGTACGTCGGTGATGACGATGTCCGGCGCGTGTGCGGCGACGGCGGCGTGCAGGGCCTCGGCGTCCCCCACCGCGGCCACCACCTGGTGGCCGAAGCGGGCGAGCAGGCCGATCAGCCCCTCGCGCAGCAGCACGCTGTCCTCGGCCAGGACTATGCGCAGCGGTTCGGTCTTGGTGGGGTCGGGCTCAGCGGGGTGCAAGGGATCTCCACGCGCAACAGGGTCGGGCCGCCGGGTGGGCTGTTCAGCGTCAGGGCGCCGTCCACCACCGAGACCCGGTCGGCCAGCCCGGTCAGGCCGGTGCCGCCCGCCGGATCGGCGCCGCCGCCCCCGTCGTCCCACACGTCGATGGTCAACAGCCCGTCAGCGTAGCGTCCCTCGATCCGGGCGGACTCGGCGCCACTGTGCCGGGCGATGTTGGCCAGCGCCTCACAGACGGCGAAGTAGCCTGCCGACTCGACCGCGGGCGCGAACCGTCCCGGCAGGTCGAGGCGGACCTCGACGGGTACGGGTGAGCGGTCGGCGGCGTCCGCGCAGGCGTCGGGCAGGCCGCGGTCGGTCAGCACCTGGGGGTGGATGCCGTTGATCAACTCGCGCAGCTCGGCGAGGGCCGCCCCCGCCTCGCGCTGCGCCGCGGCCAGTTGGGTGGCGAGCGCGCTGCCGGCCGGGGCGTCCAGGCGGGCCAGCCCGAGCGCCATCGACAGGGCCACCAGGCGCTGCTGGGCGCCGTCGTGCAGGTCGCGCTCGATCCGGCGCCGCTCGGCCTCGAAGGCGTCCACGAGGCGGGCCCGGGAGCTGACCAGTTCACCGATCCGTACCTCCTGGCCGGTCGGTGACAGCAGCAGCCTGGCCAGCGCGGCGCGGCCGGCCGCCACCGCGGTCAGCGGATACGCGCACAGCGCCGCCGCCGCGAGGCCCGCGACGCCCAGCGCGCCGGCCACGGCCGGCGAGTGGACCACCCACACCTTGAGGACGTTGACCTGCTCGCCGTCGGCCAGCAGCAGCGGCAGCGCGCCCAGCAGGTAGGCCGGCACCACCAGCGCGCCACCCACCACGATCAGGTCCACCGGCCACAGCAGGAAGGCGGCCAGCACGGTGAAGCCCAGCTCCCGCCAAGTCGCCTGTTCCCGGTAGCGCAGCCGCAGCCAGGCGGGCAGGCCGGGGCGGGCCGGGACCTGGTGCGGGTTGGCCACCCGCGCGCCGTCGAGCAGCCGCAGCAACCCGCGCTCCCAGGGCGCGTACGCCACCCCCACCAGCCCCAACGCCGCCAGCAGTGGCAACCCCACGAGCACCACGGCCAGCGCTCCGAAGACCACCACGGCCACCAGCAACCCCGCGCACAGCAGGGCCCCCGTCACCCCGCTCACCAGCAGGTAGCCGGCCGCCCGCCACGGCAGCGCCGAACACGCGAACCCCGGACGCAGCATCGCGCGCCACACGCCGCCCCCCCCCATCCGCCCAGCCCTCTCGCCCCGCTCGTCCAACCCGACCCGACCCAGCCAGCCAGCCACCGAGTCAGCCAGCCGACCCACCCTAGGCGCCGTTCCCGCCGGGCGCGGTAGGGCGGGCCCTACCCCACACGGTGACCCGTGCCCCACTGATCGGGCGCGCTCCGGCCGGTTGGCTTGCGGCATGAGGATGTTGCCGATTGCTTGGAAGTCCCTACGGGCCCGCTGGGTTGGTCTCATCGGGGCGTTCACGGCCCTGGCGCTCGGCGTCGCGATGACGACCGTGATGCTGCTCGGGCTGGCCACCGCCCTGGCGTTGCCCGGCGGGGAGGCCGTGGTGTCGCTGGTGGCGGCGCTCGGCACGGCGGGCGGGGTGAGCGCCTTCGTGTCGGCGTTCGTCGTCGCCTCCACCTTCTCGTACGCGGTGGCGCAGCGCCGGCGCGAGCTGGGCCTGCTGCGCCTCGCCGGGGCCACCCGGGCGCAGGTGCGCCGGGCCGTTCTGGCCGAGGCCCTGATCCTGGGCGTCGCGGCCTCGGCCGTGGGGTGCCTGCTCGGCCGGCTCGCGGCGCCCTCGATGGTGCGCTGGCTCGGTGACGTCGACATGGCGCCGCGCGACCTCGCGCTCGGTTCGCAGCACTGGCCCCTTTACGCCGCCTTCTGGACCGGCCTGTTGGTGGCCCTGGGCGGGGTGGCGGTGGCCGCCCGGCGGGCGGGGCGGCTGGGTCCGCTGGACGCGCTGCGCGGTGCCGAGGTGGACACCGGGGTGATGACCGCCGGTCGTTGGCTGTGGGGCCTTGGGTTGCTCACCGCCGCGGCCGTCCTGGTAGGCGCGGCCCTGTGCACCGACCCCGCGGAACTGCTGCGCCGCAAGGCGTACACCGTGCGCCCGATGGTGCTGATCTCCGCCTGCGGGCTGCTGGCGCCCGTTCTGGTGCCGCCCCTGCTGCGCGCCCTGACCTGGTGGCCGGCCCGGCGTACCGGGTACGCCGGGCGTCTGGTGCGGGCGAACGCGTCGGCCGCGGTGCGCCGCACGGGAGCCGTGGCCGCGCCCGTGCTGGTGGCGGTGGCGCTGGCGGGCTCGCTGGCCGGGGCGCTGGAGACGGTGAGCGCGGCCCGTACCGCCGAGGCCCGCTCCCGGACCGCCGCCGACTTTGTCGTCGTGCCCCGCGCCGCCTCCTCCGAGGCCCTGGTCGACGCGCTGCGCGCGGTGCCGGGGGTCACCGTCTCGGCGACGGCGCCGACCCCGCTGTCGCTGGTCGAGCCGGACGGCACGGTGGTGGACTCCGAGGCCAGGACCGCCGAGCCGGCCGCCCTGGCGGCGCTGGCGCGGCTGCCGGTGCGCGCGGGGTCGGTGTCGGTGCTGGACGACGGCGGCATCGTGTTGCCCGAGGAGTGGGGGCGCACCAGCGTCGGGGACCCGGTGCCGGTGATCCGCGCGGACGGCAGCCGGGTGACGCTGCGGGTGGCCGCCGTGCTGCGCGACGGCCTGGGCGACAACGGCCTGTACGTCACGCCGCCCAACGGTCCAGGCGCCCGCGTCGACCGCGTCGAGATCAGGCTGACCGGCGCGGCCGACGCCACCACGGTGCGGCGGCTGGACGCCGCGGCCGCCCGGTTCGAGGTGCGCGTCGACACCCGCGAGGAGTGGTTGGCGGCCACCGCCCCCGCCGCCAGCCGCGTGGCCTGGCTGCGCACCGTGTTGGTCCTGGGCCTGGCCCTGGTGTACACGGGGATCGCGCTGGCCAACACCCTTGCGATGGCGACCGTCGACCGGCGTCGCGAACTGGCCCAGCTGCGGCTGGCCGGCGCCACCCGGGCGCAGGTGATCCGCCTGGTGACCGCCGAGTCGGTGCTGGTGGTGGCGGTGGGCGCGGTGCTGGGTTGCGCGGTGGCCGGCGTCCAACTCGGCACCATGCACGCCGGCTTGGCGATGCTCGCGGTGGACGCGCCGCTGATCGTGCCCTGGCGTCCTGTCGCCCTGGTCACGGGCGCGTGCGTGCTGGTCGCGGCGCCGTGCGCGGCGCTCAGCGCGGCCTGGGCGCTGCGGCGGCGGCCGGTGACGGTGGCGGCGGGGTAGCCGGGTCCAGGCCACGGGTGTGCGTCACCGAGGGCCTGGCCGTACGCCGTGGGCCGGTTCGCTCCGGTGACCCGTGCCCGTGGTCGGTCCGCCTCGGCCGGTGCGCGTTGGCGGACCGGGTGGGTTCGGTTACCTCAGGCCGTCTCCGCGACCGCGCGCCGCGCGTCGCGGTCGTAGACGATCTCGCCGTCGACCACGGTGAGGTCCACGTTGACGTCCGGCAGTTCGGCCGGGGTCACGGCCAGCGGATCGGCTTCGAGCACGCACAGGTCGGCGACCATGCCCGGGGCGAGGGTGCCCTTCCAGGCCAGGGCGTGGTCCTGGCGGGCGGGCTCGACCGTGTAGCAGCGCAGCAGGCGGCCCATCCGGCGGCGCGGGTCGGGCGCGGGTCCCATCCACTCGTCGGCGGCCGCGATCTGGCGGCGCCAGTCCGGGGAGAGCACGGGCGCGTCGGAGGTCAGGCACAGGGGCACGCCCTCGTCGAGCGCCGCCTGCAGGGGCCACGCCGCTGCCGCCGATCCCGGGCCGAGGGCGTCGTCCACCAGGGTGCGGGTGCGGACCGCGATCTCCGGCTGGGTGTCCAGGCCCACTCCGAGGGCGGCCATCCGACGCAGTTGCGGCCGGGTCACCAGGTCGCCGTGGATGACGTAGTGGCCCAGGTCGGTGTCGTGCTCGGCGCGGGCGCGTTCGACGGCGTCGAGCGTGATGTCGATGGACCGGTCGCCGGTGGCGTGTACGCCGACCTGGTGGCCCGCGCGGTGCGCGGCGATGATCATCTGGGTGAGGTTCGCCTCGCGCTCGGCGTCGTCGGCGCCGGCCACCAGGAGGGATGGGCTGACGCCGTCGGCGTAGCAGTGGTGTGTGTAGGCCGAGCGCATCGGCGGGATGCCGTCGGCGAATATCTTGACGCCGGCGAAGCGGAGCCAGCGCGGGTCGCTGGTCGTGCCGTCGGTGGCGGCGAGGCCGGTGAGGAAGCTCTCCAGGTCGCTCGGCCCGTCCAGTTCGCCGAACAGCCACAGGGCGGTGACCCTGGCTCTGAGCAGCCCTTCGGCGGCCAGTGCGCGGTACTGCTCGGCGACCGAGGTACCGAAGGCGCCGGTCGCGCCGTGGTCCTCGCCGGGGCCGAGGCCCGGTTCGGTGTAGCTGGTGATGCCGAGCGAGGCGACGAGTTCGCCGGCGCGCAGGATCGCGCGGCGGCGCTCGGTGGCGTCGAGCAGCGGGCGTTGCGGCGCGGGGCCGGGGGCGGCCTGGCCGCCGAAGAGCGTGTCGGGCCACATGGCGCCGAGCCAGGTGGCGTGCAGGTGGGCGTCGTTGATGCCCGGCAGGACGGCGCGTCCGGCGAGGTCGAGGACGCGGGTCGCGGGTCCGGCCAGTGCCATCACCTCGCGCTCGTCGCCGATGCGGGCGACGTGTCCGGCGCGCAGCGCGATCGCGGTCACTCCCCCGCCTCCCGGGCACAGGGCGTGGACCACACCGCCTCGCAGGATCAGGTCGGCCGATGCGTTGCGGGCGTCGCCGTCGACTGTGCGCACGGGTGCTCCTCGTCGCTCTCAGGGTCTCGACATTTGAGTCAACGTCCGTAGACTAACGCATCATCGAGCCCCCGTTGAGCTCGAATCGAAGGAGCTTCGATGGACTTCCCCTCCTCGACCCGCGCCGCCGTCCTCAGCACCCACGGCGCCGGACTTGACCTCACTGACCTGCCGCTTCCGGCGAAAGCCGAGCCGGGCGCGGCCGTGGTGCGCATCGTGTGCACGACGCTGTGTGGCACCGACATCGAGATCTGGTCGGGCAAGATGACCTTTCCCGGCATGCTGCCGATGGTGCTCGGCCACGAGATGATCGGCGAGATCGTCGCCATCGGCGAGGGCACCCGTGACGCCCTCGGACGCGAGCTGTCCGTCGGCGACCGCATCGGCTGGTCCGAGTCGACGTGCGGTGCCTGCCACGGCTGCACGGTGCTGCGCGAGCCGGTCGCCTGCTCCACCCGTGGCTACGGCTTCCTGCAGCGCGCGGACGTGCCCCCGTACGCCACGGCGGGTCTGTGCGAGTACGCCTACGTGGTCCCGGGCGCGGCCAAACTCCTGCTGCCCGAGGCCGTCCCCGACACCTGGGCCGCGATGGCCGGCTGCGCGGCCAAGACCGTCCTGCGGGCGTTCTCCCGCGTCGGCGGCGTACGCCCCGGCTCGCGCGTGGTCGTACAGGGCTCGGGGGCGCTCGGCCTCTTCGCGACCGCGGTCGCCCACCTCAGCGGCGCGGGCTCGGTGATCACCGTCGGCGCTCCGCCGGCGCGCCTGGAGCTGGCCCACGCCTTCGGCGCCACGGAGACGGTGGACATCGCCCACGGGTCCGAGGCCACCGTCGCCCGGGTCCGCGAGCTGACCGCAGGTCAGGGTGCCGACCTGGTACTCGACTTCGCCGGCGCCCCCTCGGTCGGCCGGGAGGCCGTGGAGATGGCCGCGCAGCGCGGGCGCGTCGTCGTCGTGGGCTCCACCGGGCCGACGGCCGAACCGCTGGCGCTCGGCACGGTGATGGGCAAGGAGCTGACCATCGTCGGCTCGCTCAACGGCGACATCGCCGACTACCACGACGCGATCGGCTTCTTCACCTCCTTCGCCGACCGCATGCCCTGGGACCGCCTCTTCGGCACGCCCGTCGGGCTCTCGTCGGCCTCCGCGCGCATCGCCGCGATGAGCCGGCACGAGGAGATCAAGGCCGTCATCGACCCCCGGCTCGCCTGAGCGACCGGGCACATCCGTGGGCACCGCGTGATACCCGGTGACATCCGGAGACACCCGGACAGACCCAGAGATTGAGGAACGACACGTGACCACCACACTGCTCCCCCGGCACCCCATCGGCACCAGCGACCTCGCGGCGTCGGCGCTGTCCCTCGGCTCGTGGCACACCTTCGACCGGATGGACTTCGCCGACGCGGTGGACCTGGTCCGCTACGCGCTCGACCGTGGCCTCAACCTGTTCGACGTGGGCGTCTACGGCCTGCCGGGCCAACCCCCCGTCTTCACCGACGTGCTGTGGGGCGCCGTCATGCGCGCGGTCGGGGTTCCCCGGGACGCCTACCTGGCCTCGGTGAAGCTGTGGATCGAGGGCTTCGACGCGCGGGGCTTCACGCCCCAGTTGGAGAACGCGTTCCTGCGCACCGGCCTCGACCACGCGGACCTGGTGATCCTCGGCGACCTGCGACGCGACGACGTACGCCTGGAGGACCTGGTCGGCGACCTCGCGGCGCTCACCGAGGCCGGGCTGATCCGCGCCTGGGGCGTCAACAACTGGTCGGCGTCCACCATCCACGCCCTGCGCCGCATCGCCGCCGAGCGCGGCGTGCCCGGGCCACAGATCGCGCAGCTCAAGTACAGCCTCGCGCGCCGGTCCATCCCCGACGGGGCGCCCTTCGCCGAACTGTTCGACTCCGGGCTGAGCATGCAGTCGTCGGACGTCCTGGAGGGCGGCATCCTGGCCGGCCGGACCTCACCCGACCGGGAGATCGGCCGCGACCCCGGCGCGATCCGCGAGGCCATCGTGGCGACCGTACCGGCCGTCACCGAACTGGCCGAGAAGCTGGGCGCCACGCCGGCCCAGCTCGCGATCGCGTTCACGCTCAGCCACCCGGCCAACGCCACGACGCTGGTCGGCGCCACCAAGCTGGCGCAGGTGCGGCAGAACATCGAGGCCCTGGACCTGCTGGAGCGGGTCGGCGCCGACGAACTGCGCTCCCTGGTCGAGCCGTTCTGGGTGGACCGCGGCATCGTCGACCCGGAAGGCCCCTGACCGATGACGGCCCCGCCCCGCAGACCGAACCAGGAGCGACCGGTGACCCGCATAACCGACCCGCGCGGCGGACCCGTTGCCCGTGGCGCGGGTGCCGGCACCGCCGCGTCCGCCGACGGCCGGCCCGTACGCGCGCGGCGGCTCACGCGCCCGCGTCCGGGCCCGTGGTGGTGACCGGCATGCCACATCCGAGCCCCGTCCCCTACGACCCGAGCCTGGAACCTGGCCTGGCCGCGTGCCGGCAGCTCATCGAGGGCATCCCGTTGCGGTCCCACACCATCCACGCCAACCGCGCCCACTTCGCCACGCTCGTGCCGCCGCTGGAGACGGCGATCGGCGCCAGCCCGGTGGACTTCGAACACGTCACCGTGGCCGGCCCGGCGGGCGCGCCGGAGGTGGAGCTGACCGTCCTGCGGCCCCGGGGCGGGGTGCGCGGGGCGCCCGGGATCTACGCCATCCACGGGGGCGGCATGATCCTGGGCAACCGGTTCTTCGGCGCGGCCGGGTTGGTCGACGACGTGGTGCGCTACGGCGCCGTCGTCGCGACCGTCGAGTACCGGCTCGCGCCCGAACACCCCGCGCCCGCCGCCGCCGAGGACTGCTACGCCGGGTTGGTCTGGTTCGCCGAACACGCCCGCGACCTGGGCGTCGACCCGTCCCGCGTCCTGGTCGGCGGCGCGAGCGCGGGCGGTGGCCTGAGCGCCGCGGTCGCGCTGATGGCCCGCGACCGCGGCGGCCCCGCCCTGGCCGGGCAGCTCCTGGACTGCCCGATGCTGGACGACCGCAACGAGTCGGTCTCCAGCCGGCAGTACGACGGCATCGGCATCTGGGACCGGCACAACAACGACACCGCCTGGAACGCCGTGCTGGGCGCGGACCGGGGCACCGACGGCGTCTCACCCTACGCGGCGCCCGCGCGCGCGGCCGACCTGTCCGGGCTGCCGCCCGCCTTCGTCACGGTCGGCGCGGCCGAGGTCTTCCGCGACGAGGCCATCGAGTACGCCACCCGCGTCTGGGCCACCGGCGGCCAGGCCGAACTGCACGTGTGGGCCGGCGCGTACCACGGCTTCACGGGCTTCTCGCCGGACGCCGAGGTCTCCCGGGCCGCGGCGGCCGCCCGCGCGTCGTGGATGCGGCGCGTCCTGGGCGCCGGCCGGTCGCGGTGACGGCGGCCGCGCCGCGCGGCGCGCGGGTGATGAGCGCGCGCCGCGCCGCGTTCGTGCTGGGCTCGCTCGAGGTGTTCGGGCCGCTGTCGATGGACCTGTCCATGCCGCTGCTGCCGCACCTCGCCAGGGACCTGGACACCAGCGACAGCCTCGCCCAGGCGTCCATGTCGGTGTGCATGCTCGGGCTGGCGCTCGGGCAGCTCGTGACGGGCCCGCTCAGCGACCGGTTCGGCAGGCGGCGGCCCCTGCTGTGGGGCGTCGCGCTGTTCACGGTGTTCTCGCTGCTGTGCGCGTTCGCGCCGACCATCGAGATCCTGCTCGTCCTGCGGTTCCTGCAGGGCGTCGCCGGGTCGGCCGGCGTCGTCATCGCGCTCGCCGCGGCCCGGGACATCGCCTCCGGCGCCGAGCTGGCGCGGCTGCTCAGCCTGCTCGGCCTGGTCGGGGCGCTGGCCCCGATCCTGGCCCCGGTGGCCGGCGGACAGCTCGCGGCCTTCCTCGACTGGCGGGGCCTGTTCGTGGTGCTGGCCGGCGTGGGCGTGGCCCTGCTGGTCATCTCGGCCACGCTGCTGCCCGAGACCCTGCCGCCCACGCTGCGGCACGCGGGCGGGTTCGCCGAGACGGGCCGCCGCTTCGGCGTGGTCCTGCGCGACCGGCTGTTCGTCTGCTACCTGCTGGTGGGGGCGTGCACCGGTACGGCGTTCTTCACCTACCTGGCGTCCATCAGCTTCGTCCTGCAGGACGGCTTCCACCTCAGCCCGCAGGCGTTCGGCCTGGTCTTCGCGATGAACGCGATCGTCGCGGTGTTCGGGTCGCTGTCCAACCGCGCCGTCGTACGCCGGGCCGGCCCCGCGCGCATGTACGTGCTGGGCACGACGGCGACGGCGGTCGCCGCCCTGGCCCTGCTCGGCACGGTCCTCCTCGGGCTCGGCCTCGGCCCGCTGCTCGTCGTCCTCGCGCTGGTGTTGTTCTGCTACGGCGTGATCAGCCCGAACAGTTCGACCCTCGCGCTCACGGGCCACGGGGAGCGGGCCGGGACCGCGGCGGCCCTGCTCGGCATGTCGAGCTTCGCCGTCGGTCCGGTCGTCGCCCCGCTCGTCGCGCTCGGCGGCGATCCGGAGCTGACCATGGCCTGCACCATGGCCGTCGCCACCACCCTCGCCTGCGTCCTGGTGTGGGCCACGGTCCGCCCCCGCCTGCGGCGCTCCCAGGAGGCCCCCGCCACCGGCGAGCACCGGGCCGACGACGCCGGGGCGGCCCACGGCGCCCTGCGCTGAGCACCCCGCGCTGATCGCCTCGCGCTGATTCACCCCCGCGTACGCCCCCTCGTACGTGCCAGAGCCGCCGCCAGCACCTCGCCGGCGGCGGCTCTCGTGTGTCGCGGCCCGGGCCCTGGGCGGCGACCGGCCGCTACCCGGACCGGACCGGGAGGCGCTCCGTCGACGGGGAACGGACGAAACCGGGTGACGGCCGAAGCCGTCACCCGGTGGTGGGTCAGCCGGTGCTCGTCAGTCGTCCTGCGGGGCCGGCTCGACGATCCCGAGGCCGTCGGCGCCGACCTGGACGGCGGACTCGTCCAGGACGGACTCGGTGACGGGCACCGGGCGGCCGTCCAGGTCGAGGACCGGGGACGCCTCCTTGTACCAGGACTCGATCACCGCGTTGCCCCAGAAGTCCCGGCGGCGGTCGTCGCGGACGTTCCACCGGTAGGTCTCGTGGTCCGGGTCGCCGGTGTAGTAGTCGGAGGTGTAGATCTCCACCCGGTGGCCGTCCGGGTCGCGCAGGTAGAGGTAGAAGGCGTTGGAGACGCCGTGCCGGCCCGGACCCCGCTCGATGTGGTGCTCCTGGCGCAGCGAGCCGAAGAGGTCGGCGGTGCGCAGCACCTGGTGCGACTCGTGGGTGGCCACGCCCACGTGGTGCAGGCGCGGGCCGGCGCCCCCGGTGAAGGCCACGTCGTGGACGGTCTGCTTGCGGTACATCCAGGCCGCGTACAGCTCGTGCTCGTCGCCCTCGATCGTCTCCGAGCAGCCGAAGCCGAGCGCCTCGTAGTGGGCGTAGGCGGCGGGGATGTCGGGGGTGCAGATGTTGAAGTGGTCCAGGCGGGCTATCTCGGCGCCGCGGCGCAGGTCGTAGCGCTGGATGAGGCGCTCGGCGCGCTCGATGTCGTGGAAGAACTCCACCGGGAAGCCGAGCGGGTCGATGACGCGCACGGCGTCGCCGACCCCCGGCGTGCCCGCTCCCTTGGGCACGCGACGCACGGGCCGGCCGAGCGCGGTGAAGTACGCCTCGGCGCGGTCGACGTCCTCGCTGGTGCGCACCCGGTAGGAGATGTGGTCCAGGGCCGCCGTCTCACCCTTGCGCAGCACCAGGGAGTGGTGGGTGAGTTCGTCGGTGCCGCGCAGGCACAGCAGGGACTCGTCCTCGTACTGGGAGTGGAAGCCGAGCATGTCGACCCAGAACCAGCGGGCCCTGGCCAGGTCGGTGACGGCGAGCTGGGCGTACGCGGAGCGGACGACGTCAGGAGGTGTGAGGGTCATGGCAGGTCGCTCCTTGACGGTCACGCGCCGAAGCGGGGGGTGTGGGCCTGGTCGAGCATGACGTGCACGATCTTCGACTCGGTGTAGAAGTCGATACTATGCGCACCGCCCTCGCGGCCAAGGCCGGATGACTTGACCCCGCCGAAGGGAGTGCGCAGGTCACGGACGTTGTGGGAGTTGATCCACACCATGCCGGACTCGACGGCGTGGGCGACGCGGTGCCCGCGCTTGAGGTCGGAGGTCCACACGTAGGCGGCGAGCCCGTACTCGGTGGCGTTGGCCAGCTCCACGGCCTCGGCCTCGTCGTCGAAGGGGGCCACGGCCACGACCGGGCCGAAGATCTCCTCCTGGAAGATGCGGGCGTCGCGCGGGACGTCGGCGAAGACGGTGGGCTGGAGGTAGTTGCCCTCCGGCAGGTGCGCGGGGCGTCCGCCGCCGGCCACCAGCTTCGCCTCCTGCTGCCCGATCTCGACGTAGCCGAGGACGCGCGCGTAGTGCTCGGCGTGGACCAGGGCGCCGACCTCGGTGGCCGGGTCCGCCGGGAGGCCGACCTTCACGCGCTCGGCGCGCTCGGCCAGCCGGCGGGTGAACTCCTCGTAGATCGGGCGCTCCACCAGGACGCGGGAGCCGGCGGTGCAGCGCTCCCCGTTGAGCGAGAAGACGCCGAAGACGACCGAGTCCAGCGCCGCGTCCAGGTCGGCGTCGGCGAAGAGGACGACCGGGGACTTGCCGCCCAGCTCCATCGACGTGGTCTTCAGGTGCGTCGCGGAGCTGCGGACGATGTGCCGGCCGGTGTCGGTTGAGCCGGTGAAGGAGATCAGCGGGACCCCGGGGTGGTCCACCAGCGCCTGGCCGGCCTCCTCGCCGATGCCGTGCACGATGTTGACCACGCCGGAGGGCACGCCGGCCTCGTCCAGGATCTCCGGCCACAGGCTCGCGGACAGCGGGGTCCACTCGGCGGGCTTGAGGACCAGGGTGCAGCCGGAGGCCAGCGCCGGGGCCAGCTTCCAGCTCTCCAGCATGAACGGGGTGTTCCAGGGGGTGATCAGGCCGGCGACGCCGACGGGGGTGCGCACGACGTAGTTGATCTGCTGGTCACCGGCCCGGAACGCCTCCTCGCCGATGGCGACGATGACGTCGGCGAAGTAGCGGAAGTTCTCCGCCGCCCGCCGGGCCTGGCCGCGGGCCTGGGTGATGGGCAGCCCGGAGTCGAAGGTCTCGAAGGCGGCGAGGCGCTCCTCGCGCGCCTCGACGCCGTCGGCGATCCGGTACAGGAGGCGGGCGCGCTCCCGGTTGCCCAGCTTCGACCAGGCGGGGAAGGCGGCCGAGGCGGCGGCGACGGCGCGGTCCACGTCGTCGCTGGCGCCGGCCGCGGCGGTGGCGTAGGGGGCGTTGGAGACGGGGTCGCTGACGGGGAACGTGCGGCCGTCGGCGCTGTCGGTGAGTTCGCCGCCGATCCAGTGGCGGATCCGGGTGGGCAGGTCGGCCGGGCGGCTCGGGGTGGTGTTCGTGGACATGGGTGTCTCTTCCCGTAGCGGAGGGTCAGAGCTGCTGGGTGAGGTCGCCGCCCTCGGCGAGCAGGGCGCGGATGCGGGCGAGGCCGCCCTCGGTGGGCGGGGTGAGCGGGGGACGTACGTGGTGTGAGGCGATGCGGCCCTGCTGCTCCAGTACCCACTTGGCCGGGGCCGGGTTGGTCTCGACGAACAGCAGGTCGACCAGGGGGTGCAGGCGGTAGTGCAGCTCCCGCGCGGCCTCGTGGTCGCCGGCCTCCCACAGCTCGTACATCCGGGCCACGGCGGTGGGCGCCAGGTTGGCGACGGCGGAGACGAAGCCGGCCCCGCCGAGCGCGAGCAGCGGCAGGCACAGCAACTCGATGCCGGACCACACGAGCAGTTCGCGGCCGCAGGCGTGCAGGACGCGGGAGAAGTGCTCGAAGTCCTTGGTGGTCTCCTTGACGCCGACGAAGTTGTCGAAGTCGGTGAACAGCCGCCGCACCGTGTCCGGCGCGATGTCCACGGCGGTGCGCGAGGGCACGTTGTAGGCGACCAGCGGCAGGTCGGGGAACTCGCGGGCCACGGTGGCGTACCACTGGTACAGCGCCTCCTGGGTGGGGCGCGCGTAGTACGGGGTGATGACCAGGGCGGCGTCGGCGCCCAGTTCCCTGGCCGCCGCGGTGATCTCCAGCGTCTCGTCCAGCTTGTGCGAGCCGGTGCCGGGCAGGAACGGCACCCGGTCGCCGATCTCGGCGGCGGCGGTGCGCATGGCGGCGATGCGCTCGGCGGCGCTCTGCGCGGAGGGTTCGCCGGTCGAACCGCCCAGCGAGATGCCGTGTGAGCCGGACTCCAACTGCCAGCGGACCAGGCCCCGCAGGCTGTCGTGGTCCACCGCGCCGTCCGCGGTGAACGGCGTGACCAGGGGGGCGATGGACCCGCGGATGGTGGCGGGGTCGGTGCGGAACTTCATGGGGTGCTCCGTGGGTGGGTGGGTGCGGGCGGTTTCACGGTCGGGTGTCGCGCCACTGCTGGTAGGCCGCCTGCCAGGTGGGGCCGAGCGGGTACAGGCCCTCGATGGCCTCGCCCGCCGCCACCCGCTCGGCGATGAACCGCTCCCGCGCTTCCTGTTCGACGCTGTCGGCGACGAGTTCGCCGGCCAGGTCGGGCGGGACGACGACGACGCCGTCGGCGTCGCCGACGAGGATGTCGCCGGGCTGTACGAGCGCCCCGCCGCAGGCGATGGGCACGCCGGTGTCCCAGGGGACGTGCCGGCGCCCGAGGACGGCGGGGTGCTCGGCGGCGTAGTACGTGGGAAGGTCCAGGTCGGCCACCGCGGCGCTGTCGCGCAGGCCGCCGTCGGTGACGATGCCGGCCGCGCCGCGCACCTGGGCCCGCAGCGCCAGGATGTCGCCGATGGTGCCGGAGGTGGGGTCGCGGCGCGCGTCCATCACCAGCACCTGGCCCGGGCGCAGTTCCTCGACGGCGCGTTTCTGCGCGTTCATGCCGTTGCCGTACCGCGCGAACAGGTCCTCGCGCAGCGGCAGGTAGCGCAGGGTGTGTGCGGTGCCGACGAGCTTGCCGCCCGGCTTGGTGGCGCGCAGTCCGTCGATCGTCATGTGCTGGAAGCCGCGCTTGCGCAACTGGGAGCTGAGGGTGGCGGTGGCCAGGCCGCGCAGCGCGTCGGCGATCGCCTTGTCGAGAGTGGCCTCCTCACGGTGGGCCGGGCCCCAGGCGTCGGCCCGCAGCGCGGCGTCCACGCGCGGCATGGCGCCCCATTCCGCCAACGGGTGTTCCGCGTCGGTGACCTGGTTGCGCAACCGGCCGCTGGTCAGTCCCTGGTCCGGGGCGCTGACCTCGACCTCGACGGTGTCGCCGGGCGATACCACGGAGGCGCCGGCCGGGGTGCCGGTGAGGATCACGTCCCCGGGCTCCAGGGTGACCAGCCGCGACAGGTCGGCTATCAGGGTGCCGAACGGGAAGAGCAGGGTCGCGGTGTCGGCGTCCTGCACCAGTTCGCCGCCCACCCAGGTGCGCAGTCGCAGGGCGGCGGGGTCGAGCGCGGTGGCGTCCAGGAGCCGGGGGCCGATGGGGGTGAAGCCGTCGGCGCCCTTGGAGCGGAGGTTGGAGCCGCGGTCGGCGTAGCGCAGGTCGTACGCGCCGGCGTCGTTGGCCGCCGTCACCCAGGCGACGTGGCTCCACCCCAGCTCCGGGCTGACGCGGTGCGCGCGGCGGCCGATGACCAGGGCGATCTCGCCCTCGAAGGACATCAGTTCACAGCCGCTGGGCCGCGCGATGGCGTCGCCCGTGCCGGCCAGCGAGGAGGGGGGCTTGAGGAAGTAGGACGGCTGGTCGGGGACGCGTCCGCGTTCCCTGGCCCGGCAGGGGTAGTTGAGGTGGACGGCGATGATCTTCGAGGGCTGGGTTCCCAGCGGATGCGGCATGGGAGTTCTCCTGGGCGTGTGCGGCGCGAGGCGCTGGTCGAGGAGGAGGGGCGGCTGTCCGCGCGGGCGGTGGCGAGGAGGCCCGGCACGGACCGCGGCGGCCTTGCTGAGACGACCGGGCAGGTACCACGGTGGAATAATCGTATACGATATCATGCATGGCGGGTCTGGGAAGATGGTGCGCACCGCCAGCGGCGAGGGCGCGACCCGCCCGGCCGCGCGCCAGCGGACCACTGGTTCGCGTACAGGATCGAAGTTCACCGCCGACACCCGAAGTGAGGATGTGCGACCGATGCAGAGTCGAACCGGTCTGACGGTCCGAACGTTCGCCCCCGCCCAGACCGCCGGTCAGCCGCCCGTGCTCCTCGTGCACGGCTTCGGCTCGGACAGCGGCCGGGACTGGATCGACACCGGCATCGCCCGGGCGCTGACCGCGGCCGGGCGCGTGGTGATCGCGCCCGACCTGCGCGGCCACGGGGAGAGCCCGGCCCCCGCGACCGTCGCCGAGGTCGCCGTGCCGGCCCTGGTCGCCGACCTGGTCACCGTGGTGGACGAGGCGGGCGCGGAGGCGTTCGACGTGGTCGGGTACTCACTGGGCGCCCGGCTCGCCTGGGAGTTGCCCTCGGCGGCGCCCGGCCGGCTGGGCCGGGCGGTGCTCGGCGGGCTGAGCCCCGCCGAGCCGTTCGCGGCGGTGGACGTGACGGCGCTGCGCCGCGCGGTCGCCGACGGCATCGAGCCCGCCGACCCGTTCACCGCGATGATCGCCGGCATGGTGCGCGCCCACGGGCCCCGGGCCACCGGCCTGGCCCGCTGCGTGGAAGGGCTGCGCGCCACGCCCTTCGCTCCCCGGTCCTGGGCCGGCGCCACGCCACCGGTCTTCGTCGCCGGGACGGACGACGTGATGACCCGTGGCATAGAGCAGGTCGCCCGGTCGGTGGACGGGGCGCGACTGGTCTCGGTCCCGGGCGACCACCAGGGGGTTCTCGCCGGGGACGCGTTCCGCCGTACAGTCCTGGAAGTGCTCGCGGGGTGAACGTGGGAGTGGACAGCCGGGGTCGCGGTGCGACCGACCGGCCCGGGGTAGGGAAGCAGCCATGAGTACGACGGAGAAGCGGTCGGGCGGTACGGGGTCGAAGGCCGAGCTGAGCTACGACCTGCTGCGCTCGCGCATCCTCGACGGCACCTACGGGCCCGGCTACCGGCTGGTCCTCAGCCAGCTCGCGCGGGAGGCCGGGGTCAGCACGATCCCGCTGCGCGAGGCGTTGCGCAGGCTCCAGTCCGACGGGCTGGTGGAGGTCGTGCGCAACATCGGCGCCCGGGTGGCGGTCTTCGACGCCACGCAGGTCGAGCACTCGCTCCAGGTCCTGGCCCGCCTGGAGGGGTACGCCACCGCGATCTCCGCCGCCCACATGTCGGCCCCGGACGTGGAGCGGTCCCGGCAGGTCAACGCCCGTATGACCAAGGCGTTGGAGGACTTCGACCCCACCGCCTTCACCGCGCTCAACCGGGAGTTCCACTTCTCCCTCTACGCGCACTGTCCCGACGCGCACCTGGTCGCCCTGCTGGAGGCCGAGTGGGCCCGCCTTGACCACATGCGTCGCTCGACCTTCAGCTACGTCCCCGGGCGGGCCCGGCGCTCCGTCGCGGAGCACGAGCGGATGCTGGAGCTGATCGAGGCGGGCGCGCGGCCCGAGGAGATCGAGCGAGTCGCCTGCGCCCACAAGATCGCCACGGCCGACGCGCTGCGCCAGGCACAGACCGCGCCCTGAGACGCGCCCCGGCCCGGCAGGACCCTACGGCGCCCTGCCGGGCCCGGGGGCGCGCGCTCGCCCGGGGGCGGATAACCGGTAGTGGGCAAGACGTTGGCTTGGCAGGCTTGCGCCATGGACTCGCAGCCCCACGACGTGCCCGGCCTCTCCTGGCTCGGCGACCCGATCGACGCCCGCCCGCTGTTCGCCCCGGAACAGGCCGCGCTGATGGCCACGTTGCGCGGGCTCGCGCCCGCCGACTGGGACCGGGAGGCGGTGCCGGGGTGGACCGTGCGCGATCTCGCCGCGCACGTCCTGGGTGACTTCTACGGGCGCCTCGCCCGCGACCGCGACGGCCACCGGGAGGGGCCCGCCCCCGCGCCGGGCGAGACGTTGGAGACCTTCATCCACCGCGTCAACCGGGAGTGGGTGACCGCCTTCTCGCGGGTGAGCCCCGCAGCGCTCACCGACACCCTCGACCTGATCGGCCCGCAGATCGTGCGCCTCTTCGCCACCAGCGACCCGCACGCACCGTCGCTCGGCGTGTCCTGGGCCGGCGTGGACCCGGCCCCGACGTGGCTGGACAGCGCCCGCGACCTCACCGAGTTCTGGACCCACCGCCAGCAGATCCGCCGCGCCGTCGGCCAGGCCGTGGACCCCGACCCCGCCTCGCTCGCCGTGGTCCTGGACACCTTCCTACGGGCCCTGCCGCACACCCTGCGCGAGGTCGCGGCCCCGGTGGGCACGCAGGTCCGGGTGCGGGTCAACGGCCCCGCCGGGGGCACCTGGACCGCTACGGCCACCGGCCCGCGCTGGTCGCTCGCCGAGCCGGACGCGGGACGCCCCGCCTCGGTCGTACGCCTGGACGCGGACACCGCCTGGCGCCTGTGCGTCCGTGACATCCAACCCGAGGCCGCCCTGGCCCGGGCCGATGTCGAGGGCGACCGCGAGCTGGCCGAAGCGGTCTGCCAGATCGTGTCGATCGTCTACTGACCGCGTCCACGCCCGGTCGCCCCTTCTCACCGTGCTCAGTCGTCCGGAATCCCTGGCGCGCGATCGTATACGATCAGGTATCTCACCTGTTAGGTTGAGTCGCATGTCCACCACCGACTCGACTGCGGGTGCGGTCGGCGCGGCCGAGGCCGCGCGGGAATCCGGGGGCACCGTCGTCACCGTCACCGGCGAGGTCTCGCCGGCCGCGCTCGGCGCGGTCCTCCCCCACGAACACCTTCTGAGCGACTACGCCACGCCGCACGACACGGCGGAGTCCTGGGCGGCCGTCGGGCGCTCCCGTCCCACGGCCGCGAGCTGGCAGCCCTACCAGGCGCCGCTGACGATGGAGTTGCTCGGCGACGTCGGCCTGGGCGCCGCCAACCGGGACAACTGGCGGCTCGACGACGAGGAGTTGGCCACGGCGGAGGCCGCCGCGCTGCGGCGCGCCGGCGGCGGCACCCTGGTGGACGCCACGGCGCCGGGCCTGGGGCGGCGGCCGGCGGCGCTGCGCCGCATCGCCGAGGCGAGCGGCCTGCACCTGGTCATGGGCTCGGGCCGCTACCACCCGGCGTGGCCCGCGGGACCGGCCGACCTGAGCGCCGAGCGCCTGACCGAGGAGATCGTCTGTGATCTCACCGAGGGGGTGCGCGGGGTCCGGGCGGGCGTCATCGGTCACCTGGCCGCGCTCGACCCCACCGCCCCCGCCGAGCGCGCCGTCCTGGTCGCGGCGGCACGGGCGTCGGCGGCCACGGGCGCCGCGATCTCGCTCAGCCGCTCCGCCGACGCCACCACCCAGCAACGGGTGCTCGACGTGCTCGCGGCCGAGGGCGCGGACCTCGCGCGGGTCGCCGTCGGACGCTGCGACGGGCTCGCGCCGCGCCCGGACGACCTCGAACCCCTGCTGGAACGCGGGGTGTTCGCGCAGTTCGACCAGCTCGGCCGGCTGCCGTCGGTGCACAGCGTCAGTGACGACCAGGACGTCGCCGCGGCCGTGCTCGAACTCGCCCGGCGAGGTCACGCCGAGCGCGTCCTGCTCTCCCAGGACGTGAGCACCAAGGCGCAGTTGCTCGCCTACGGCGGGGGCGGTTACGGCTTCGTCCTGACGCAGTTCGTGCCGTACCTGAGAATGCTCGGCGCCGACGACGCGCTCGTCACCACGCTCACCGTGGACAACCCCCGGCGCCTGCTCACCCTCACCCACCGGAGGGCCGCGTCGTGAGCCGCTACCCGTTCGAGATCCCGGACATCGCCGGCAAGGTGCTCACCGTCGCGGGGCCCGTGGACCCGTCGGTCCTCGGCCAGACGCTGATGCACGAGCACATCTTCGTGGACCTGCGACGGCCGCCCGGCTTCCACCGACCCGGCGAGGACTCGTCCGAGGCCGCCGAGCCGCTCACCCTCGCCAACCTGGCCCGCACCCGGCACGGCCACCCCAACGCCGACAACGACCGGTTGGCCGACTTCGACGAGATGCTGGCGGAGGTGAGCGCCTTCGCCCACGCCGGGGGCGGCACGGTGGTCGAGGTCTCCCCCATGGGGTTGGGCCGGGACCCCGAGTCGCTGCTGCGGCTGTCCCGGGCCAGCGGGCTGCACATCGTCATGGGGGGCGGCTGGTACACCCCCACCTTCCACCCGGCGGACATGGCCGAGCGCGGTGTCGACGCGTTGGCCGACACCATCGTGCGCGACATCGTCGTCGGGGTCGGCGACACCGGCATCCGCTCGGGCGTCATCGGCGAAGTGGGCGCGGAGAGCGCGCCGTTGACGGAGAACGAACTCAAGAGCGTGCGCGCGAGCGGCCGGGCGAGCAGGGTGACTGGGGCGCCGGTCACCTTTCACGTCGGCGGCGTCGGCGAGGACAAGCTCCGGGTGCTCGACATCCTCGCCGAGGAGGGTGTGGCCGCGTCCAACGTCATCCTGGGCCACGCCATGGAGGTCATCACCAACCCGTCGCTGGGCGAACGCGTGTTGGCGCGCGGCGTGTTCGTGGAGTTCGACTTCCTCGCCTCACCCGGCAGCCCGTGGGGGCACCTCGTCCTGACCAGCGACCACAAGGTGGCCCGGGGCATCGCCGAACTCGTCGAGCGCGGGTTCGCGCGCCAACTCCTGCTCGGCCACGACGTGTGCCAGAAGATCCAGCTCAAGCGGTACGGCGGGCAGGGTTACGACTACATCCCACGCCACTTCCTGCCCGCCCTGCGCCGGCTGGGCGTCAGCGAGCACACGCTGCACACGATCATGGTCGAGAACCCGGCGCGCGCCCTCGCGTTCGCCAAGCCTCGGTGACTGGCCACCCTCGCCACCCAACCGACCACCCGTGAGGGAGCACCATGCGCGTTTTCCCCGTCCCCTTCGACCCCACGCTGAGCGCGGTGCTCGACGCGCTGCCCCGTCCCGCTGGCCCGGAGTTGTCCCTGGCGGACGTTCCGAAGCTGCGCGAGGCCGCGACGGCCTTCCCCACGCCGCCGATCGCCGAGGTCATCGGCGACCGGGACATCGACGCCGAGGAGCTGACGGTTCCCGGCCCCGGCGGCGCGCCCGACCTCGCCGTCACCGTGCTGCGCCCGCGCCGCCAGGTGGTGCCGGCCCCGGGCCTGTACAACATGCACGGCGGCGGCATGATCAGCGGCCATCGCCACCAGGACGCGGCCCGCCTGGCCGACCTGGTGGAGGAGTTGGGGGCGGTCGCCGTCAGCGTCGAGTACCGGCTCGCGCCGGAGCACCCGGACCCAGCGCCGGTGGAGGACTGCTACGCGGGCCTGGTGTGGATGGCGCGCGGCGCCGCGGAGCTGGGCGTCGACCCGGGCCGCGTCGTCGTCATGGGCGGCAGCGCCGGCGGCGGCCTGGCGGCCGGGGTCGCGCTGCTCGCCCGGGACCGCGGCGGGCCGCCCCTGGCGGGGCAGTTGCTGCTGTGCCCGATGCTCGACGACCGCAACACGACGGTCTCCAGCCACCAGTACGACGGCAGCGGCACCTGGCAGCGGTCGATGAACCTGCTGGGGTGGCGGGCCCTGCTCGGCGACCGGACGGGCGGCACGGCGGCGCGGGTGTCGCCCTACGCCGCCCCGGCCCGGGCCCGCGACCTGTCGAACCTGCCGCCGGCCTTCGTCGAGGCCGGCAGCGCCGAGCTGTTCCGGGACGAGGACGTGGCGTACGCGTCCCGGATCTGGGCGGCGGGCGGCCAGGCGGAGCTGCACATCTGGCAGGGCGCTTTCCACGGCTTCGACGTCTTCGCCCCGGACCACGAGGTGACACGGGCCGCGCTGGCCACCCGCCTGTCCTGGCTACGCCGCGTGCTCGACCGCTGAGGCGCGGCGTCGCTCCGGCGCCCTGGCACGGGCGGCGACCGCACCCCACCACGGAGCCCTTGTCGGGCCCGCACGCCGAAACATAAGGTTTGGCCTCAAACGAGATACGCCGGCCCGCCCTCGCACACTCCCCCCCGCGAACCCCACCCCACCGACCACCAGCCAGAAAGGCCATCGATGCCGGAGACAGCGGACCTCATCCTGACCGGCGGCTCCGTGCTGACCATGGACGACGCGTTCACCGTCGCCCAGGCGGTCGCCGTCACGGCCGATCGCGTCGTCGCCGTCGGCACCGACGCGGAGATCACCGCGCTCGCCGGGCCCGGCACGCGGGTCATCGACCTGGCCGGCCGGACCGTGCTGCCGGGTATCAACGACTCCCATCTGCACGCCGCGGCGTGGGCGCTGACCAGGCCGCCGTTCGCGCTGGACGTGGGCCACCCCACCGTGCGCTCGATCCACGACGTCACCGGGGCGGTCCGGGAGGCCGCGGCCCGCACCCCCCGCGGCGAGTGGATCACCGGCCTCGGCTGGGACGTCGGCTACCTGGCGGAGTGCCTGGCCGACCAGGCCCGCCGACCGCACCGGAGCGACCTGGACGAGGCCGCCCCCGAGCACCCTGTCTGCCTGACCGACTTCTCCGGCCACATGGTCTGGGTGAACTCAGCGGCGCTCGAACTCGCCGGGATCGCCCGCGAGACCCGGTCACCCTCGGGCGGGGTGATCGAGACCGACGCCGTGGGGGAGCCCACCGGCATCCTGAAGGAAACAGCGCAGGCGCTCGTACAGCGGCTGGTGCCACCCGCGACGGTGGCCCAGCGCAAGGAGGCGATCCGGTCGGCCGTCGCGGCGCTGCACGCCGAGGGCATCACCAGCTTCACGGAGCCCGGCCTCGGGCCTGGCGGCGCCGAGATCCTCGGCGGCGGACTCGACACCGGCACCCTGCACGCCTACGTGGAGCTGGCCCGGGCCGGCCAACTGGCCGCGCGGGTACGGGTGTTGTTGCTGCCCGCGCCCATGGGCGGCTCGGCGGCCGACGTGACCGCCGGCCTGCGCGGGCTCGCGCTGCCACAGGACGTGGACGAGCGGCGGCTGGCCGCCATCGGGGTCAAGGTGTTCGCCGACGGGGTGCCGCCGAACGAGACGGCCTGGATGCACGAGCCCTACCCGGGGGGTGGCCACGGGGCGCTGTGCGTACACGGCGCCGACGCCGGCCTCAAGCAGGCCGAACTCGCCGAGATGATCCGGGTGGCGCACACGGCCGGGTACCAACTGGGGGTGCACGTCACCGGCGACCGGGCGATCGACGCCGTGGTCGACGCCTTCGTGGCCGCCCAGCGGGCGCATCCGCGCCCGGACGCGCGGCACTACGTCATCCACGGCGACTTCGCCTCGCCCGGGAGCCTGGCCAAGCTCGCCGCGCACGGCTACGGCATCAACATGAACCCCGCCATCAAGTGGACCATCGCGGACCTGATGGACGACGTCGTCGGCCGCGAGCGGTCGGACTACCAGTGGCCGGTGCGCTCGGCGGCCGAGGCGGGGATCGCCGTGTGCGTGGGCTCCGACGCGCCGATCACGATGCCCAACTGGCGGCAGGGCGTCGCCGCGATGCTGCTCCGCGAGTCCAAGGCCACCGGCCGGGTGAGCGGCCCCGACCAGCGGGTCTCGCTGGAGACGGCGCTACGCGCCTACACCGTCAACCCGGCCAGGCAGGACTTCGCCGAGGAGTGGAAGGGCACGATCGAGCCGGGCAAGGTCGCCGACCTGTGCGTCGTGGGCGGCGACCTGCGCGCCACCGACCCGCACGACATCGTCGACCTGCCCATCGACCTGACCGTCCTCGACGGGGAGATCGTCTTCGCGCGCGAGTCCGCCGACAGGTGACCGCGTGGCCCGCGTGCACCACACCGCGGAGGCCGACCGTCCGCCCCACGGAAACCAGAGATTCCGCATAGCAGAACACATGCCTTCAACCATTCCGCTCTACAGATCACTTGCCTACATTGAGGCTCCTGGCCCCGCGGAGGCGGCCGAGGTCACGGTGGGCGCGCGTACCGCCGTACGGAACGGACCGCGGGGCACGAGCCCCACGGCGCTTCGGCGAGCACCGTACGCGCGGGGCGGCACGGCCGGGCCCGAGCGCCCCGAGCATCGCGCACGCGGCCGTGGCCCGCCCCTTGAGCCAAGGAGATCCCATGAAGGCTGTACCGGACGAGGCCCCGGGCCCGGTGGTGGGTGCGGGGGCCGAGCCGGATACGGAGGTGACGCGGGGGCGGCTGCGGCCCTGGCACACCCTGTGGTTCCTGTTGCTGCTGGGTTGGACCGTCAGCGCGGCCGACCGCGCCGTCACCGGGCCCGTGGTCTCCTGGATGATCGACAACGGTGTGGGCTTCCTCGCCGAGGCGGACAACCCGCACGCCCTGGGCGGGCTCATCGGCGGTCTCTTCTTCGCGGGTTACATGCTCACCCAGTTCCCCGGCGGCTACCTCGGCGACCGCTACGGACACCGCACGCTGATCGTGGTGAGCCTGCTGTGGGCCGGCGTCGCCACCATCCTGACCGGCTTCCTCGGCGGGCTGATCGCGTTCATCGTCGTGCGCGTGGTGACCGGGCTCGGCGAGGGCGCGTTCTACTCCAACGACCGCACCCTGATCACCGCCGCGACGCCGGAGCGGGACCGCAGCCTGGGCATGGGCGTGGTCATCACCGGGCTCGCCTTCGGCATCACCATCGCCATCGTCGGCACTCCGCACTTCATCGACGTGGGCAAGGTGTTCCTGCCCGACGTCGACGCCTGGCGGATGGCCTTCTGGATCCTCGGGGTCGCGACACTGCTCGTCGGCATCGCCACCACCTGGTACTTCCGTGCCCACCTCCAGTGGCGCACCGTGTGCCGGGCGACCGCGCACCTGGGCGCGTACGCGTCGGTGTCCCTGGTGCTGATCATGGCCGTCTACCTGATCGGCGACCGCTCCGGCCTGTCGGACCTGTGGATCGCGCTGCTTGAGGTCGTACTCGCCGCCGGACTCGTCCTGTTCGCACTGACCCGCAAGGGCGCGGAACTCGGCCCGGTACTCAGGGACCGCGACCTGTTCCTCATCTACCTCGCCAACATCGCGATCCTGTGGAACCTGTGGTTCTTCAGCTTCTGGTCCGTGTCGATCGTCGCGGGCGCCGCGCACTCCTCGTTCGCGAGCGCCGCGCTCACCGCGGGGTTCAACGCGGGCGCCGGCATCCTCGGCTTCCCCGCGGGCGGCTGGCTCTCGGACCACGGCGTGCGGCGCGGCTGGAGCCGGAAGTCGATCATGCTCACGTTCACCGGCGTCCAAGCGCTGCTCACCGTCGCGTTCGCCTGGTACCTCAGCGCGACCGACCGGCCCTCGCTGTGGGTGATGGGCGTGCTGCTCTTCTTCGCCAGCCTGTTCTTCAACGCCCTGCAACCGGTGGGCCACGCGCTCACCGCCGACCTGGCGCCGCCGGAGCTGCGCGGCTCCGCCTTCGGCATGCAGAACCTCATCGGCGAGACGGGCGCCGTGCTCTCGCCGGCCGTGGGCGGCGTGCTGCGTGACTCCACCGGGAGTTGGACCGCGGCCGTGTGGCTCGACGCGGCGATCGTCGCCGTCGGGTTCTGCCTGCTGGTCGGCGTCCGCTCCCGGCGCCCCACACCCCCGTAACCCCGCTCCCCCGCCGGGCCGCCCGCCTCGCCCCGCCCGAAACGCCCCGCCTCCGCGAGCGACAACCCGGCGCCGGGCACCGGCGGGCGACGCCCGCGAACCACCCTCACAGAACGAAGGAACCCTCACGATGCGCACCGTCCGCGACGCCGCCTTCGACGTCATGCGTCAGCACGGCCTGACGACCCTCTTCGCCAACCCGGGCTCGACCGAGGTGGCCCTGCTCGCCGACCTCCCCGACGACCTCGCGTTCGTCCTCGCCCTCCACGAGGGCTCGGTGGTCGGCGCCGCCACCGGCTGGGCGATCGCGCGCGAGCGGCCCGCGCTGGTCCTGCTGCACACCACCGCCGGGCTCGGCAACGCCGTGGGGGCCCTGGCCACCGCGCGGGTCAACCGCGCGCCTCTGGTGGTGCTGGTAGGCCAGCAGGACCGCCGCCACCTGGCCCAGGAACCCTTTCTCGCCGGCAACCTGGCGGGGCTGTGCGGCGAGTATCCGGTGCGCGTGGAGACCCCGATCCGGGCCCAGGACGTGCCGGGCGCCATCGGCCGGGCCGCGCACGCCGCGACCACCCGGCGCGGTCCGGCCCTGGTGATCGTGCCCATGAACGACTGGGCCGAGCCGGCCGAGGACCTCCCGGTGCCCGCGCCGGCCACCCTCCGGCAGGCCACCGGAGCCGACCCGGAGGCGGTGGCGCACCTGGCCGACCTGCTGGCGGAGGCGCGCTCCCCCGCGTTGATCGCCGGGTCCGCCGCCGACACCGAGGCGGGCTGGGCCGCGCTCACCGCGCTGGCCGAGCGGCTGAACTGCCCGGTGTGGCAGGAGTCCTTCGGCGCGCGCGCCGGCTTCCCCCAGGACCACCGGCTGTTCGCCGGCCACCTGCCCGGCGACCGCGCCCGGCTGCGGGAGACCCTCGCGCCGTACGACCTGGTGCTCGCGGTGGGCGCCCCGGTGCTGCGCCAGTACGCCTACATGGAGGGGCCGTTGGCGCCGGCCGGAACCCGGCTGGCGCTGCTGACCGACGACACCGACGAGGCCCACCGCGCGCCGGTCGAACTGGCGGTCCTGGGCCCGCTGCCGGCGTTCTGCGCGGCCCTTGCCGAGCGGGTCCCGGCCCGCGCGCAGGCCCCGGCCATTCCCGCGCGGGTCGAGCGGCCCGCGCCGCCGCGGCCGGACGAGGCACTGCGGGCCGCGCACGTGCTCTCCGCCCTCGCCGAGCGCCTGCCCGCCGACGCGGTGGTGGTCGAGGAGACCCCGTCGAGCCGCCCGGAGCTGCACGCGCTGGTGCCGGCCCGGCAGCCGCTCGACTTCGTCAGCGCCGCCATGGGGGGCCTGGGGTTCGCGCTGCCCGCCGCCATCGGCATCCGGATGGCCGCGCCGAAGCGCCCGGTGGTGGCCGTCGTCGGCGACGGCTCCTCGCTCTACCAGATTCAGGCGCTGTGGACGGCCGTGCACTACGAGGTCGGCGCCGTCTTCGTCGTGCTGGCCAACGGCCGGTACGCGGTGATGGACAGGCTTGCCGAAAAGCATGGTGGCAAGGCACCCTGGCCCGCGTTCGACCAGGTCAGCGTCTGCTCGCTCGCCGAGTCCCTGGGCTGCCCCGCTCGCCGGATCACCCGTTACGACGAGTTGGTCAGCGAGCTGGGCTCCCTGGTCACCACGTTCGAGACGCGCACGGAGCCGCTCGTCCTGGAGGTCGCCGTCGAAGCCGAGACGGCCTTCCAGCCGTGAGGCCCACCTGTCCCACCCCCGCACTCGACCGCTCAGCTTGGAGACTGTGATGTCCCTTCTCGACCCGTCCCTCTGGTCCGGCAAGGTCGGCATCGGCGGCTGGAGCCCAGCCGCCGGCGGCCAGACCTCCGTCGTCGAGCCGGCCACCGGCGAAACCCTGGAGCGCGTCGGCTCCGCCAGCCCCGAGGACGTCGCGCGCGCGAGTGAGCGCGCCGCCGCGGCCCAGCGCCAGTGGGCCCGGACGCCCTACACCGAGCGGGCCGCGGTGCTGCGCCGGGCGGGCGACCTGTTCACCCGGCACGCCGACGAGATCCACCACTGGCTGATCCGCGAGGCGGGTTGCGTACCGGGAAAGGCCTCGTTCGAGACCAACCTCGCGGCCCAGGAGTGCTACGAGGCGGCCGCGCTCGCCTCCCGTCCGCTCGGTGAGCTGCTGCCCTCGGCCGAGCCACGGCTGAGCATGGCCCGGCGCCTGCCGGCCGGGGTGGTGGGCGTCATCGCGCCGTTCAACGCACCCCTGGTGCTGGCCACCCGCTCGGTGGCGCCGGCACTGGCCCTCGGAAACGCCGTGGTCCTCAAGCCGGACCCGCGCACGGCGGTGTGTGGCGGCGTGGCGGTGATGCGGGTCTTCGAGGAGGCCGGGCTGCCCGAGGGCGTGTTGGCGCTGGTGCCCGGTGGCGCCGACGCCGGCCACCAACTCGTCGTCGACCCGCACACCCAGGTCGTCTCGTTCACCGGCTCGACCGCGGCCGGCCGCAAGGTCGGGGCGACGGCGGCGGAGCACCTCAAGCGGGTGCACCTGGAGCTGGGCGGCAACTCCGCCATGATCGTGCTGCCCGACGCCGACCTGGAGCGGGCGGTGTCCACCGCCGCCTTCGGCTCCTACTTCCACCAGGGCCAGATCTGCATGACCACCGGGCGCCACCTGGTGCACGCCTCGATCGCCGACGAGTACGCCGAGCGCCTGGCGCACAAGGCGGAGCAACTCACCGTCGGCGACCCGGCCCGGGAGGAGGTGGCCCTCGGGCCGATCATCGACGCCCCGCAGCGCGACAAGATCCACGCCCTGGTGACGGCGAGCGTGCGGGGCGGCGCCCGGCTGGCCGCCGGCGGCACCCACGAGGAGCTGTTCTACCGGCCCACGGTCCTCACCGAGGTCACCGACGCCTCCCCCGCGTACACCGAGGAGGTCTTCGGCCCGGTCGCCCCGATCCGCGCGTTCTCCGACGTGGACGAGGCGGTGGCGCTGGCCACGGCGAGCACGTACGGGCTCGCGCTGAGCGTCCTGACCCGGGACGTGATGCGGGGGTTGGAGGTGGCCGAACGCGTCCCGGCCGGTCTGGTGCACATCAACGACCAGACGGTCAACGACGAGGCGCTCGCCCCCATGGGCGGCGTCGGCGCCTCCGGCACCGGCGTCCGGTTCGGCGGCACGGCCAGCCTTGCGGCGTTCACCGAGACGCGCTGGATCACGGTGCGCGCGCAGGAGGCCACCTACCCGATCTAAGGTGTGCGAACGAGCGCGGGCGGTCCCATGCCGGTGGGGCCGCCCGCGCGCCGCTTCGGTGGGGCCGCCCGCACGCCGCGCCCCCGGCCGGTGGCGCGGCGGGGGTGGCTCACAGCGCGGGGACGCGGACGAAGCGCTCGGCGACGTGCAGGTCGGCCTCGATGGCGTGCGCCGTCGCGCGCAGCGCGGGCAGGACCTCCTCCAGGCAGGCGTCCGGGGTGCGACGGCTGGTGTGCATGCCGACGTTGACCGCGGCCACCGCCCGGCCGGCCCGATCGCGCACCGGCACGGCCAGCGAGCGCAGCCCCTCCTCCAACTCCTCGCTGACCAGCGCGTACCCCACGCGCGCCACCTGTTCCAGGCACGCGGCCAGGTCGGCCGGATCGGTGAGGGTGTGCGGGGTCAGGGCCCGGGGACGGGCGCGGGCGAGGTGGCCGTGGCGCTCGTCGGCCGGCAGGTCGGCGAGCAGCACGCGCCCCATGGAGGTGGCGTACGCCGGGAACCGGGTGCCCAGGGTGATGTTCACGCTCATCACGCGGCCGGTGGCGACCCGGGCCGTGTAGCGGATGTCGTCGCCGTCGAGGACGGCCAGCGACGTCGAGTCGTGCACGCGCCGTACGAGGGTCTTCAGGTGCGGCGCGGCGATCTCGGCGAGGGTGGTGCGCGAGAGCGGCGGGTAGCCGAGGGCCAGCACGCGGGGGGTGGGGCGGAACCGGCCGGCCTCCGAGGCGACGTAGCCCAGGTGTTCCAGGGTGATCAGCGCGCGCCGGGCGGTGGCGCGCGCGAGGCCGGTGGCGCCCGCGATGGCGGCCAGCGTCAACTCGTCCCGGCCCTGGTCGAAGGCGGTGAGGACGGTCAGCCCGCGGGCCAGGGACTCGACGAACCCGGCGCCGAGTTCCTGCTTGGACGCGTGCGTCCAGTCGGCGAGGCCGGCGGCCGGGGCGGCCGGGGTGTGCGGCGCCTCGCGGAGCGCCCGCTCCATGGCCCGGGCCGTGGCGCGGGCGCGCGGCAGCACCGCGCGGCGCAGCGAGGCGACGCTGTGCCGGCTGGTGTGGCTGACGACGCTGAGCGCGCAGGCGGGCCGCCCGTCCGGGGCGCGTACCAGCAGGCCGAGCGCGATCAGGCCGGGCTCGATGCGCTGGTCGTCCTCGGCCCAGCCGCACCGGCCGGCGTGGGCGGCGCGCTCCTCGAACGTCGGGTGCTCGTCCTGGTCCCCGGCCCGGGGCGGGAGCACCGCGGGGAAGTCGGCGCCGTGGTCGCCGGCCGCCCGGGCCGCTCGCCAGTCGGCCCAGCGCTCGGCGGACCACTCGGCGGCGAACAGCGGCCCGGGCGCGGTGCGCTCGACCGGCAGCAGGTCGCCGATGCGGAAGGTGAGCGACATGGCGCGGCGGCGGGTGGTCTGGTGCACGAAGCGGATGCCGTCACCGTCGGGCACGGCGAGCGAGACCGACTCGTCCAGCTCCTCGGCCAGTCGCTCGGCCAGCGGGCCGAGCGGTCCCGGCAGCCCGGTGGCGGCCAGGTAGGCGTTGCCGAGTTCCATCAGGCGCGGGGCGAGGGCGGCCGCGTACTGGTCCAGGCGCAGGTAGCCCATGCGGGCCAGGGTGGCCGCGACGCGGTCGACGGTGGAGCGGGCGAGGCCGGTGACGCGGGCCAGTTCGCCAAGGCTCAGCCGGCCGCCCGCGTCGCTGACGGCGCGCAACACGGCGATGCCCCGCAGCAGCGGTCCGACCGCCTCGGCTGGCGGCGCGGGGTCGGTCGGGCCGGTGGGGTGCTGGGCTGGCATCGGGTTCTCCGGGCGGATCGGGGTGGTGGTCGCGCGCCCGCGCGGGGCGGGCGCCGGGGTGGCGGGTGCGGTAGCGGAGCGTAGCCGCGTCCGGGGCGATCGGGGGTGGCGGGGGCGTTGACAGGCGTGGCGGGGGGATGCAAGCTGTCGCCACATCAATGAACTTTAGTTCATCTGGCGAACGCGAGCGAGACCGAGGCCCGGAGCCCGGTGTTCCCGTCGTGGCGCCAGCTCGGGACAAGGAAGCCCTGTATGGACAAAGTCAGCGCGACCGCCGCCGACGCGGTCGCGGACATCGCGGACAACGCCTCCCTGGCGGTGGGCGGCTTCGGGCTCAGCGGCGTGCCGAACGTGCTGATCGAGGCGGTGCACGCGCGCGGCGTCGGCGGCCTCAGCGTGGTCTCCAACAACTGCGGCGTGGACGGCGGCGGACTCGGCGTCCTGCTCGCCGCGGGCCGCATCGCCCGGGTCACCGGCTCCTACATCGGTGACAACCGCGAGTTCGCCCGCCAGTACCTCGGCGGCGAGCTGGAGGTGGAGTTGGTACCGCAGGGCACGCTCGCGGAGCGGCTGCGCGCCGGCGGCTGCGGCATCCCCGCCTTCTACACGCCGGCCGGCGTCGGCACCCAGGTCGCCGACGGCGGCCTGCCGTGGCGGTACGCGCCGCCGGCCGACCCCGGCGCGCCCGAGGCCGGCTCCCGCGCGGTGGCGCTGCCCTCGCCGGCCAAGGAGGTGCGCGCCTTCGACGGACGGGACTACGTGCTCGAACGCGGCATCCAGACGGACTTCGCGCTGGTACGGGCCGCCCGTGGGGACCGGCACGGCAACCTGGTCTTCCGCCGCGCGGCCCGTAACTTCAACCCGCTGGCGGCGATGGCCGGCCGGATCACCATCGCCGAGGTGGAGGAGCTGGTCGAGCCCGGCGTGCTGGACCCGGACGCGGTGCACGTGCCCGGCGTGTTCGTCCAGCGCGTGCTGGAGCTGACGCCCGAACAGGCGGCGGCCAAGGGGATCGAGCGGCGCACCACCTCCGCGCCGGTGACGCGAGGGACGGTGTGAGGCGCATGGCCTGGACGCGCGAACAGATGGCGGCGCGGGCCGCCGCCGAGCTGAGTGACGGGGCGTACGTCAACCTCGGGATCGGGCTGCCCACGCTCATCCCCGGCCTGTTGCCGGCCGGCGTGGACGTGGTGATCCACTCGGAGAACGGCATCCTGGGCGTGGGCCCCTACCCCGCCCCCGACGACGTCGACCCCGACCTGGTCAACGCGGGCAAGGAGACGGTGACGGTGTTGCCGGGCGCCGCCTTCTTCGACTCCGCGCTCTCCTTCGGCATGATCCGGGGCGGGCACATCGACGTGGCCGTGCTCGGCGCCATGCAGGTCTCGGCCGCGGGCGACCTGGCCAACTGGTCGGTCCCCGGCAAGCTGGTCAAGGGCATGGGCGGGGCGATGGACCTGGTGCACGGCGCCCGCCGGGTCATCGCGCTGACCGACCACCTCGCCAAGGACGGCAGCCCGAAGATCGTCGAGCGCTGCACCCTGCCGCTGACCGGCGCGCGGTGCGTGCACCGCGTCATCACCGACCTCGGCGTGCTCGACGTGACCGACGCGGGCCTGGTCCTGGTGGAGACCGCGCCCGGCGTCACCACGGCGGAGATCGTGCGCCACACGGCCGCGCCCGTGCATGTACCCGCCACCGCACCGTGACCACCCGCCCGCCGCGCCGGCGCCCGTGCCCGCCGGCCGTTCGTACCAGGAGCTGACATGACCGACCGCCTGCGCGACGTGTACGTCGTCGACGCCGTGCGCACCCCGATCGGCAAGTACGGCGGCGCCCTGTCCGGCGTACGCCCTGACGACCTCGCCGCGACGGTGCTGCGGGCCCTCGTCGACCGCGCGCCCGACCTGGACCCGGCCCGCATCGACGACGTGTTCCTCGGCAACGCCAACGGCGCCGGCGAGGAGAACCGCGACGTGGCCCGCATGGCCGTACTGCTGGCCGGGTTGCCGGTCACCGTGCCGGGCACGACGGTCAACCGGCTGTGTGGCTCGGGCATGGAGGCCGTCATCCAGGCGGCCCGCGCCGTGGCGGTCGGCGACGCGTCGATCGCGGTGGCCGGCGGCGTCGAGTCGATGAGCCGCGCCCCCTGGGTGCTGCCCAAGCCCTCCCGTGCCTTCCCCGCCGGCCACCAGGAGCTGTACTCCACGACGCTGGGCTGGCGGATGGTCAACCCGCGGATGCCCAAGGAGTGGACGGTCGCGCTGGGCGAGGGCGCCGAGCTGGTCGCCGACCGGTACGGCGTCGACCGCGCCGCGCAGGACGCGTTCGCGCTGGCCAGCCACGAGAAGGCGGCGCGCGCCTGGCAACAGGGGCACTACGACGCCGAGGTCGTCCCGGTGGCCGGCGTCGAACTCGACCGTGACGAGACCATCCGCCCCGACACCAGCGCCGCCGCGTTGGCACGGCTCAAGCCCGCCTTCCGTACGGACGGCACCGTGACGGCCGGCAACTCCTCGCCGCTCAACGACGGCGCGGCGGCGCTGCTGCTCACCGACGAGGCGGGGCTACGGGCCACCGGGCGCCAGCCGCTGGCCCGGATCGCCGCCTCGGCCGTCACGGGCGTGGAGCCGCAGTACTTCGGCATCGGCCCCGTCACGGCGGTGGAGCGGGCCCTTGACCGGGCCGGCCGCGACCTGGCCGGGCTGCGCACCGTCGAGCTCAACGAGGCGTTCGCCGCCCAGGCGTTGGCCTGTCTCGGCCAGTGGCCGGACCTGGACCCGGCCGTGGTCAACCCGTACGGCGGCGCCATCGCCATCGGGCACCCGCTCGGTGCCTCCGGTGCCCGCGTCGCCGGAGCCGTCGCCCACCAGCTCGCCGCCGCGGGCTCCGGAACCGGCCTGGCCGCGCTGTGCATCGGCGTCGGTCAGGGCCTGGCCCTCGTCCTGGAGAGGTAATCCGTCCCATGTCCCCCGCGTCCCTACCGTCCCAGCGCACCGGCGACGCCGCCCCGAACCCGCGGCCGGCCGGCCCCGGCACGGCGCCGGCGGCCCCGCCCACCCAGCGGGACATCAGCGCGGAGATCGCCGCCGCGCACGCCCGCGCCGCCGCGGCCGTGGCCGCCGGCGCGGCCCCGCCCGACCATCCCCCGCGCGACTTCGCCCCGTACCGCAGCAGCGTCTGGCGCCACCCGCGCCACCCGCTGGTGAGCGTCGGCGACCCGGAGGCCGCCGAGTTGCGCGGCCCGGTCTTCGGCGTCACCGACGTCACCGAGACCGACGCCGACCTCACCCGGCAACACCTGGGCGAGCCGCTCGGTGAGCGCATCACCGTCAGCGGCCGGGTCACCGACCGGGCCGGCCGGCCGGTGCGCGGCCAACTGGTGGAGATCTGGCAGGCCAACGCCTCCGGCCGGTACGCGCACCAGCGCGACCAGCACCCGGCGCCGCTCGACCCGCACTTCACCGGCGTCGGCCGGTGCCTGACCGACGACCTGGGCCGGTACCGCTTCACCACCATCAAGCCGGGCGCCTACCCCTGGCGCAACCACGACAACGCCTGGCGGCCCGCGCACATCCACTTCTCGCTGTTCGGCACGGCCTTCACGCAGCGCCTGGTGACCCAGATGTACTTCCCCGGCGACCCGCTCTTCCCGTACGACCCGATCCTCCAGTCGGTCACCGACCAGGCCGCGCGCGAGCGACTGGTCGCCGCGTACGACCACGCGCTGTCGGTGCCCGAGTGGTCGCTGGGCTACCGCTGGGACATCGTGCTCGACGGCCCGGCCGCCACGCTCCCCGACCCCGAGGAGGGCTCCTGATGCCGCGCCCCACCCCCTCGCAGACCGTCGGCCCCTTCTACGGCTACGCGCTGCCCTTCACCGACGGCGCGCGCCCCGCGCCCCCCGGCCACCCGCACGCGCTCACGCTGCACGGCGTGGTGCGCGACGGGGCGGGTCAGCCCATACCCGACGCGCTGCTGGAGTTGTGGCAGGCCGCCCCGGACGGCTCGCTCGACGGCCACCCCGGCTCGCTGCGCCGCGACCCGGTCACCGGCGGCTTCCTGGGCCGCGACGGCGTGCACTTCACCGGCTTCGCGCGGGTGCCCACCGACGCGGACGGCCACTGGCGCGTGCACACCCTGCGGCCGCCGGCCAGCGCGCCGTACCTGTCGGTGTGCGTGTTCGCCCGCGGGCTGATGCACCATCTGTACACCCGCGCCTACCTGGCCGAGCCGGCCGCCGACGCGCTGCTCGACGCGCTGCCGGCGGAGCGCAGGGCGACGCTGGTCGCCCGCGACGAGGGCGCGGGCGTGCACCGGTTCGACATCCACCTCCAGGGGGAGAAGGAGACGGTCTTCCTTGACTTCGCCCGCTGACCCCGGCCGGCCCCACCCCGCCCCCGCCTCCCAGCCGCGCACCGAGCCGGCCCCCGGCCCCGATCCGGCGACCGCGAGCGGCCCGTACCCCGCGCACCAGCGCGACGTCGGCCTGTTGGCCCCGGTGCGGGCGGCGAGCCCCGTCGACGAGGTCACCAGCGACCACGCCTTCACGCAGGCGATGCTCGACGCCGAGGCCGCCGTGACCCGGGCCCAGGCCGCCGTGGGGCTCGCACCACCGGAGGCCGCGGCCACCGTCACGGCCGTGGCCCGCGCGGACCGGTTCGACCTGGCATCGCTTGCCGACCGCGCCCGCGCGGGCGGCAACCCGGTCATCCCGCTGGTCGCCGACCTCACCCGGGCGGTGGCGGGCGCCCACGCCGAGCACGCGGCGTACGTCCACCGCGGGCCCACCAGCCAGGACATCATGGACACGGCCTGCATGCTGGTTACCGCCGCGAGCCTGGACCTGATCGCCGCCGACCTCGGGCGGACGGCCGACGCGTTCGGCGCGCTGGCCGCCCGGCACCGCGACACGCCGCTGGCCGGCCGCACGCTGACCCAGCACGCGGTGCCCACCACCGTGGGGCTCAAGGTGGCCGGATGGCGCGCGCTGGTGCTGGACGCGTACGAGCGGATCACCCGCGTGCGCGCCGCGCTGCCGGTGCAACTCGGCGGCGCGGCCGGCACGCTGGCCGCCTTCCACGCCTACGCCGATGCGCCGAGCGCCACGCCGGAGCCCGCAGGCGGCGATCCGGGCCTGGCCCTGGTCGCCGCGTACGCCGACGAACTGGGCCTGGCCGCGCCCGAGTTGCCCTGGCACACGCTGCGCACCCCGATCGCCGACACCGGCGCCGCGCTCGCCTTCGGCGCGGGCGCCCTCGGCAAGGTCGCCGGCGACGTGCTGGTGCTGGCCCGTACCGAGATCGGCGAGGTGACCGAGGGCTCGGGCGGCGGCTCGTCGGCCATGCCGCACAAGGCCAACCCGGTGCGGGCCACGCTCGTCGCGGCGGCGGCCCGACAGGTGCCGGCGCTCGCCGGCGTACTGCTGGGCGCGCTGGCCGCGCCGGACGAGCGGGCGGCCGGGCCCTGGCACGCCGAGTGGCAGCCGCTGCGCGACGCCCTGCGCCTGCTGGGCGGGGCCGCGCACACGGCGGCCGAACTCGGCGCGTCGCTGACGGTCAACGCCGACCGGATGCGCGCCAACCTCGGGCTGACCGGCGGCGCGCTGCTCAGCGAACGGCTGGCCGCCGAGCTGGCCCCGTACCTGGGCCGTGGCCCGGCCAAGGCGGCGCTCACCCGGGCCGCGCGGCGGGCCACCGAGGAGGGCACCGACCTGTTCGAGGCGCTGCGCGCCGAGCCCGAGGTGACCGGCGCGCTCCCGGCGGCCCGGCTGCGCGAACTCGCCGAACCCACCGACTACCTGGGCTCGGCCGGCGCCCTCACCGACCGCGCGCTCCGGCGCACCCCCCGCTCCCCGCACCCTGGGCAGGACCCCCGATGACCCTCCTCCACCACCGCGTCGAAGGCCCGGCGCACGCCCCCGCCCTCCTCCTCGGCCCCTCGCTCGGCACCTCCCTGTCCGTCTGGGACCGGCAGGCCGCCGCGCTGGCCCACGACCACCGGGTGGTCCGCTGGGACCTGCCGGGCCACGGCGGTTCGCCCGCCGACGCGCTGCCCGCCGAACCGACCGTGGCCGACCTGGCCGAACAGGTCATCGCCCTCGCCGACGCGCTCGCCATCGACACGTTCGCCTACGCCGGCGTCTCGCTCGGCGGCGCGGTCGGCGCCTGGCTCGCCGCCCACCACCCGCGCCGCGTCAGCGCGCTGGCCCTGCTGTGCACCTCGGCCCGGTTCGGCCCGCCCGAGGCGTGGCACGAGCGGGCCGACACGGTGCGCGCCCGCGGCGTCGGCCCGCTGGCCGACGGCGCCCCGGGCCGCTGGTTCGCGCCCGGCTTCGCCGCCGGCCACGCCGAGACCGTGGCCGCGCTGGTGGCCGACCACCGCGCGGTCAACCCGGCGGCGTACGCGGCGTGTTGCGAGCTGATCGCCCGCCTCGACCTGCGGGCCGAGCTGGCCCGGATCACCGCACCCACCCTCGTCATCGGCGGCCGGGACGACGCCGCGACCCCGCCGGCGCACGCCCGCGCGCTCGCGGACGGCATCCCCGACGCGCACCTGGTCGAGATCGCCCGCGCCGGCCACCTGGCCTGCGTCGAGCGGCCCCGAGCGGTGCTCGCCGCCCTGCGGGCCCACCTGGCCGCCGACCCGGGCGAGCCACCCCCGGCCCGAGAACGGGCCGGCGACAGCTCGGGGGCGTTCTCGCGCGCCGAGGCCATGGCCGTACGCCGCGCCGTGCTCGGCGACGCGCACGTGGACCGCGCCATCGCGCACACCACCGCCTTCACCGCCCGCTTCCAGGACTTCATCACCCGCTACGCCTGGGGCGAGATCTGGACCAGCGACGCGCTGGACCGCCGCACCCGAAGCTGCGTCACGCTCACCGCACTGGTGGCCGGCGGCCACGACGAGGAGCTGGCCATGCACGTCCGCGCCGCGCTGCGCAACGGCCTCAGCCCCGAGGAGATCGGCGCGGTGCTGTTGCAGACGGCCGTCTACTGCGGCGTGCCCGCCGCCAACTCGGCCTTCAAGGTGGCCGACCGCGTGCTGGCCGAGGAGTGGGCCGGCACGCCCACCCCACGCCCCGCGCCACCCGCGGGCCCGGAGGCCAGGGCCTTCGGCGACGACGAGGAGACCCCCTGATGCGTACCACCGTCGGCATCATCGGCGGCGGCCCGGCAGGACTGCTGCTGGGGCGGCTGCTAGACAACGCGGGCATCGACAACGTGGTGCTTGAGCGCCGCGACCGCGCGTACGTCGAGCAGCGCCAGCGGGCGGGCATCCTGGAGCAGCAGACCGCGGACACGCTGCGCGCGGCGGGCGCGGGCGCGCGCATGGACCGCGAGGGGCTGGTGCACCACGGCATCGAGCTGCGCTTCGACCGGGGCGCCCACCGCGTCGACTTCCCCTCGCTCACCGGCGGCCGGGGGGTGGTGGTGTACGCGCAGACCGAGGTGGTCAAGGACCTGATCGCGCTGCGGCTCGCCGACGGCGGCCCGCTGTGCTTCGACGCCGAGGTACGCGCCGTCGAGGGCGTCACCACCGACCGGCCGGTCATCCACTACCGGCACGGCGCCGAGGACCGGAGCCTGACCTGCGACTACGTGGTGGGCTGCGACGGCTTCCACGGCGTGGCGCGCGGGACCATACCGGCGAGCGTGCGTACCACCTACGAGCGCGACTACCCGTACTCCTGGCTCGGCATCCTGGCCCAGGCCGCGCCGGTGTACGAGGAGCTGATCTACGCCCACTCGGCGCGCGGCTTCGCCCTGGCGAGCGTGCGCTCCCCCACCGTCAGCAGGCTCTACCTCCAGGTGCCCAACGGCACCGATCCGGCCGCGTGGCCCGACGAGCGCGTCTGGGACGAGTTGGACGCCCGGTTCGCCGTGGACGACGACCCCGGCTGGAGGCTGGAGCGCGGTCCGGTCACCGCCAAGGCGGTGTTGCCGATGCGCAGCCACGTGACGGAGCCCATGCGCCACGGCCGCCTCTTCCTGGCCGGGGACGCGGCGCACATCGTCCCGCCGACGGGCGCCAAGGGCCTCAACCTCGCGGCGGCCGACGTGACCGTCCTGGCCCGGGCGTTGATCCACCAGCGCGAGACCGGCTCCACCGACCTGTTGGACGCCTACTCCGACACGTGCCTGCGTCGGGTGTGGAGGGCCGAGCACTTCTCGTACCTCATGACCACCACGCTGCACACCGACCCGGCCCACTCGCCCTTCGACACCCGTCTGCAACTCGCGCAGTTGGCACGGATGGTCACCTCGCCGCACGCCGCGGCCGACCTCGCGGACAACTACACGGGGCTGCCCCTGCCGCGTTAGCGCCGTGCCCCGCCGGACGCGGCGGGGCGCGCGTCAGGTGGTGTAGTCGGCGTTGATCCTGATGTAGCCGTCGGTGAGGTCGCAGCCGTAGACGGTGAAGGTCCCGGAGGCGATGCCGAGGTCGACGGCGATCACGACCTCGTCGCCTTCCAGGTGGGTGGTGGCGGCGGCCAGCGTCTCGTCGGTGACGGGGGCCGGGTAGGTCTCCACGTCCCCGAAGTGGATCGCCACCCTGGCCGGGTCGATGTCCAGGTCGTCCTCGCACTTGCCGATCGCCATCGCGACCCGGCCCCAGTTGGGATCGGCGCCGTGCACGGCGGTCTTCACCAGGGGCGAGTTGACGACGGTCTTGCCGACCCGCTTGGCCTGCGCGTCGTCGCGGGCGCCGGTCACCCGCACCTCGATCAGCTTGCCGGCGCCCTCGCCGTCGGCGGCGATCGAGCGCACCAGGTGCAGGGCCGCCTGGTTCAGCACGGCCTCGAACTCGGCTTCGGCCACCGGCCCCGCCAGGCCGTTGGCGAAGATCGCCGCGCTGTCACTGGTCGAGGTGTCGGTGTCGATGCTCAGCGCGTTGAACGTCCGGTCGACCACCCGGCGGAACACCCGGTCCAACACCGGCTGTTCCACCTCGGCGTCGGTGAAGAAGAAGACCAACAGTGTCGCCATGTTCGGCTCGATCATGCCCACGCCCTTGGCGATGGCGGCGATGGTCGCGTCGCCGCACGGGAGCGCCACGTGCTTGGCGACGGTGTCGGTGGTCATGATCGCCCGCGCGGCGGCCTCCAGGTCCGCCTCCGGCAGCGGCCAGCCGAGCCGCGCGAGCCCGGACCTGACCCTGTCCATCGGGTACTGCCGACCGATGACCCCCGTGGAGGCGATCAGCAGTTCCTCGGGCGCGAACCCGGCCGCCTCGGCCACCAGGGCGCGCACCTCGCGCGCGTTGGCCATGCCCTGGGCCCCGGTGGCGACGTTGGCGTTCCGGGCGATGGTCACGATCCCGCGGGCCCGACCCGTCGCCGCCGACTCACGGCTGAGCGTGACGCTGGGCCCGACGAACCGGGACCGCGTGAAGACCGCCGACACGGCGGCGGGCACGTCGGAGACGACGACGGCGAAGTCGTCCGCCTCGTCCTTGATCCCCAGTGCCGCTGTACGACTACGAAAACCCCGTGGGCTGGGTGACGACATGGCTTCGCGTCCTCTCGTCCGAGTGTGCACGGCGGGTCGACCGAGTTACATCTTATGCACTCGGACGCATGAACATGCCTCCAGTCGAGTTCTTTTCCCGAACCAAGAGAAGACCAGGAGCCGTACGCGTGGTCGCTGTTCCATACAATCCTCGCCGTCTCGCGCGCCCACCGCCGAGCGCCCCTCCGCATACTCATGCATCAGCGGTGGCTGGAGGGCAGCCTGTCCGTCGATCCGGCCCGCGCTCTCCCACCGGCCACGGCCGCCCCGCCGCCGGTCGGCGGTCAGGCGCCGGCTTCCGGGGCCTACCTCGCCGGGTGGCGTCTTGCGTAGGCTGGCCCGATGATCGGCGACATCGTGCCGGCGGGGGTGGCCGTGGCGGACTCCTTCGGCGACCTCCCGGACGCCCGACTGCTTCCTGAGGAGGAGGCGGGGGTGCGCAGCGCCATCGACAGGCGGCGTCGCGAGTACACCACCGTTCGCCACCTCGCCCGGCGGGCCATGAGGGACCTGGGGATACCTGTCGTCCCCATCCTGTCCGGCGCTCGGCGTGAACCGCTGTGGCCGTCCGGGGTCGTGGGCAGCATGACGCACTGCGCGGGCTATCGGGCCGCCGCGCTGGGCTTCGACGCCCATCACGCCTCGATCGGCATCGACGCCGAGCCGCACGCTCCCCTCCCCGAAGGGTTGCTCACGAAGGTCGCCCACCCCGACGAGGTGCCACACCTGGCGCGGCTGGCGGCCGCGCGCCCCGAGGTCCACTGGGACCGGCTCCTCTTCAGCGCCAAGGAGGCCGTCTACAAGGCGTGGTATCCGCTGGCGCGGCGGTGGCTCGGTTTCCAGGAGGCGCGGCTCACGTTCGACCCGGCCTCCGACGGCTTCACCGCCGAACTGCGGCAGACCGGCCCCGTGGTCGCGGGGGCTCCGCTCACCCGCATGTCCGGGCGGTGGCACGTACGCGGTGGGCTGGTCGTCGCGGCCGTCACCATCGGCCAGGCGCCCAGCGAAACCGAGGCCGCCGCGCGCGGTCGGTAGCGCGCTCGACTGGCGAGTCCCTGGCCCGCCTCCCCCATCTCGCGGGGCCTCGCCACGCCGGCCACGGGAGCACCCTGCGCGCCGCGCGTGCCCTCTGACGGCACAATGCGGGTATGCCGCGTTCCTTTGAGGATCTTGTCGCCGAGGCCGCGTCCGTGTCCGTGGACGGGTGGGACTTCTCCTGGCTAACGGGGCGGGCCAGCGAGGAGCGCCCGTCGTGGGGGTACCAGCGGTTGATGAGCCGGCGGCTGGCGACCGTGTCGGCGGGGTTGGACGTGCAGACCGGCGGCGGTGAGGTGCTGGCCGAGGCGGAGACGTTGCCCCCCACGATGGCGGCCACCGAGTCCTGGCCTCCCAACGCGGCCAAGGCGACCAGGCTGCTGCACCCACGTGGGGTGGTGCTCGTCGCCGTCCCGGACGAGCCGCCGCTGCCGTTCGCCGACGACGCGTTCGACCTGGTGACCAGCCGCCATCCCACCACCGTGTACTGGGCGGAGATCGCCCGGGTGCTACGCCCTGGCGGCACCTACCTCGCCCAGCACGTCGGGCCCGCCAGCGTGTGGGAGCTGGTGGAGTACTTCCTCGGGCCACAGCCGAAGGCGCGCCGCGCGCGTCACCCCGATGACGAGAGCGCCGCGGCGCGGACCGCCGGACTGGAGGTCGTGGACGTGCGCGCGGAGCGGCTGCGGATGGAGTTCTTCGACGTCGGCGCCGTCGTCTACTTCCTCCGCAAGGTGGTGTGGACGGTGCCCGGCTTCACCGTCGACCGCTACCGCGACCGGTTGCGCGCCCTGCACCAGCGGATCGAGGCCGACGGCCCGTTCATCGCCCACTCCTCCCGAACCCTCATCGAAGCCCGCAAGCCCGACCGCGCCTGAGGCCCCGGCCGACCGCCTCGCGGCCGGGAACGACGACCAGCCCGGCGGACCCTCGGCCCAGCGGGCATGTGGGGGTACTCCGGCCGTGGCCGGCGCCGGTCGATGCGGCAGGGTGGGGACATGACTACGTACGAGACGATGCCGTTCCACCTGGAGACCGAGCGACTGGTACTGCGGCCGTGGGAGGAGTCGGACGCCGCCGAGCTCCGCGCCCTGCACTCCGAACGCGGCACGGGGACACACACGGTTGAGTACGTGCGGGCGGACATCGCCGAGCAACTCGCCGCGACGGCGACCACGGGCATCGCCCTGCTGCCCATCCAACGCCGCGCCGAGGGCGACTTCATCGGCTACTGCGGGCTGATCATCGGCCGCACCACGTTGGAGGAGCCCGAGATCGCGTACGAGCTGTTCCAGCGCGTGCACGGGCACGGCTACGCCACCGAGGCGGCCCGGGCGGTGCTCGACGCGGCGGCGGCGACCGGGCGGAAAAGGCTCTGGTCGACGGTCGGCACGTGGAACGCCCCCTCGCTCCGCGTTCTGGAGAAGCTCGGGTTCGAGCGGGACCGCGTCACCATGGAGAAGAACGGCAAGGTGGCCTGGCTCACCCGCACGTTGCCGTGAGCGGTCTGAGGGGCGGGGCGGCGGGTCGCCGGGTCAGCGGCTTGCCGACTTGACGGCTCGCCGAGTCGGTGGGTTGCCGGGCGGGTTGAGCGCGGGGCCCAAACGCGCGCGGGGCCGGCGCGTACCCACCGCGTCGGCCCCGTCCGCCCCGCCCCGGGCTCAGGCGCGGCCCGGCACCCGGCCCAGGGTGCGGATCGGGCGCGCCGCCAGGAGGGCCGCCGCGGTCAGCAGGGCGACCACGACACCCACCAGGAGCACCTCGTCGGTGCCGAACGCCCCCACGGCCGGGCCGGCCAACGCGCTGCCGACCGGGAACATGCCGACGGAGCCCGCGACCTCGTAGGCGTGCACCCGGTTGAGCACCTCGCCCGGCACCTGGGTCTGCACGCTGGTGGCCCACATCACGCCCCAGAAGGTGATGCCGATACCGACCGCGACCTGGGCGACGGCCAACAGCCAGACCGGCCAGTCGAGCACGATGCCGAGCGGGTAGAGCGGGTAGGCCAGCATCGCCACGGCGCCGGCGGCCAGCGGCCGGTCGGGCTTGTAGCGCATCGCCAGCACGCCGCCGGCCACGGTGCCCGCGCCGAAGGCGCAGTTGAGCAGGCCGAAGGCGGTGGCGCCGTGCTCGGGCACGATCACGCCGGCGGCGATGGACAGTTGCGGGCCCCAGGAGAGCACGGCGAAGAACATCCAGATCGCGATCACGCCCCACAGCCAGTTACGGGAGCGGAACTCCTGCCAGCCGACCACGAGGTTGCGGCCGAAGCTCTCGTCGGCCGGCGGGGCGGGCACCACCCCGAGCCGGAGCGCGAACAGGCAGCACGCGCTGGTGCCGTAGGCGACGGCGGATATCACCATCACCCACTCAGTGGCGGCGGTGCCCACCAGCACACCGGCCAGAGCCGGGCCGCCCAGCGCGGTGAACGCCTCGGAGATGCGCAGCACGCCGTTGGCGCCCTGCACGTCGCGGGAGACCAGCGGGACGGTCGACGAGGCGCCCGGCTGGAACATCGCGTTGGCGACGCCGGCCACCACCAGCAGCGTGTACAGGTGCCACAGGTGGTCGATGCCGTAGGCGAAGAGGAGGGCGAGCAGTACGTGGGCGGTCAGGTTGGACAGGTCGGCGGCGATCATCATGCGGCGCGCGGTGAAGCGGTCGGCCAGCACGCCGCCGAAGATGACCAGGCCGGCGAAGGGGCCCACCAGGAAGGCCATCGCGTACCCGGCGGTGCTCAGGCTGTAGTCGGAGCTGAGCAGTCCGGCCGTGACCGCGACGGGGAGCATGGCCCAGCCGAGGAGGCCCGCGCTGCGGGCGGTGAAGTAGAACTGGAAGTTACGGGTCCAGATCGCCGGTTCCCCGGCCTGCGGCGCCTCGGCGGGCCGGTCCTGGGTCTGCGAAGACGTACCCGCCGCAGTGTGGTCTGCCGAGCGATCTTTCATGACTCTTCAGTTCTCCAGCCGTAGTTCGTGTCTCGTGGTCTTCGTGGTCTTCGTGATCGGGCGTGGGTCGTCGTGGTCGAGGGAGGCGGGCCGTCGGGGACGATCGGCGCGGGTCAGGCGCGGCCGGCCGCCGACGGTCGGCTGACCTCGGCCTGGGTGGGTGGCGTGAACAGGTCGTGCAGGGTGACCGGCTCCAGGCCGCGGTCCAGCAGGCCCTCGATGAGCGAGGGAAGGGCCCGTACGGTCTGGCTGCGGTCGCCGGCGCCCTCGTGCATGAGCACCACCGAGCCCGGCCGGGCGGTCGCCAGGACGGACTCGGTGATCCGCTCCGGACCGGGCCTGGACCAGTCGCGGGAGTCCACGTCCCACAGCGTGAGGGTGGTCGGGTGGTCGGCCAGGGTGGCCAGCACCTCCGGGCTGAGGCCGCCGTACGGGGGTCGGAAGTGGGTCGGGGCCTGGCCGGTCACCCGGGCCACCTCGGTCGCCGTCCGGTCGAGTTGCTCGCGCAGTTGGTCCGGGGTGAGGTCCGGGAGGAAGGGGTGTGACCAGGAGTGGTTGCCCACCTCGTGGCCGGCGTCGGCGATCCGGCGCACCTCGTCGGGCAGCGCCGCGACGTGGTGCCCCACGCAGAAGAAGGTCGCCCGGGCGTCGTACCGTGCCAGGATCTCCAGGACCTGGCGGGTGTAGACCGGGTCGGGTCCGTCGTCGAAGGTGAGCGCGACGCGCGGGGCGTCCCGGCGGCCGTGCTCGACGCAGCGTCCGGAGGCCACCAGCGCCGCCCGCATCGGCTCGCTGCGCCGCACGCCGTCGTCGTACTCCTCGGCGCGGCCGGTCAGGCTGCCGCCCTCCGCGGTCACCCGGGCCAGCGCGTCGGGTGCGCTGCGGGCCCGCTCCGCCAGTTCCCTGGCCGTGACGGAACCGAACGACGGCCGGGCCGGGAGCAGCCAGGGGTCGGCGCGGTAGACGTCGAGGCCGGCCGCCGTCATCGGCCCGTCGAGCAGGCCGTTGGTGCTCTCCAGGACCACGGCCACGGGCGCTTCCTCGCCCAGCTCCGTCAGCCAGGCCATGAGCCGCGCGACCTGGGCGGCTCCCCAGTCGCTCGGCTCGACCACCCGTCGCCCGGCCCCGTCCAGGACCTCCACCTGGTAGCCCGTGCCCGCCCAGGCGATCCCCGCGTACCGCGTGCTCATCCCTCACCCCGTGCTATCGCCTCGGCGACCACCAGCTCCTCGACCCCCCGCAGGAAGCGTTCCATCCCCTCGCGGGAGATGACCGCCGGGTCGGCGGTCATGGCGAGTTCCAGGGCGCCGGGGGCGGTCAGCGCGTCCACCGCGATCGAGACGTTCACCCGGGGCAGGAACTCGGTCGGCCACGTCAGTTCCGTCTGGTCGAGCAGTTCGCGCAGCGGGGCCGACGGGCGCTCCACCGTGTCGAACGGTCCGTCGCTCGGGTCCCGGGTGTCGTTCCACCAGCACGAGTGGTCGCCCGCCTCGCCCCGCTCGACCATTGCCGCCACCTCCCGGTCCAGCGCCCACTTGTCGTACCCGGCGTGCCGGAACGCGCTGAACGACACGGACCGCGTCCGCCGTACCGCCTCCTCGAAGTCCTTGTCCGCGTCGGTCAGCAGGAACACGGCCTCCTGCGCCATGGTGCTGACCGACTCGGCGGCGGCCGGCTGGAAGCGGTTGCTCACCACCACCTGGAAGAGCACGTCGCTGCTGCCCGACACCCTGGCCAACTGGTGGGAGGCCGCTCCCAGCAGCACGGCGGCGTCGCTCACCCCCAGCTCCGTCGCGACCCGCTCGGCGGCGACCGCCAGCGCGGGCGAGCGCAGCAGCGCGTTGGGGAACAGCCGGCCCGGCTCGGTCCTCGCCAGTTCCGGCGCCGCGGGGTCGCGGAAGATGCGTCGGGGGCCGGCGGCCAGGCGCTCGCACCAGTAGCGCCGGGCTCCGGCGTCCTTGCGCCGGCCGAGCGCGGACGCCTGGTGTGCCGCGGCTTCCAGGGGCTGGAGCGCGGGGCGGGCCTTGAGCAGGGCCTCGGCGGTCTCGCCCGCTGAGATCAACTCCAGGTCGCGCAGCATGCGGCCCTCACCCCACAGGTCCATCGCGGTGTGCGACGCCGCCAGTACGAGCCGGTGGACCTGGTCCTGGCACTCCACGAGGCCGACCCGGAACGGCCACTCGCGCGCGTGGTCGAAGGAGCGACCCGCCAACTCCTCCATCAGCGCCGCGCCGACCTCGGGCGCCTGCTCCACCTGGCACGTCCGTACCGCGACGGGCAGCTCGCCGGTCCCGTCCACGACCTGTTCCAGGCCGTCCGCGCCGTCGGGCAGCAGCCTGGTGTGCAGGCTGTCGTGCATCCGCAGCAGCTCCGTCAGGTCCGCCAGTACCCGGGCGGCGGGGCGCGGCGGGTTGAGGGGGAGGTCGAGCCGCAGGTTGTAGCGGGGGGCGTCGTCGCCGAGTCGGGTGACGACCCCCCAGATCGCCCGCTGCCCCCAGGTGGCCGGGCCCGTCCCCGCCCGCGCGGACTCCAGTGTGATGGTCCGCTCCTCGACCGTGGTCATCGTGTTTCCCACTTTCCCTTCGGTTGCCTCGTACGACGCCTGCGGCGACTCGCCCTGCTGCCGCGGCGGATTGGCTAGTCCAGGCCCTGCGAGATGACCAGGCGTTGGATCTGGTTGGTGCCCTCGACGATCTGCAACAGCTTGGCCTCGCGCATCCAGCGCTCGACCGGGTGGTCGGCGACGTAGCCGGCGCCGCCGAGCACCTGCACCGCGTCGGTGGTCACCTTCATCGCCATGTCGGTGGCGAACAGCTTGGCCTTCGCCGCCTCCAGCGAGTACGGCAGGCCCGCGTCCTTGAGCCGGGCGGCTGCCAGGGTGAGCGCCCGTGCCGCGGCGATCTGGGTGGCCATGTCGGCAAGCAGGAAGCCGACGCCCTGGAAGGAGATGATCCGCTGGCCGAACTGGCGCCGTTCCTTCGCGTACCGCACCGCGTAGTCGGCGGCGGCCTGGGCGATGCCGACCGCGCAGGCGGCGATGCCGAGCCGGCCGCAGTCGAGGGCGCCCATGGCGATCAGGAAGCCCTTGCCCTCGCGGCCGATCAGCCGCTCGGCCGGCACCCTGACGTCCTCGAAGCCGACCTGCGCGGTGGGGTTGGACCAGACACCCAGCTTGCGCTCCGGCTCGTGCACCACCATGCCCGGCGTGCCGCTGGGGACCACCAGACAGGACAGCCCACGGGCGCCGGGCCCGCCGGTGCGGCTGAAGACGTTGTAGAAGTCGGCGTGGCCGGCGTGGGTGACCCAGGACTTGGTGCCCGTGATCCGGTAGTCGTCACCCTCGCGCACCGCGCGGGTGGTGAGCGAGGCCGCGTCCGAGCCGGCCTCCGCCTCGGAGAGGCAGTACGCGCCGAGGAGTTCGCCGCCCAGCATGCCGGGCAGCAACTCCTCGCGCTGGGCCCGGGTGCCGTAGGTGGCGGTCCCGAAGCAGGCCAGGTTGTGCACGTTGACGGCCTCGGCCACCGCGAACCAGTGGTAGGCGATCTCTTCCAGCGCCTGGAGGTAGACCTCGTACGGCTGACCACCACCGCCGTACTCCTCGGGGTAGGGCAGGCTCAGCAGCCCGGCCTTGCCCAGGGTGCGCACGACCTCCCGGGGGAACTCGTGGTCCGCCTCGAACTGGGCGACCCTGGGGGCGAGTTCGCCGGTCGCGATCTCGCGGACCAGGCCGAGTAGCTCGGCCGCCTCCTCCGTGGGCAGGATGCGCTGGACCTTCATCGGACGACCTCCGTGAGTGCGGTGGGGCTGGGTGGCGAGGGGTGTTCCGGTGCGCGGACCGCGCGGTGGGCGCGGTCAGCCGCGTCCCCAGTCGGCGGCCTGCGGCCAGTGCCTCTCGACCCGGCGGACGGCGTAGTCCCAGTACGAGCGGACGGAGAGGTCGGCGTAGATGAAGTCCTGCTTGGCCGCCACGTCCTGGTCGGTGGAGTAGGCGTACGGGACGCCGGTGGCCTCGGCCGCGAGCTGGAGCCGGCAGGCCCGCTCCAGGACCTGGGCGAAGACGGCGGCGTGTCGCACGCTCTTGCCGACGATGACGCCGCCGTGGTTGCGCAGCAGGACGGCCGGGTGCTCCCCGAGGTCCTTGGCGATGTGCTCGCCGGTCTCGATGTCCAGGACGGTGTTGCTGGTCTCGGTGAACAGGCCGATCCGGTCGCGGAAGTAGGCGCCGTCGTGTGAGATCGGCCGCATCGGCAGGTCGGTGGCGCCGAACAGCAGGGTGTGCGGGGCGTGGCTGTGCACGATGCCGTTGACGTCGGGGCGGGCCCGGTAGATGGCCTGGTGCAGCGGCAGCTCCGGCGGCGCGAGCGACGGCGCGGGCAGGGTGTGGTCCACCGCGCAGCGGACCACGTCCGCCGGGGTCGCCTCGTCGAAGCCGACCAGCGCGCCCTTGATGAAAAACTCCTCGCGACCGGGTATCCGGGCCGAGATCTGGCCCTGGTTGAAGTCGTCGTGCCCGTCGAGGGACAGCATCCGGGCGCCGATCGCCACCTGGAGCACGAGCCGGCGCTCGGCCGGGTTCAGCGGCTGTGCTTCGTCGGTACTCATGTCACTCTCCTGGCTGTCAGGTCGTCGTAGACGGTCCGCATGGTGACCAGTCCGGGTGTGGCGGTACGGGCCCAGTCGGCGGCCGTCAGCGCGCCGCGGGCGGGCACCGTCCAACTGCCGACGTGGTGGCGCACGTGCAGTGCCTCGCCGTCCCAGGTGTGGGTCATCTCGTGTTCGCTGACCGGCAGCCCGGCGCGTTCGTCGGCGATGTCGGCCACGGCTCGGCCGCTCGCCCGGTGCCAGGTCTCCGCCAGTGCCAGCGCGGTGGCGCTCGGGCGGTGCGCCTTGCCGAGCGGGTGTCGTTCGCGGACGGTGGTGGTCGCGTCGAAGCGGCCGGTGGCGTGGGCGGCGGTGAACTCGGCGATGCGCACCTGGAGGTAGTGGGCGAAGGAGAGGTTGGTGGCGCGTACCACCGGCACCCCTTCCGCCAACTCCTCCAGCGCCTTCCACTGGGTGTCCGACAGGTTGGAGACGCAGGCGACCAGCGGCAGCCGGTGCGTGGCGCAGTAGTCGAGGACGGTCGGGTGTGCCTCGGGCGCACTGGCGTCGACGAGCACGTCGGGGACCGCGTCGACGGACCAGCCGCCGCGGCGGGAGGCGGTGAGGGTGACCCTCGCGCCGCTCGCCTGGCAGGCCGCCCGCACCGCGGAACCGAGCCGCCCCAGGCCCACGATCCCGATCGTCGGGCCGCCGCTGGTCGGTGTCTCAGGCATCGGCACCGATTCCGCTGGCGACCACCAGGGCCGTGACGGAGTCGATGGTCTCGTAGTGCTCGGTGGCGGCCTCGGGGTCCAGGTAGACGCCGACCTCGTTCTCGATGCTGTCGATCAGGCGCATGTAGGAGAGTGAGGAGTAGCCGACCTCACGCAGCGAGTAGTTGGCGCTGGCGAGTTCGTCGGCCGTGACACTGCCGTCGCCCGCCGCGATGGCCAGGTCGAGGATCTTGGTACGAAGAGCGTTGCTGTCCATGGGGAGTCCTGTGTCTCGAAGAGGGTCAGTTGCTCTGGGTGTCGCTGGTGCTCTGGGGCTCGCTGAGCAGGCGCCGCAGGCGTTCGATGGACGGCTTGCCGATCGAGTTCGCCGGAATCCGGTCCACCAGGCGGAGGATGCCGGGCACCTTGAACGACGGGAGCGTCGCCGCGCAGTGGGTGCGCAGGGACCGCGCGCTCACGCCGGCCTCGACGGCGACGACGGCGGCCAGGGTGGGATCGCCGTGCTGGTTGTCGGCCTCGAAGGCGACCGCGTCCAGCACTCCCGGGGCCGTGCGCAGCACGTCCGCGATCTCGATCGGGTCGATCTTGCGCCCGCCCACGTTGACCAGCCGGCTGGTACGCCCGGTCAGGTGGAGCGTGCCGTCGCGCAGGTGGCCCTGGTCACCGGTGTGGTAGTAACCCTCGGCGTCGACGCGCTCCTCGAACACGCCGGGGGCGTTGAGGTAGCGCGAGCCCATCGACTCGCTCCTGACCCGGATGCCCCGCTCCGTGGCGAGCAGGTGCACACCGGGCAGGGGGGCGCCGAGCCCGCTGCCCGCCCTGTCCGCGGCGTACGTCAGGGGTCCGGCCTCGGCGACGCCGTAGTAGTTGTGGATCGGTACGCCGGTGAGCCGGGTGAACTCCTCGCGTACGGTCTCGCGCAGCGGGGCGCCGGAGGAGATGGCGGTGCGGACGGCGGCGAACCCCTCCTTCGGGGCGCGTCGCACGATCGACTCGTAGAGCGCCGGGAACGCCACGAGGCGGGTGGCCTCGGTGCTCTCCAGGAGTCGCACCACGCGGGAGGCGGTGGGCAGCCCGCTCGACAGGTGCAGGGACGCGCCGGGCAGGAAGGCCGCGAGGAGGGAGGTGTTGAAGGCCAGTCCGTTGGAGAGCGCGGCGAAGCAGGCGATGCGGTCGTCCGCCGAAAGCCCGGTCCCCTTGGCCCAGTTGGCGGCCGCGGCGGAGACGGCGGCGCCGGAGAACTCGATGCAGTTGGGCCGGCCGGTGGAGCCGGAGGTGAAGCGGCACACCTCGGTGGCGTCCAACAGGTGCGGGCGGGGGGTGTCGAACGGCCGTACCCGGCTGACGGCGAGGGCGCCGAACTCGCCGCCCGCCGCGTGGGCCTGGTCCGCGATGGTGTGCGTATCGGCGTCCGGGGCGTGGACCAGCAGGTCAAGCCCGCAGTCCTCGGCGATGCGGGAGAGGTCGAACGGGCTGAAGGCCGAGTCGACCAGGAAGGGAACCCCGCCGGCGAACAGCGTCGCCAGGTAACTGACCACGTAGTCCACGGAGTTGGTGGCGTACAGGGCCACCCGAAGCCGCTCGCCAGGCACCTCGTGCCGGGCCAGCGTGTCCGCCGCGGCGCGGGCCCGCTGGAGGAGTTCGGCGTACCCGAGCGAACCGGCCGCGTCGCTGACCGCGACGCGCTCGCCGTGTCGGGTGAGAACGTCGGTGAGGAGTTCGGGGAGGACAGCGCGCATCGGGCTCACCGTTCGTTCTGGGCGTGCGCCATGGCAAGCCGGTCGAACTTGATGCCCGAGTCGTCCGGGCGGCCGAGCAGCAGGGCGTACAGGGTCTCGTCACCCTCCGGCAGCCCCGCCAGCGTGCGCCACAGCGGCGAGTCGAAGCCGCCGATGGCGGTCACCCCGATCCCCGCGCGGTTTGCCCCCAGGTAGAGGAGCTGCCCCAACGCACCGCACCGGAAGGCGAGTTCACGCAGGCTCTCGGCGTCGCCGGCCGAGCCGGCCCCGGCGAGCGAGGCGCGCGGCACGTGCAGCAGCACGATGGCGGCGGCCCCGGCGAGGGAGCGCTGCTGCATGCAGGCCCGGGCGACCTCGTCGGTGGAGGGCAGCGGCACCGATTGCCGTTCGCCGGTGCGCAGCCGGTAGACCGCGTCCTGCGCGGGCTCGGTCGTCGAGCGCAGGACCAGGGTGGCGGCCAGGGGCGAGGCGGCGGGGAGGTCGGTCTCCAGCGGTGTGCACAGGGCCGAGACCGCCTTCCAGACGGCGGCGGCGGAGACCGGTTCGCCCGTGAACGCCTTGCTGGACACGCGCGTCCCGATCAGCTCCGCCCAGCCGGACGGGTCCCCCAACCCCGCTTCGGCGGCCACGCGTTGGTGGTTCGCGTGCACGTGGGCGAGCGGCGCTGGCGCGGCCGGCAGGAAGGGCGAGCCGGAGTGCGCGGACCAGCCGGCGAGCGAGTCCCAGCAGGCGCCTTCCAGCCACGACCGCCAGGTGGCCCCGCGCCGTTCCCGGTCGGTGTCGTCGTGCACGGTCCAGCGGGCCCAGGAATCGTCCGTGGAGCTGACCGGCACGAGAACCGCGGAGTGAATTTCGCGGCAATTCTCGCCGGCCTCCAGCAATTCCGACAGGGATTCCCTCGGGAAGCGCAGCCGTAGCGCCCCCGTGGCGCCACGGCCGGCGACGGCCAGCATGAGGTTCCCGGCCGCGTGTCCCGCGTCGAGCTGGGTGTAGAGATAGCCGCGGTCGCCGTACTTGCGCATCGAAAGCCAGGGGCGGGTGAGCGTGACCACCAGCGCTCCGCCGCCTTCCGGAATGGACAACAGGGACGCGCGAAGGGCGGCGGCGACGCGGGGACCGACGGCCAGTCGGGCGCAGGTGCGGCGATCGGCGTCAATGCGAAACGCCGTCGGGTGGCCGTCCTCCAGAGTGAGGACGGCGAATTCGTACGGGTACACGGCCCCGGCCGACGGCACCGCCCGCGCGACGTACGACCCGCAGGACCGGTTGGCGCGGCTGGTCAGCACGCCCTCTTCCAGCAGGGACAGGGCGAGGCGGAGGCCGGGCGCGACCACGGGCCCGGCGGGCGGTTCGGGTAACGCCGCCGGCAGGGCCACGCGGGCCCACAGGTCAACGGTGCGGACCGAGGATTCGCGCTCGGGCGCGTATGCGACGGATGCGGCTTTTTGTTTTATCAGGTTTCCTGGCACGTCTGACGCAGACCTCCTGTTCTCTGACAGCCCACGGAATACGCATGAAGGCAGGCAGCGCCCTCCGCACTGATGTTGCGGACCTTCGTGCACCATGGGGGAATGTGAGGGCATACCATGGGTGGTGATAAAGCTCCCCATACGGGGTTTGGAGCTTCCCTACAACCAGGGTTGATGCGTTCTCATATCGCGAGACGAATGACGTGAACTACCGGCGTCAAGATGCGGCACATACCCGATGGAACGCCTCGCACTACGAGAGCGCATTACCGGTTACGGCCATTGGAAGCATGCCAAGCCTGTTGGGCATTGGTCAAGACCATTAATGCAAAACCATTGGACAAGTCCCACCCAACCGAGTGAATGCAAATGAATCGGACATCAATCCGGAATGACTGGTTCGGAGATCCGTTCGCGCCAGCGTCACTAAGCGTCTCGTTAAGTGGACGCATTATTTACATGGTTATGGAGTGCCGCGAGGTTTGAAAGTGCCGGCCGTTGCGATAAGGGCACGCCCCTGCCCGGCGGCCGGAGAGGAGGACCAGAAGACGGCGGGCCCCAACGGCCCTCGCACCACCCTCTCGACGGACACGGGAATCACTCCCGGGCGGCGAACGAGCACCCCAGACTCCCGCCCTCCAACAGCGTTCACCGAACGGACACTTGACGCCGGACACGCGTCGGACACGACACGACCGCGGCGATGCGGACGACGCGGCCCGGCGGCGCCCGTGCCGCCGCCCGCCCCCGGGCCGGGCCCCCGAGGAGTCGAGCACGGCCGGGCGGCCGAACCCCGGGCGACCGACCGAGCACCCCGGCCGACCGGCCAGGGCCCCGGGGAACCCGCCCGCGAACCGGCGGTCGCACGGGAGGCCGCGCCACCCGTAGCCGCAGGGAGCCGGGTGAGGAAACGAGGGACCCAGCAGCGTTACGGATCTTGAAGCGCGGAGAACTCCAAGATCCAGAAACGTCACACCCGCCTCACATCAGAGCGCTCGTAGCGTCTGACGAGCCTCCACGAGGCCCGCACCCGCCCCGAGAGGCCACGCCCAGAATGCAGAGTTTTCCCGCATACGGAATGTGGGCCGAGAATTCACGACACACCGGGAACCACATCTTTCCCACTTTGACCAGCAGGGAGCCGAACTCCCGCCTCGGCAATTACCGCACGCGAATTCCCCGGGAGCGGTCCCGAAGTGCCGGGTGTAGCCTGGTTTCCCGTTATTGCGAGTGGCGCATTCGGTTCGGGGGGACGCCATGGTCGATTCGACATTTCCCGACGATCTGGGAGCAGACGACTTCGCCCGCGAATATCCGGCGGCTCTCGTTCCCGCCCGGCGGGGCCAGTTGGCGATCGGGCTCCCCTTGCTGTTGCTCCAGGTGCCGGGCCGACAGCAGGGCACGGCGACGGTGGCGACGTACCGCGCACAGGTGGGGCGCGTGGTGGCGGCGCTGCGGGAACCGCTGGAGGGCCAGGGCGAGAAGCTCGTCCCCCATGCCGTGGCGCACCCCACCGCCGACGACGACCTCGTCGCCGAGCACGCGAGCCAGGAACTCGCCTTCGGCATCCCGTCCCGGATGACCCCGGACCGGTTCGCCGACGTCGCGCTCATGCGGGACCTGGTCACCGCGATCCGAGCGCGCGCCGAGACGACGCCCGCCGACGGGCCCCAGGCCACGGCGCGCGCGGAGGCCGACGCCGCGGACACGGCGTCCCAGGGCCCGGTGGGCGTGCCCACACCCGCCCCCGACGACGCGGTGGCCCTGCGGAACCACGCGTACGAGCGGCGGGTGCACCGGGGTGGGTTGCCGAAGCTGCTGTGGGCGCTGGGTGGCAAGGGGGTACCGGACAACGCGGGGTTCGGCGGCTGGCTGTTGCGCACGTTCTGGCTGTCCTTCACGCACACGCTGCCGCGCTGGTGGTGGGCCCGCCGGGTCACGCGCAGACTGATCCGGCGCCCGCGCCGGCGGGTCGGCGGCAGACGAGGCTGGCTCGGCGCCGAGTTGAACGTGGCGCGGGGGCGGGAGGATCTGTTCCAGGTGATGGACGGGGTCGCGGACCGGCAGGTCAGCCGGCTCCGGCTGCGGGAGGGCAAGCGGCAGCGCGAGGACGCCCGCACGGTCCTGGAACAGCTCCTGACCCTGGCCCTGCTGGCCGACCTCGCACTGCCCCGGGTGGGCGGGTTGCTGCCCAAGCGGCGCCGACGCACCGCCCGCCCGGTGCTGCTCGTGCACGTACCGCACCCGGACGAGCCGGGAGCGCGGGCCGCGGAGCGCTTCCTGCGCGTGTACGCCAAGGCTCAGGCGCAGTCGCCCACGCTCGGCCCGCTGGTGATCGCCGTGGGCCGCTTCTCGGAGGCGCTTGTGGGCGAACTCGACCCGGAGCGCCTGGACGCGGCCCAGGCGGGGCGGGCGCTACGGACCGGCGCCGACCGGCCGGTCCTGGTCGACCTCCAGGAGGAGCCGTTCGAACGACGTGGGCTGCCCGTCCGCTGCCGGCCGCCGCGTCGCTACCGGCTGCACTGGCGCACCCAGACCGCGCTGGCCTCCGGCACCACGGCCCTGGCCCTCACCCTGGGTGGCGTGTCGTGCGGCGGCACCTGGCTCGAACCCGCCCCCGCGACCGGCTGTGTGGCGGGGGACAGCACCGCGCCGAACCGCGCCGCGCCCGGCGAGGTGCACCCCGTGGAGTGGTACCGGACCGCGCTGCGGGCGATCGACGCGGAGAACCGGCGGGCGGAGGAACTCGCCGCGCGCGGCCGGACGGTGCGCACCATCGTCTACTTCGCCTCCGCGGGCCCGGAGGGCGCGGCGGGCACGCTGTTCGACGGGATCGTGCCGGAGCTGCGCGGCATCACCCTGTGGCAGCGGCGGCTCAACAGCGAGGCGTTCTCGGACGATTCGCGGGTGCCGCTGCGGGTGGAGGTGCGCAACACCGGGCGCGACTTCGTACGCGCCGCCGATGAGGCCCGCAAGCTGGTCGCGGAGGTGGCGGCCGGTGATCGTACGGGCGCCCGGGAGGTCGTGGGTGTCCTGGGATTCGCGCAGAGCCGCGACTCGACCCGCGAGGCCCTGCGCGTCCTGGCGCGGGCGCGCATCCCGGCCGTGGGGACGACGGCGACCGCCGACGAGATGCAGGTCGGCGACTACTACTGGCCCCTCACTCCGGTCAACAGCACCGAGGCGCGGGTGGTGGCCTCCTTCGCCCGCACCAAGCGGCTGGTGGCGCGGCCGAGCGGCGCCGGGTGCACCCCGGCCCGGCGCGCGATCGTGGTGCAGAGCCCGGGCGACCTCTACAGCCGCAGCCTGGCCAGCCTGTTCAGGGGCAACTTCGTCAGCGGCTCCGGAGGCGACGGACCGGACGGCGCGGCGGAGTTGGTCAACTTCTCCCAGGAGGGCGACTTCGACCACTCCGACCCCGGGGTGTTCGGCTACTCGCGCCCGCGCGACCTCGCCGACAAGGTGTGCGAGGTGTTGGGCGGCGACAGCCGTACGGTGGTCTACTGGGCCGGCCGGACCCGGGACTTCGCGGCCTTCGTGGACGCGTTGGACGCGCGGAACGCATGTGACCAGCGCGCCGTCACCGTACTGGCCGGCAACGAGCTGACGAACGTGGCCCAGACCGGCGAGTTTGAGGGCAGGGGCTGGTTGCGGCTGTACTACGTGGCGCACCGGCTGCCCGACGCCGACCCGCTGGCGAGCCGCAAGACCCAGCAGTTCGTGGCCGCCTACAACGCCTTCGTCGCCAGCGAGCGGGGCCGGGACCCGTGGCGCGACGACGGCCAGGCGGCCGTCACCTACGACGCCCTGCACGTCCTGTCCCAGGCGGTTGACCTGGCCCGGGCGGACCACAGTGTGGGCAGGAGCGCGGTCACCACCGCCCTCAGGTCCGGCATCTCCTTCGACGGGGCGACCGGCTCGGTCCACTACGCCTCCGGCAGCAACGCCCCGCCCCGGGACAAGACCCTGGTGGTCCTGCGCCTCACCCCCCGGGGTCCACGCACGGCCGCCGCCTGCGGGGCGTACACGCAGGGCCAGCGGTACACGCTCCAGGGGGCACCCTGTGCGCCGTAGGTGACTGGGGGCTGCGGGGTTGCCGTGGGTTGCTCCGGGTTGCCGCGGGCGATCGTCGGTGGCTGGGTCCGGCGTGACGGGCGCGACCACGCTCCGGTGGCCCGGCCGGGGAGGCCGCGCGCCCCGGGCGGGGCACTCCGCGCCGCCGCCCGCCCTCCCGCGCCTACTCCCCCACCGTGCCGTCGATCGCTTCCCGCAGGAGGTCGGCGTGGCCGTTGTGGCGCGCGTATTCCTCAATCATGTGGGTGAGGACATAGCGCAGCGAGATGCTCTCGCCCCTGAATTCCACCCGGGCATCCAGTGTCGGAAACGCGTTCACCACCGCCCGGGAGTCCTCGCATGTCGCGCGCCACAACGTAAACGCCTCGTCGGCATCGGCGTCCGCTACCTGCCATTCGCCGAATACGCCGTTCACGCGCGGCCACAGGGCGGGGAGGGATTTCCCGCCCAGCACCGTCTGGAACCAACTCCGCTCGACCTCGACGGCGTGCCGGACCAGCCCGAGCAGGGTCAGGTCCGAGGTCGGTATCGCCCGTCGCCGCAGTTGCGCACCTGACAGGCCGGCACACTTCATGGCCAGCGTGGCGCGTTGGTAGTCGAGGAACGCCGTCAGCGACGCGCGGTCGTCGGCCACCTTGGAAGGGTGGGTACGTGGGTCATCGATCATCCGACGATGGTGGCAGCCCCTCCGGGTCCGCCGCGGTTCAGGCGGGCGGGGCCGGGTCGCGGGTGTGGCGGGGTCGCCTTCCGCGCGGCGCGGAGCGCGTATCGGTGGGATGACCGATGCGCCAGGGGTGGCGGGGCGGAGATAGTCCGGGGAGATCGTTCGCGGGCGGCCGTGGCGCGCCCGACTCCCGAGAGGACATGTGTGTGGACACGTATGCGGACCTGGTGTTCGTCGGTGGGCGAGTGGTCACGGTGGACGCGGAGTTCTCCGTCGCCTCGGCCCTGGCGGTGACCGGCGGGACCATCAGTGCCGTGGGTGGGCGCGATGACGTCACACCGCTCGTCGGGCCCGACACCCGGGTCATCGACTACCGGGGAGCCACGCTGCTCCCCGGTATCAACGACTCCCACCTGCACGGATGCGCCTTCGGCATGGCGACGCCGCCGCTCTCCCTGGACCTGGGCCATCCCACCGTCGCCTCACTCGCCGAGGTGGCACAGGCGGTGGGCGAGGCCGTCGGGCGGGTGCCGGACGGGCAGTGGATCACCGGGCACGGCTGGGACACCGGATACCTGGACGAGTGCCTGCGCGACGTGTCGCGGCTGCCCTCGCGGCACGACCTCGATGCCGTCAGCCCCGACCACCCCGTCGTCCTGTACTCCTTCTCCGGGCACGCCACCTGGGTCAACTCCAGGGCGCTGCAACTCATCGGGATCGACCGGCACACCGAAGCGCCGCCCGGCGGAACCATCGTCGTGGACGAGGCCGGTGAGCCGACCGGGCTGCTCCACGAGGGGGCCCAGGCCCTGGTCCAGAACGCGCTGCCGCCGCTCAGCCGGCAGGAGCGGGCCGACGCGATCAGGTCCACCCTCGCCACGCTCGCCCGCCTGGGTGTGACCAGCTACACCGAGCCCGGGCTCGGCCCCGGCGGGGACGGCATCATGCGCGGTGCGCTCGGGGCGGCGACCCTCGACGTCTACCGCGAGCTGCTGGCTGACGGCGAACTCACTGCCCGGGTCGGCGTCCTGCTGCTGCCCACGGGCATGGCGAGCACCGCCGAGGAGTTCGCCCACAACCTCGCCGCCATCGACGGCCCGTACGACGCCGATCCGCGCCGCCTGGCGATCCACGGGATCAAACTCTTCGCCGACGGCGTCGTCCCCAACAAGACGGCCTGGATGAACGAGCCGTACGTCGGCGGCGGCTGCGGCTCGCTGTGCGTCGGTGGTGAAACCGACCACGAGCGGGCCGCCGAACTCGGCGTCATGATCCGGCACGCCCACGCCGCGGGGCACCAACTGGGCGTGCACGTCACCGGTGACCGGGCCATCGACACCGTCGCGGACGCCTTCGCCGCGGCCGTCGCCGAACACCCGCGGCCCGACGCCCGGCACTACCTCATCCACGGCGACTTCCTCACCGACCACAGCATGAGGGTGCTGGCCACGCACGGTTTCGGCGTCAACATGAACCCCACCATCAAGTGGACCGTCGCCGACCTGGAGGAGGAGTTCGTCGGCGTGGACCGTGCCGCGTACGCGTGGCCCTACCGCTCCGCCATCGACGCCGGCGTGCGGGTAGCGAGCGGGTCTGACGCCCCCGTCACGGCCCCGGACTGGCGCCAGGGCATCGCCACCATGGTGCTGCGCGAGTCGAAGGCCGCCGGTCGGGTCAGCGGTCCCGAACAGCGCATCAGCCTGGCCGAGGCGATCCGTACGTACACCATCGACGCCGCCTGGCAGGACTTCGCCGACGGTTGGAAGGGTTCCCTGGAGACGGGCAAGGTCGCCGACCTGTGTGTGGTCGACGGAGACCTGCTCGCCGTGGACCCGCACGACATCCCGCACCTCCCGGTCACCCTCACCGTGGTGGACGGCCGGGTCGTGCACGACACCCTCGGCGATTGACGTACTCCTGGCGCGTGATCATGCTTGCGGGGTGGCAGCGGAGCGGAGCACGGCGGACATCCTGAACGCGGCCGTCCAGGTACGCCGGGCCGCCAGGAGCGCGGCGCGGGGCGCGACCGGCGTCGACACGGTCCTGGCAGCGCTGTCGCGGGTGGCGGAGTACGACCACGCGTCGCTGGCCCGGTGGGATCCGCTCCGCGAACGCCACACCACCCTGGCCGGCTGCTACCCGGCCGACGCCACGGCGTACATCGAGACCCGCCTCCACCGCGACCCGGTCTTCTCCGTGCTGCGCGACCCGGACCGGGGCGGTCTGTGGCTCGGGGAGGTGCCCTGGCACCTGCTGGCCGCCTCCCCGGGCTTCCGGGAGGTGCTGCGTCCGCTCGGCATCGAGGGTGGCGTGGCCCAGTGTCTGTTCGCGGCCGACGGCCGCTACGTCGGCATGCTCAACCTGAGCACCCGCCGGCCGCGGCCCGTGCCCGACGCGGCGCGCGCCGCGGTCACCCTGCTCGCCGAGGCGCTGGCCGCGGCCGTCGCCGTGCCCCACCTCGACGAGCCGCCGGGGCGAGGCACGGCGCGTCCGGAGCGTCCCGGCGGGCTCTCACCACGGGAGCTCGAAGTGCTGGCCCACCTCACCACCGGCCGCACCAACCGGGAGATCGCCGAGCGGCTGTACGTCACGCCGCGCACGGTCGGGACGCACATCGAGCACATCCTCGCCAAGCTCGACCTCCCCAACCGCGCCGCCGCCGCTGCCCAGGCCGCTGCCTGGGGCATCACACCCTCCGGCTGAGTCAGCCTGGCGGCACGACCCGGCGGGCCCAGGCCGCCCCCGCGCGGCACCCGTACTCCCCAACCCTCCGCGAGGCCGCTCGGCCCGAAGGGTTACGGCGCGTCGGGGCGGCCTCGGACCCACCCAGCGGGCCGGCTGACAAGCCACCCACGAGCGGGCCTGGCGTGCCACGCCGCGTGCGCTGCGACCGGCCCGGGCCGACACGTGCCGTGGCGGGCGGCCGGGACTCCGGCGAACGGGTGACGGGCAGGGGCCGCGGGGCGCTCAGGGCCGGGCGTCGGTGTCCGGTTCCTCGTCGGCGTACTCCTCCGGCTCCACGAGGTGCACGGCGGCCTCCTCGGCCCCGGCCGCGCCGCCGTCGATGCCCACGTCGCGGGCGGTCAGGTCCTTGGTCCGGTCGGGGTGGGCGCCCTCGTCGGGGGCCAGCAGGCGCCCCGCGCGGTCGTCACCCACCTCGTCGTCGATCAGCTCGCCGTCGCCGCCGGCCAGGTCTCCACGGCCGTCACCCTCCGGGACGCCGACGTCGGAGACCTCCTGCCGCAGCCGTTCGTCCAGGGTCTCCCCGTGGTACTGCTCCTCGGCCGTCGTGCCGACCTTGTTGACGCCCAGCGGTTTCTCAGGCGGCGAGTAGCCCTCGTCGAGGGTCTCGTCGTAGCTCCGCCCGCCGAGCGCGTTCTGCGTGTCCAGCGGCGCGGCGTCCTCCTGCTCCTCGTTGCCGCCCGTGGGCTGGTACACGTCATCCGCCATCTCGTCGCTCATGCTTCCTCCACGTGTGCTGTCGGATTGCTGTCGCGCTCGCCGGTGGGGATGGGGACCCGCTCCTTCCATCATGCGCCCGAGCCGGGCCACGGCATGTCGCGGTGGTACGGCACGTCGCCGCGACCGGCGCCGCCGTACGCCACGCGCGGGCCGTGCGGACACGGCGCCGCCACACCGGCGGCCCGGAGATCATCGGGCGGCTCGGAACTGTCATTCTGGGTCCATGTCTCTTTACGACGAGCGGCTGAGCGTGCCCCCCGCCTGGTGGCTGTGGGTGCCGTTGCCCGGCCTCGCCCTGGCGTTGGTGCTGCTCCCCCTCGGAGTGCCGGCAGCGCTCGGCGCGCTGCTGCTGGTCTCGTGCGCGGCGGCGGCCGGGACGTACGCGTACGGCCGCTCCCGCATCAAGGTGACCATCGGGTCCCTCACCGCGGGCAAGATCCGGCTACCCATCGACGTGCTCGGCATGCCCGAGATCCTGGACCGGGAGGAGGCGCTGGCCTGGCGTACCCGGCGGGCCGACGCCCACGCGCTGATGCTGCTGCGCAGCCACGTGCCGACGGCGCTGCGTATCGAGATCACGGCGCCCGACTACCGCGCCCCGTACCTGTACCTCTCGACCCGCCAGCCACACACCCTCGTCGCCGTGCTCGCCTTCGCCAAGCGCTGAGCCTCGCCCGCACACCCGCCGCCCCGCACTCGCGGACGGCGGCCGGCGCGCGGGCGCGTCGGGTGCGCCGGCCGGGGTGTGGCGGGCGCCGGCCCCGGAGGCGGTTGCCGGCGGGGCCCCGCCCCGGGACCCGCACGCCGGGCGTCCGGGCGGGGCCTTCACCCGATGGCGTCCGGCCCGCGCGGCGTCAACGGGCCTTCCCGCGCGGGGCCTTGACCGCTGGCGCGGCCGGGCCGGGGTGGCCGAGTACGGGCCGCGAAACTCGCGAAAACGCGCGCCGCTCGGCATCTTGTCAGTGCGACGGAGCTTACTTACTCTCTAGTAAGCCAAAGTGAAGTTGGCATGCACGGGTCATGCATGCGGGGCGTCAGGCCGAGCCGCTGGGGACCCCGAGCCCGTTCCTCTCCCGCACGTCGCCGTGCGCGCCGCCCTGCTCTTCGAAGGGGATATATCGCCATGAGAGATGAGCAAGGAAGACATGTAGTAGGCCGGGTGAGATGGCGAAGATTCGCCGTGCTCTCGGTGCCGGGGTTCGCCGTGACGACCGCGCTGGCCGTCGCCCTGGCCAACGGCGCGCTCGCCGCGTCCTTCGCCGTCTCCGGCCAGCAGTTCAAGGTGGCGGCCGACGACCTCAAGGGGGACGGCTTCGCCCAGTACGGCAGCGTGGACACCAACGCGCGCGGCGACCTGCTGCCGGTGGCGGTGACGGCCATCAAGAAGGCCGAGATCAGCAACCTGTGCCAGTCGGTGGTCACCAAGCTGCCGATCGTCGGGTCGATCTCGCTCAAGCTCTCGGCGGGCACGGGCTCCAAGCCGGTCCAGGCCACGGACCTGTACATGGACGCCACCGACATCGCCGGAGACGCGAGCTTCAACAACATCGAGATCGGTCGCGACGCCTCCACGCTCGACAAGGGGCCGGACGGCGCGCAGGGCATGCAGGACGCGTTCTCCCAGCAGGCCGACGACATTCGCATCGCCAAGCTCCGCACGGTCGCCTGGGCCACCACCGCGGGCACCTTCAAGCTCAACGGGCTGAGCATGAAGATCAGCAAGGGCAAGAAGGAATGCTTCTGACCTTCCGGAGATGGCGCAGGGGCCGGCCGTTCTGGGGTGGGCTGATCACCGTCGCCGCGGGGGCGGAGATCGCCGCGATTCCGCTGGCACCCATGAAGGTCATGGTGCTCCAGGGCGTCACCGGCGTGGTGTCCGTCATGATGGGGCTCGTCCTGGTGGTGATGGGACTCAGCGCCTGGTTCGCGCCCTACTACCGCGGCCTCGCGGGCGTCCTGGCCGTGCTGGTCGCGGCCGGCGCCCTGGTCCTGTCCAACCTCGGCGGGTTCTTCGTCGGCACGATCGTCGGGGTCGTGGGTGGCAGCCTCATCTTCGCCTGGCAGCCCCTGCCGCCCGCGACACGGTCGGACCCGCCGGCCGAGCCCGACGCCACGCCGGACGGCGACCCCGGAGCCGAACCCGACGGGTCGGCTTCACCCCGTACGTACGACGCTCCCGTCAGCCGCGACGCGAACACCACACCCCCGCGTGTCGCGGGCCGGCTGGCGGAGGCGGGCGGCACGGCCGGCGCCCAGGGACCGGCCGCCGACCCGTCGACGCCGTAGCGCGCGACGCGTCGCCGTCGCACCGCGCACACCCGCACCCGCACCCGCACCCGCACCCGCACCCGCAGGACCACGGTCGCCGGTTCTCCGGTCCCAACCCTCAACACCCTTACCCGGCACCGTGGTTCGCGGTGCACAGCACACGCACGATGTCATCGATTCCTCCCACACAAGGAGCCGCACGATGCACCGATCCATGCCCCTGCGCGCCGTCCTCGCGGCGAGCGCCGGGCTCGCCAGCGTCGCCGCCCTCTCGTTCGCCGGAACGGCGAACGCCCGCCCCGACGTCGCGGCGGGCCCGACGACGGTGACCCCGGCCGGTCACTACTTCAAAGCCGCTCTCTCCGGCAAGGCCACCTTCAAGGCCGGGTCCGTGACGGTCACCTGTGCGGTCTCCACCACACAGCCAACGGCCCCGGCGAGTGGCGCCGCCAACCAGGTGCCGGCCGCGCCCAACAACACCAACCCCGCCGGGCCGGTCGGCGGGCCGCTCAACCCACCCACCTACAGCTCCTGCACCACCAGCATGCCCGGCGTCAGCGCCACCATCGCCACCTCCGGGTCCTGGGGCATCGCGGTGCAGCACGGGACCGCGGTGAGCGCCAAGCTCACCATGCCGACGGGTGGCTTCGTCCTCAAGACCAGCGGCCTGGCCACGTGCACGGTCACCGCCGCTCCCACCGCCGAAGCGTCGATCTCCGGCGCGTGGACCAACGGCGCGCCCTCCCGGCTGGCGTTCACCAACGCGGCGGTGCCGGTCAAGGTGGAGGGCGGGTTCGGCTGCCCGACCAGTTCCACCAGCTCCACGTTCAACGCCACCTACCTGGTCACCGACGTGACCGACCCCGGGTCGCAGATCACCGTGAGCGGCTGATCCCGCCCCGCCCGCACGAAGCGGTACCCCCGCCACGACACACCCGTGGCGGGGGCGCCGCCCCACCGGGGCGGGCGTGGGCATCTGCCCGGTGTCATCGGTTCCTGGGCAGGCGGTGCAGCTCCACGTCGGTGAGCCGGCCGGCCGACGCGGTCGCCGTCAGGTAGGTGCAGTAGGGCTGTCGTCGCCGGTCGGTCGGTGAGCCCGGGTTGAGCAACCGCAGCCGGCCGTCCGCGCTCACGCTGTCCCACGGGATGTGGCTGTGCCCGAAGACCAGCACGTCGAGGTCGGGAAAGCGCTCGGCGCAGCGACGCTCGCGCCCCTGGGCCGGCCCGGTCTCGTGCACCACCCCGAACCGCAACCCGCCGAGTTCCGCGTACGCCACCTCGGGCAGCCTCTCCCGCAGCGCCGGCCCGTCGTTGTTGCCCCAGACGCCGACCAGCCGCTCGGCGCGTTCCTCCAGCAGGTCGAGCGTGGCGACGTCGACCCAGTCCCCGGCGTGGATGACGACGTCCGCGCGTTCCACCTCGTCGAGCAGCGGTGGCGGCAGCGCCTTGGCGCGCCGGGGCAGATGGGTGTCCGAGGTCAGCAACAGTCGCACCCCAGCACCGTAGCCGGCCCACGGCCGCACACCACGCAGCCGACACCCGCGCCACGCCCGTCGGTTCCCGTCGGAACGGATTCGGCTGGGTTGGCTGGCTGGGCCGGGCCGGCCACCGTGGGAGTCGGCCGGCGGGCCCACGTAAGGTGCGGCCATGGTTGGCTCACCGCGTCTACGAGAGATCACCCCGGACAACATCGACGCCGCGCTCGGCCTGCGGGTCCGCCCCGACCAGGAGCGTCTGGTGGCCCCGGTGGTGAAGTCCCTCGCCGAGGCGTACGTCCATCCCGGCATTGCCTGGCCGCGGCTCATCTACGCGGGGGAGGCAGCCGTTGGCTTCCTCATGGGCTTCTTCGACGTGGACTGGACCGGCGACGGCACGGATCTGCGCTCCGGGCTCTGGCGGCTCAACATCGCCGCCGGCCAGCAGGGGCGGGGGTACGGGCGGTTCGCGGTGGCGTCCGTGGCCGCCGAGGTCCGGCGTCGCGGTGGCACCCGTATGACGACCACCTGGCACCCGGGGCCGGACGGACCGGCGGCCTTCTACCTGGGACTAGGCTTCCGCCCCACCGGCGAGACCAGCGGGGACCAGACCGTGGGAGTGCTGGAGCTGGGGCCTCGCTGAGTGGCGTCGCCGCCGTACGACCGCGCCACCCCGCGCCGCGCTCGAAGCGCCGACGCGGGGTGGTGACCCGTTCGCGGGAACGTGGCTGTCAGCTCTCCTGTGCCGCCGCGTCGGCCTCGCTCGGGGTGGTCGCCGCCGCGTTCTCCAGCGGGACGCGCAGCGTGTCCGGGTCGCAGCCGGCGGTGCCGGCGATGATGCGGGCCGCCGCCTTGGAGAGCGGCACCAGGCTCGGCTCGTCCACCTTGTCGGGGGTGTCCCGCGGGTCGAAGATGTAGATCGGGGTGCAGATGTACTGCACGAGCGGGACGCCCGTGTAGTAGAAGTACGCGCCGTCCGTCGCCGGGTTGGGGGCGAGCGCGGTCGGGGACAGCAGCCAGGAGCGCTTGATGTCCTCCGCGGCGAGCGAGTCGAGTACCAGGTGTTCCAGCGCGGGTGCCTGGGTCGCGAACCACCAGCGCACCTCGGGGTCGTCGCTGGGAACGACCTCGCCGTCGATCACGTCGGCGCGGCGGGCGACGTGCTCCAGGTGCATCTCCAGGACGACCTTCGGGAACAGATCCTGGTGGTCCGCGATGAACGCCTGGGTTCCCGCCGCCCCTGCCATGTGTCCGGACGTCAGCAGGAACAGCATGTTGTGCGGGCGCAGTTCCCGTGGCACCGACGCCCAGAACTTGGCCTGTGCCAGGACCAGCGAGACGCCGGAGGCGTCCTCGACCGCCGAGGCCCACGGGCCGTCGTGGTGTGAGCCGATGATCACCCAGTGGTCGGAGGCGCCGGGCAGGGTGCCGACGACGTTGTGGGTGGTCTCCTCGGTGAGGGTGGCGTCGGAGACGATGCGGCCCTCGCAGTCGCCGGAGGCCATCAGCTCGCGGACCGTGCGGCCGTCGTTGCCGCTGAGCCAGATGCCGGGGATGGGGCGTCGCTCCGCGTCGTAGGGCCAGTAGAAGTCGCTGGTCTCCCAGGGCACGCCGGTCAGCAGGCCGACGTAGGCGGTGGCGCCGTTCTTGGCCGCGACGTCGAAGTCGAGCACGTGCGGCAGGTCGAAGGGCACGGTCTGCACGAGGTCGGGCAGCACGCCCTCCGGGTCGTACGAGTCCGTGGCGCGCTCGGCCATCTGCGACTGCGGCACCTGCGAGAAGGCGATCTCCTGCACCGCGATCCCGCCGCTCACCTCACCGTCCTCCATGCGCGCCAGCCGCCCCTCGGTCCCCTCGGTGGGGGTCGAGTACGGCAGGGCCAGGCCGGAGAAGCGGGTGACCTCGTCGGGCTTGCCGGTGGGCCAGATCTCGAAGTGCGCCGACTTGGGGCGCCAGATGGGGGTGTTCAGCGGTTCGAGCCGGACATCGTCGAGGCCCGTCTGTCGGAACTGTTCGGCGGCCCATTCCTCGATCCAACTGTCGGCCGGATATCCGGCCCGCCGAATTCCCTGGTTGTAGATGTGCTCGATCCAGCCCATCATCTCCCGCGAGGTGGGCGCCTGCTCGAAATACTTCTCCACCGCGGACCAGTTGCTCGTGAGAGAGGACTCCCCAACTTCGTTAACCTCGCCCATCATCATCCTCCTTGTCACGAACATCCACTGAAAAGCACCGGCACCACGCTGCTGGGGCGCGCCGACTCCGCGTTCGGCTCATGGTGCGCGATGCGACTAAAGCTGAACTAAGGCGACTCGGGTGCCCGAAAAGGCCCTGGACGCAAAGGAGTCGGTGCTACGTTCAGACGGGACCGCTCCGGGATTGAACCGCGCCGCGCACCGTCGCGAACAGGAACGCGCGAGGAGAGCACGCGACACGTCAAAAGCAGCGCGTGCGTTTTCGAACGACGGACGGGACGGCGGGCACGCGCCCGCCCCGTCGCGGAAGCTGGTGCCGGACCGGAAGCAGAGGCGGAACCAGAACCGGAAGCGAGGGTCGGCGGAACGCCGACCGACAGGCGAGGCCGAGCGGCCGAAGGGATGGCTCAGCGCGATGACAGCACCGACGACCGACCCGCGGACCTGGATCAGGCAATTTCACCCGGCGGCGGACGACGCCGTGCGACTCGTGTGCTTTCCGCACGCGGGCGGCTCGGCGAGCTTCTACTTCCCGGTCTCGGCCCAGCTCTCCCCCGCCGTGGACGTGCGCGCCGTGCAGTACCCGGGCCGGCAGGACCGCCGTGCCGAGCCCACCATCGACGACCTGCACCGACTGGCCGACGCGCTCGTTCCCGCACTGCGCCCGCTGGCCGACCGTCCGTTGGCGTTCTTCGGGCACAGCATGGGCGCGGTCGTGGCGTACGAGGTGGCCCTGCGGCTGGCCGCGGCCGGTGCGCCGCCGCTGGTCAGGCTGTTCGTCTCGGGGCGGCGGGCGCCCTCGCGGGTGCGCGCCGAGTCGGTGCACGAGCGGGACGACCAGGGGATCGTGGCCGAACTCCAGCGGTTGAGCGGGACGGACGCGGGGTTGTTGGACGACCCGGAAACGCGGGCGATGATCCTGCCCGCGATCCGCGGCGACTACCGCGCGATCGAGACCTACCGCGCGACCCCGGGCTCCACCGTGCACGCCCCGCTCAGTGTCCTTGTCGGCGACAGCGACCCGCAGGTGACGCTGGACGAGGCCAGGGCCTGGTCCGAGCACACCACCGGCCCGCTTGACCTGCGCGTCTTCCCGGGTGGGCACTTCTACCTCAGCGAGCGCAGTGGCGAGGTCATCCGGCTCGTCGCGGACGAGTTGGCCAACGCGGCGCGGCCCGACGCGACGCCGCGCGCCTGACGTACGCCCCGGCCTCGTACGCTCCCGCCGGCGGCACTCGTACGCCGCCCACCCGCCGGCCGCCCCGCCCGGCAGGGGCCTCGGAGTTCGCGGCGCGGACGGAGGCCCGTGGCAGCGCATGGTTCACGCCACGCCTTAGCCCACCTTTAGCGCCGACGCGAACGATGGGCGGCGCATGCCTGCCCGGAGGGTGGCGCACACGGCCGGTCCGGACGCCCAGCCCGCAGCGGATTCGGCGCCCGGCGACCACCGCGTCGCCACGCCGACCGGTGGGCCGCCCGTCGCGTGAGCCGCGGGTCAACGTACGAACCGCAGGAGTTGAGTGTGAGTACCCAGAAACCAGAGGGGCGGGAGCGGCGCCGGCTGGCCCCGGTGCGGTGGCGAGGCGCCCCGCTCGGCATAGCCGGCGCGTCGGCGCTGGGCCTGGCCCTGTTCGCCGTCGCACCGGTGGGCGCGGAGCCGGCGCCCCGGAACGCGGCCGACTCCGCGCCGCAGCAGCACACCAGGCCGCACAAGCCGCGCACCCTGCCCGCGCCTCCGCAGATCCGGGGCCTTGACTTCCTGCTCGGCAGGTTCACGTGCGACTACGCGCCGCCGCCCGGCTCCAAGCCGGCGACGATGACGATGACCACGAAGCGCGCCATGGGCGGGCACTACCTCTATACCGACGCCACGATGCAGCCCGGTGACGTGGTCGGCCGAGCGACGTTCGGCTGGGACCCGGTGGCGAAGAAGTTCATCAACCAGTACCACGACAACTGGGGCAGCAACGGGAACTACGCCGCCGCTCCCTGGAAGGACGGGCACCTCATCTTCACTGGCTCGCTCAGCCAGGTGGTGAAGCCCGATCCCAGCGGGGAGACCACGGGCGTCCCGATCAGCCTGCACGACGATTACCAGGTGGTGAACAAGAACCACTTCACCAACCATCAGACCATGACGTTCTCGGACGGCACGGTTTTGAAGGGCACGTACGACTGTCGCCGCGCATAAACCGCTCTGGCGCTTTGTGCCGCGTACCGGTTCGGCCTTCCCATAACGGCCGGGCCGGTACGTCGCGTTGTGCGCCCGCGCCGTATTCGCATTGCGTACGGTGGCCGTAAGGCGCGGAGATCGCGCGGAGGGCGAGTTACCGGTCCGGTCGGGCGCGTGATGTCGCGACAGGGGCGCGTAGTCGGCGCGTCGCTGGATTAGGTCGACTTTAGTGTCGTCCACGACGCTGGCAACCAGGCGGGGCCAGCGAACGACGCCCAGCACGATCTTCTGGATTGGGCGAAGCCGCCCTTCTCCTCCCCCTCAGCCGTTCGCACCTGGTGCCCGTCGTGTTCAGCGAAAGCAGGCCGCCGGTGATCGCCGAGGGAAGTGGGTACGCCGCCAATGGCGAACAATGAAGAGAAACTTCTCGACTACCTCAAGCGCGTGACGGCGGATCTGCGACAGACCCAGCGCCGCCTCAAGGACGTGGAGTCCGCCAGCCACGAGCCGGTGGCGATCGTGGGCATGGCCTGCCGCTTCCCCGGCGGTGTGCGCTCCCCCGAGGAGCTGTGGGAGCTGGTGGCCGAGGGTCGGGACGCTGTCTCCGAAGTGCCGACCGACCGCAACTGGGACCTAGACCACTTCTACGACCCCGACCCGGAGCACCCGGGCACCAGCTACGCGCGCGAGGGTGGGTTCCTGGACGACGCGGCGGGGTTCGACGCCGCGTTCTTCGGCATCAGCCCCCGCGAGGCCCTGGGCATGGCGCCGCAGCAGCGGTTGGCGCTCGAAGCGTCGTGGGAGGCCATCGAGCACGCCGGAATCAACCCAGAGTCGCTGCGCGGCAGCCAGACCGGCACCTTCATCGGCTGCGACCACCTGGACTACGTCTCGGACGAGTCGCAGGTCCCCGAGGGTTCGGCCGGGTACTTCACCATCGGCAACTCGGCGAGCGTCGTCTCCGGCCGCGTCGCCTACACGCTGGGGCTTGAGGGCGCCGCCGTCACGGTGGACACGGCGTGCTCCTCGTCGCTCGTGGCCATGCACCTGGCCTGCCAGGCGATCCGGCAGGGTGAGTGCGACATGGCGCTGGCGGGTGGGGCGGCCGTCATGTCGTCCACGGCGCCGTTCATCGGCTTCAGCGAGCTGCGCGGGCTGGCTCCCGACGGCCGGTCCAAGCCCTTCTCCCAGAGCGCCGACGGCATCTCGATGGCCGAGGGTGTCGGCGTGCTGTTGCTGGAGCGGCTGTCGGACGCCCGGCGCAACGGGCACCAGGTGCTCGCCGTCATCCGGGGCACGGCGGTCAACCAGGACGGCGCGAGCAACGGCCTGACCGCGCCGAACGGGCCCGCGCAGCAGCGCGTGATCCGGCAGGCGCTGGCCAACGCCCGGCTTACGGCGTCCGAGGTGGACGCGGTGGAGGCCCACGGCACCGGCACCGCCCTCGGCGACCCGATCGAGGCACAGGCACTGCTCGCCACGTACGGCCAGGACCGGCCCGAGGGCCGGCCGCTGTGGCTGGGCTCCATCAAGTCGAACATCGGGCACTCGCAGATGGCAGCCGGCGCGGCCGGCGTCATCAAGATGGTGCTGGCGATGCGGCACCAGACGCTGCCGGCCTCCCTCCACATCGACGAGCCGACGCGGCACGTCGACTGGTCGTCGGGGGCCATTCAGCTCCTGACCGAGGCGGTCGCCTGGCCCGAGGCCGACCACCCGCGTCGGGCGGGCGTGTCCTCCTTCGGTATCAGCGGCACCAACGCCCACGTGGTCCTGGAGCAGGCGCCTCCGCTGGCGGAGGTCCAACCCGACGACGCCGACGCGGCGGACGGCGAGCCGGCCGAAGGCAGGGTGGCCGACACGGAGGCCCGGGCTGTTACGGAAGGGGCGACCGCTGAGGGCGCGGTGGGTGGGCCCGTGCCGTGGCTCGTCTCGGCCCGCAGCGCGGCCGCGTTGCGGGCACAGGCCAAGGCCCTGGCCGACCACGTCACGGCTGACCCCGACCTGTCGCCGCTGGACATCGGCTGGTCACTGGCCACCACCCGAGCCCACTTCGAGCATCGGGCGGTTGTCGTGGGTGACGACCGTGACGGGTTCCTGGCCAGCCTGCGCGCGCTCGCCGAGGGTGAGACCCACCCCGCGCTCATCACCCCCACCACCAGGCCCACCACCGGCGACACGGTCTTCCTCTTCAGCGGCCAGGGCAGCCAGCGTGCGGGGATGGGACGCGAGCTGTACGACCGCTTCCCCCGCTACGCCCAGGTCTTCGACCAGGTCTGCGACCTCCTCGACCCCTACCTGGACCACCCCCTACGCGAGGTGGTCTTCACCGGCGGACCCGAAGACCTGCTGAACCACACCACCTACGCACAGGCGGGCCTCTTCGCGCTCCAGGTCGCCATGGCACGACTACTGGAATCCCTGGGAGTGCGACCCGACGCGGTCATCGGCCACTCCATCGGCGAGGTCGCCGCAGCCCACATCGCCGGCATCCTGGACCTTCCTGATGCCTGCCACCTGGTGGCCCAACGCGCCACGCTCATGGGCAGCCTGCCCCCCGGTGGTGCCATGGCCACCATCAACGCCACCCCCGAAGAACTCCAACCCCACCTCGACCAACACCACGGTCAGGTCAGCATCGCGGCCCTGAACACACCCGAGAACACGGTCATCTCCGGACCCACCGAAGCCGTCGAAACCATCCGCACCCACTGGGCCGAACAAGGCCGCAAGGCACGGTCGCTGTCCGTCAGCCACGCCTTCCACTCACCCCAGATGGACCCCATCCTCGACGCCTTCACCCAAGCCCTCGCCACGCTGACCTTCAACGCGCCGACCATCCCGCTGATCAGCAACCTCACCGGACAGCCGGCCGATCCGGACTTCATCACCACCCCCACCTACTGGGCGCAGCACATCCGCCAGCCCGTCCACTTCCACCAGGCCATCACCCACACCGCCCCCACCACCCACACCTACCTCGAAATCGGACCCGACCCCACCCTCACCACCGCCACCCAACACACCCTCCATCACCTCCAAAACCACCCCGCCGCCCAACCCGCCGACAACCCCGAGGGCCAGGCAGCAGGGGACGTAGCGGAGGGTGTTGCTGGGGAAGGTTCCTTCGAGGGTGAGGCGGAGCCGGAGCGGCCCGCGCCGCTGGTGGTGGCGGGTCTGCGGCGCAAGCAGGGTGACGTGCACGCGTTCACGCGTGCCCTGGCCCAGCTCCACACGGCCGGGGCGCCGTTGAACTGGGCCGGCTGGTTTCCGGCCGAACCGGCGCCGCGGGTGGTCGGGCTGCCGACGTACGCCTTCCAGCACCAGCGGTTCTGGCTGGAGACCCCGGTGCATCGGCGTGTGGGTGGCGGTGGGGCGGACGGCGCGGAGAGCCAGTTGTGGCACGCGATCGAGGAGTTGGATGTCGAGGCACTCTCCCACACCCTCAAGCTGGACCAGGGTAGTCCGGGCTTCGACGCGTTGCTGCCCGCGCTGCCGGTGTTGTCCGCCTGGCGGCGGCAGCACCGCGAGCGGTCCGTGGTGGATTCCTGGCGTTACGAGGTCGTTTGGAAGCGGCTGGCCGACGCGGCTCCGGCCGCGCTGTCTGGCGCCTGGCTGCTGGTGGTGCCCGCCGGGTTCGCGGACCACCCTGCCGTACAGACCGCCGCGCAGGCCCTGACGGGGCACGGTGCCAGCGTCGTCGACCACCTGGTGGTGGAGGCGGGCGACGCGGATCGCTCTGGGTTGGCAGACGAGATCGGAGAGCGGGCCGGGGACAGCCAACTAACCGGCATACTCAGCCTGTTGGCGCTCGACGAAGCAGCTCATCCGGCGCACCCTGGCGTGCCGGCCGGGCTGGCGGCGACCATCGCGCTGGTGCGGGCGCTCGGGGACGTGGCGGTGTCGGCTCCCCTGTGGTGCCTGACCCAGGGCGCGGTGGCCACCGGCGCCGCCGACCCGCTCCTCCACCCGCGGCAGGCACAGGTGTGGGGGCTCGGACGCGTGGCGGCCCTGGAGCACGCCGATCGGTGGGGCGGGCTCATCGACCTCCCGACGACCATCGATCACCACACCGCACGCCGTCTCGCCACCCTCCTCGCGCCAGGCCAGGTCGAGGACCAGGTGGCCATCCGCGGCGCGGTGTTCGCACGCCGGCTTCGCCAGGCGCCCGGGGCCTCTGACGACGCCCCCTGGCAGCCCACCGGCACCACCCTGATCACCGGCGGCACGGGGGGACTCGGGGCCCGGGTAGCCCGCTGGCTCGCCGAGAACGGCGCGCCCCGGCTGCTGCTGGCCAGCCGCAGCGGTCCGGACGCCGCCGGGGCCGGCGAACTCGCCTCGGAACTCACGGCCCTCGGCGCGGCGGTCGACGTCGTCTCCTGCGACGTCGCGGACCGTGACCAGCTTCAGCGCCTGCTCGCCGACATCCCCGCCGACCAGCCGCTGTCCGCCGTCGTGCACACGGCCGGCGTACTGGAGGTGGACACGCTCGCGGAACTGGACCTGGCGGCGTTGGACCGGATGCTGGGCGCCAAGGCCGTGGCCGCGGCACACCTGCACGAGCTGACGCGTGACCTGGACCTGAGCGCGTTCGTGCTGTTCTCGTCCAACGCGGCCACCTGGGGCAGCGGGCGGCAGGCCGGTTACGCCGCCGCCAACGCCTACCTCGACGCACTCGCCGCACACCGCCGCGCCCACGGCCTGCCCGCCACCAGCATCGCCTGGGGCCCGTGGGGTGGGACCGGGATGGCCGCCGACGAGGCCGGGATCGCCTATCTCAAGCGGCGCGGCCTCTCCCCGCTCGATCCGCGTCTCGGCATCGCGTCGCTCCAGGCGGCGCTGGGGCGCGGCGACACGACCATCACGGTGGCCGACGTCGACTGGGAGAAGTTCACCACCGGCTTCACGGCCCAGCGGCCGAGCCCGTTGCTGAGCGACGTGGCCCCCACGGCACCGGCGGCGGCCGAAGCCGTGGACGCCATGGCCGCCAGCCCGCTGCGGCAGCGACTCGCGGAGGGGACGCCGGCCGACCAGCACCGGATCCTGCTGGAGCACGTGCAACGCCACGCCGCGACCATCCTCGGACATCCGAGCCCGGACGCGGTCTCCCCCACGGTGCCCTTCCAGGAGCTGGGGTTCGACTCGATCACCGCCGTCGAGCTGCGCAACCAGCTCGCCACGAGCACCGGCATCACCATCGCCCCGACGCTGGTCTTCGACCACCCGACCCCGCACGCCGTCGCGACGTACCTGCGCGGCCAGCTCACCGGACAGCGGACGGCGGCCGCCGCACAGCCGGCGAGCGTGGTCGGCAGCGACGAGCCCATCGCCATCGTCGGTATGGCCTGCCGCTACCCCGGTGGCGTCCGCTCGCCACGGGACCTGTGGGAGCTGGTCGTCGAGGGCCGGGACGCCATCGCGGGCATGCCGACCGACCGGAACTGGGACCTCGACACCCTGTTCCACCCCGACCCGGAGCACCTGGGCACCAGCTACGCCAACGAGGGCGGATTCCTCTACGAGGCGGCCGAGTTCGACGCGGCCTTCTTCGGGATCAGCCCGCGCGAGGCGCTGGCCATGGACCCGCAACAACGCCTGCTGCTGGAGACAGCCTGGGAGACCTTCGAGAGCGCCGGCCTCGACCGCGAGGCGCTCAACGGCAGCGACACGGGCGTGTTCGCCGGGGGCACGTTCCAGGGTTACGGCGCCACCGGCACCGCCTCCGCACAGGAGGTCGAGGGGTACCTGCTGGCGGGCGGCACACCGAGTGTGCTGTCCGGTCGGCTCGCGTACTCCTTCGGGCTTGAGGGCCCGGCGATGACGGTGGACACGGCGTGCTCGTCGTCGCTGGTGGCCATGCACCTCGCGGCCCAGTCCCTGCGCCAGGGTGAATGCTCGCTGGCCCTCGCCGGCGGCGTCACCGTCATGGCCACACCCACGACGTTCGTGGAGTTCTCCCGCCAGCGCGGCCTGGCCGCCGACGGGCGCTGCAAGCCTTTCGCCGCGGCGGCCGACGGCACCGGCTGGGGCGAGGGCGCGGGCCTGGTGCTGCTGGAGCGGCTGTCGGACGCGCGGCGCAACGGTCACCGGGTCCTCGCGGTGCTGCGCGGCTCGGCGATCAACCAGGACGGTACGAGCAACGGGCTGACGGCGCCGAACGGGCCATCGCAGCAGCGCGTCATCGGCCAGGCGCTGGCCAATGCCCGGCTCTCCCCCGCAGAGGTGGACGCGGTGGAGGCGCACGGCACCGGTACGACCCTCGGCGACCCGATCGAGGCCCAGGCCCTCCTCGCCACGTACGGCCAGGACCGGCCCGAGGGCCGGCCGCTGTGGCTGGGTTCCGTCAAGTCCAACATCGGCCACACCCAGGCCGCCTCCGGTGTGGCGGGTGTCATCAAGATGGTCGAGGCCATGCGGCACGGGGTGCTGCCCGCCTCGCTGCACATCGACGCGCCGACGCCGCACGTCGACTGGGACGCGGGAGAGGTGCGGCTGCTGACCGAGCGGGCCGCGTGGCCGCAGGCCGACCGTCCGCGCCGGGCCGGCGTCTCCTCGTTCGGCATCAGCGGTACCAACGCCCACCTGATCCTGGAGCAACCGCCGGCCGCACCGGAGCCGGCCGCGCTCCCGTCACCCGAGCCCGTGGCGGAGGAGTCGGCCGCTGGGGCCGCCACGGTGGGTGGGCCCGTGCCGTGGCTCGTCTCGGCCCGCAGCGCGGCTGCGTTGCGAGCACAGGCCAAGGCCCTGGCCGACCACGTCACGGCCGACCCTGACCAGTCACCCGTCGACATCGGCTGGTCGCTGGCCACCACCCGGGCCCACTTCGAACACCGGGCCGTAGCCGTCGGCGAGAACCACGAACAACTCCTCGGAGCCCTCACCGCACTGGCCAACGGCGAAACCCACTCCCACCTCACCCACCCGGGCACGGAAGCCACCGCCGGTACGGATGACACGGTGTTCCTCTTCAGTGGTCAGGGCAGTCAGCGTGCGGGGATGGGACGCGAGCTGTACGACCGCTTCCCCCGCTACGCCCAGGTCTTCGACCAGGTCTGCGACCTCCTCGACCCCTACCTGGACCACCCATTGCGGGAGGTGGTCTTCACCGGGGGGCCCGACGGCGGTCTCCTGGATCACACCACCTACGCACAGGCCGGCCTGTTCGCGCTCCAGGTCGCCATGGCACGACTACTGGAATCCCTGGGAGTGCGACCCGACGCGGTCATCGGCCACTCCATCGGCGAAGTCGCCGCAGCCCACATCGCCGGCATCCTGGACCTTCCTGATGCCTGCCACCTGGTGGCCCAACGCGCCACCCTCATGGGCAGCCTCCCACCCGGCGGTGCCATGGCCACCATCAACGCCACCCCCGAAGAACTCCAACCCCACCTCGACCAACACCACGGCCAGGTCAGCATCGCGGCCCTGAACACCCCGGAGAACACCGTCATCTCCGGACCCACCGAAGCCGTCGAAACCATCCGCACCCACTGGACCGAACAAGGCCGCAAAACACGGTCGCTGACCGTCAGCCACGCCTTCCACTCACCCCAGATGGGCCCCATCCTCGACCCCTTCACCCAAACCCTCACCACCCTGACCTTCCACCCACCCACCATCCCGCTGATCAGCAACCTCACAGGGCTGCCAGCCGACCCGGACTTCATCACCACCCCCACCTACTGGGCGCAGCACATTCGCCAGCCCGTCCACTTCCACCAGGCCATCACCCACACCGCCCCCGCCACCCACACCTACCTCGAAATCGGACCCGACCCCACCCTCACCACCGCCACCCAACACACCCTCCACCATCTCCAAGCCCAGGCCGTCGTCGACGAGGACACCGAGCGGCCCGCACCGGTGGTGGCCGCGACGCTGTCCCGTAAGAAGCCCGAGGCGCAGGCGTTCGCCCAGGCGTTGGGGACACTGCACGCCCACGGCGTACGGGTGGACTGGACGGGCTGGTTCCCGGTGAGCCCGGCGCCTCGGGTGGTGGAGTTGCCGACGTACGCCTTCCAGCACCGGCGGTTCTGGCTGGCCGCGGCCGACCCGGTCGAAGCCGTGGGTGGGGCTGGGCAGAGTGCGGCGGAGGTCGAGCTGTGGGACGCGGTGGAGCGCGGGGACCTGGCGGCGCTGGCCAGGACGCTGGACTCGCCCGAAGAGCAGCAACCGATGCTCGACGCCGTTCTGCCGACGCTTTCCGCCTGGCGACGGCAGCACCGCGAGCGGTCGGTCATCGACTCCTGGCGGTACCGAGCCGTGTGGACGCCGATCACGGATCTTCCGCCAGCGGCGTTGGACGGCTCGTGGTTGCTCGTGGTGCCTGCTGGTTTCGAGGAGCACCCAGCCACGCACATCGCCACCCAGGCCTTGTCCGGGTACGGCGCCAGCGTGGTGCGCTACCTCGTGACGGGCACGAGCGAACGCGAGGAAGTAACCGATGGCCTCGATGAGTTGGCCGCGGGCGTGACGTTCTCCGGTGTGGTGAGTTTGTTGGCGTTGGACGAGGAACCTCACCCCGACTACCCCGCCGTACCCACCGGACTCGCCGCCACCACCACCCTCATCCAAGCCCTGACCAACACCACCATCACCGCACCCCTATGGACCCTCACCCAAGGAGCCACCACCACCCACACCACCGACCCCCTCCCCAACCCCCACCAAGCACACACCTGGGGACTCGGACGCGTCGCAGCACTCGAACACCCCCACCAACACGCCGGACTCATCGACCTCCCCACCAACCCCAACCACCACACCACCCACCACCTCGCCACCCTCCTCACCCAAACCCACCACCACACCACACCCACCCACGACCAAACAGCCATCCGCAACACCCCCCTCACCCGCCGCCTCCACCACACACCCACACCAACCCCCAACAACACACCCCCCACACCCTGGAAACCCACCGGAACCACCCTCATCACCGGCGGCACCGGCGCCCTCGCCACCCACATCACCCGCTGGCTCGCCCACCAAAACGCACCCCACATCATCCTCGCCAGCCGCACCGGACCCAACGCACCCCACACCCAAACACTCACCCAAGAACTCAACCACCTCAACACCACCCTCACCATCACCACCTGCGACATCACCAACCGCAACCAACTCCAACAACTCCTCAACACCATCCCCACCCACCAACCACTCACCACCATCATCCACACCGCAGGGGCGACGGACACCGAGTACATCGCTGACCTGAGCCCGGATCGGTTGCAGCACGTGTTGCGGCCCAAGGCGCTCGGCGCACTGCACTTGCACGAGCTGACGCGGGAGATGAGCAGCCTCAGCGCCTTCGTCCTCTTCTCCTCCGGTGCCGCCACCTGGGGCGGTAGCCACCAGGGCGCCTACGCCGCCGCCAACACCTACCTCGACGCACTCGCCGAACACCGCCGCGCCCACGGCCTCCCCGCCACCAGCATCGCCTGGGGCCCGTGGGGTGAGGCCGGCATGGCGGCGGACGACACGGCGGTCGACTTCTACAGCCGCCGTGGCATGAACCCGCTGCCCCCGGAACTGGCCGTCAAGGCACTACACCAGGCACTCACCCACAACGACACCACCATCACCATCGCCGACATCGACTGGCACAAGTTCCCCGCCAGCTTCACCGCCCAACGCCCCAGCCCCCTGCTGGCCGACCTCACGCCTGCCGGCGCGGCCGATCCGACCGGTGACCAGCCCGCTTCCGCCACCAGCGCCCTGGCACGGCAGCTCGCCGACACGCCACCCAGTGAGCAACAGCAGGTGCTCGTCCAGCACGTGCAGTCGCTGGCCGCGGCCATCCTGGGACACTCGCACGCGGAGGCCATCCCGGCGGCCCAGCCGTTCCAGGAGATGGGGTTCGACTCGTTGACGGCGGTCGAGCTGAGGAACCAGCTCGCCAGCTCCACCGGTCTCAACCTGCCGCCCTCACTCGTCTTCGACCACCCGACGCCGACCGCTCTTGCCCGCTACCTGCGGGCCGAGCTCACCGGGCGCCAGGAGACGGCGGACGCTCCGGCGGTCACGGCGGTGGCACAGGACGAGCCGATTGCGATCGTGGGCATGGCCTGCCGTTATCCGGGCGACGTCGACACTCCGCAGGGGCTGTGGGACCTCGTGATGGCACAGCGGGACGCCATCAGCGAGATGCCGACCAACCGCAACTGGGACCTGGGGGCACTCTTCCACCCGGACCCCGACCACCAAGGCACCAGCTACGTGCGCGAGGGTGGCTTCCTGCACGATGCGCCCGAGTTCGACGCGGCCTTCTTCGGGATCAGCCCGCGCGAGGCGCTGGCCATGGACCCGCAACAGCGCCTGCTCCTGGAGACAGCCTGGGAGGCCTTCGAGAGCGCCGGCCTCGACCGAGACGCGCTCAACGGCAGCGACACGGGCGTGTTCGCCGGTGTCACGTCACAGGACTACCTGTCGCTGACCGGCGACACGGCCAGTGACGTCGAGGGGTACGTGGCCACGGGCAACATCGGCAGCGTCGTCTCGGGGCGCGTCGCGTACTCGTTCGGGCTTGAGGGCCCGGCGATGACGGTGGACACGGCGTGCTCGTCGTCGCTGGTGGCCATGCACCTCGCGGCCCAGGCCCTGCGCCAGGGTGAATGCTCGTTGGCCCTCGCCGGTGGCGTCACCGTCATGGCCACGCCCGGTGCCTTCATCGAGTTCTCGCGGCAGCGCGGGTTGGCGGCCAACGCCCGGTGCAAGCCGTTCGCGGACGCCGCCGACGGCATGGTGTGGGGCGAGGGCGCGGGCCTGGTGCTGCTGGAGCGGCTGTCGGACGCGCGGCGTAACGGGCACGAGGTGCTCGCGGTGGTACGTGGCTCCGCCGTCAACCAGGACGGTACGAGCAACGGGCTCTCCGCACCGAACGGCCCGTCGCAGCAGCGGGTGATCCGGCAGGCGCTGGCCAACGCCCGGCTTGCGGCGTCCGAGGTGGACGCAGTGGAGGCGCACGGCACCGGTACGACCCTCGGCGACCCGATCGAGGCCCAGGCCCTGCTCGCCACCTACGGCCAGGACCGACCCGAGGGCCAGCCGCTGTGGCTGGGTTCCGTCAAGTCCAACATCGGCCACACCCAGGCCGCCGCAGGCGTCGCCAGCGTCATCAAGATGGTGCAGGCCATGCGCCACGGCGTACTGCCCGCCTCGCTCCACATCGACGCGCCGTCCACGAAGGTGGACTGGGGTCTCGGAGACGTACGCCTGCTGGCTGAGCCAACCGCATGGCCTCAGGCGGACCGCCCGCGCCGGGCCGGTATCTCCTCGTTCGGCATCAGCGGTACCAACGCCCACCTGATCCTGGAACAGCCACCGCAGCCACCCGAGCCGGCCCGGCACGAGGCGGGCGGCGCCGTGCCGTGGCTGGTGTCGGCCCGCGGTGACGCGGCACTGCGCGGGCAGGCCACGGCCCTGGTTGAACGCCTGTCGGCCGACCCGGACCTCTCCCCCGTCGACGTCGGCTGGACGCTCCTCACCGCGCGTACGTCGTTCGAGCACCGGGCCGTGGTGGTGGGCGACGACCGCGAGGAGTTGCTCGCCGGGCTCACCGCACTGGCCCACGGCGAGACCCACCGCGCCCTGGTCAGCCCCGCACCAGCGACCGCGACCGCTGGTACGGGTGACACGGTGTTCCTCTTCAGCGGCCAGGGCAGTCAGCGTGCGGGGATGGGACACGAGCTGTACGACCGCTTCCCCCTCTACGCCCAGGTCTTCGACCAGGTCTGCGACCTCCTCGACCCCTACCTCGACCACCCCCTACGCGAGGTGGTCTTCACCGGCGGACCCGAAGACCTGCTGAACCACACCACCTACGCACAGGCTGGCCTCTTCGCCCTCCAGGTCGCCATGGCACGACTACTGGAATCCCTGGGAGTACGACCCGACGCGGTCATCGGCCACTCCATCGGCGAAGTCGCCGCAGCCCACATCGCCGGCATCCTCGACCTCCCCGACGCCTGCCACCTGGTCGCCCAACGCGCCACCCTCATGGGCAGCCTCCCACCCGGCGGCGCCATGGCCACCATCAACGCCACCCCCGAAGAACTCCAACCCCACCTCGACCAACACCACGGTCAGGTCAGCATCGCGGCCCTGAACACACCCGGCAACACCGTCATCTCCGGACCCACCGAAGCCGTCGAAACCATCCGCACCCACTGGGCCGAACAAGGCCGCAAGGCACGGTCGCTGACCGTCAGCCACGCCTTCCACTCACCCCAGATGGACCCCATCCTCGACCCCTTCACCCAAACCCTCGCCACGCTGACCTTCCACCCACCCACCATCCCGCTGACCAGCAACCTCACCGGGCTGCCAGCCGATCCGGACTTCATCACCACCCCCACCTACTGGGCGCAGCACATTCGCCAGCCCGTCCACTTCCACCAGGCCATCACCCACACCGCCCCCACCACCCACACCTACCTCGAAATAGGACCCGACCCCACCCTCACCACCGCCACCCAACACACCCTCCACCACCTCACCAACGAGGCGGAGCCGAAGCTCGATGCCCAGCCGCTGACCATCGCGACGCTGTCCCGGAAGCAGACGGACGTGCAGGGCTTCGGGCGTGCGCTGGGGCAGTTGCACGCGAGCGGGATGCGGGTGGAGTGGGCCGAGTGGTTCCCGGTCGTTCCGAAGCCGCGGGTGGTCGCGCTACCGACGTACGCCTTCCAGCGGCAGCGGTTCTGGGTCGAGCCGCCGGTGCCACGAGCGAGCGGTGGAGCCGGTGGGGATGTGGTCGAGGAGCGGCTGTGGCAGGCGATCGAGGAGCGCGACGTTGACACGTTGAGCAGCACCCTGAACGTCCGGCGGGACAGTCCCACCGTCGAGGCCCTGCTGCCCGCGCTCCCTGTCCTCTCCTCCTGGCGCCGTGAGCACCGCGAGCAGTCGACCATCGACTCCTGGCGGTACGGGATCAGTTGGGAGCCGATTCCGGAAGCCGCTCCCCCCGTTCTGGCCGGCCCGTGGTTGCTGGTGCTGCCGGCGGGATTCGAGGAGCATCCGGCCGTACGGCTGGCACGCGAGGCGCTGGACGACCACGGGGCGTCGCGTACCGACGTGGTGATCGACTGTGCGGTGGCCGAACGACTCGGGGTGGCCGATCAGTTGGAGCGGGCGGCCGACACCGCCGGTTCACTGGACGGTGTGGTGAGTTTGTTGGCGTTGGACGAGGAACCTCACCCCGACTACCCCGCCGTACCCACCGGACTCGCCGCCACCACCACCCTCATCCAAGCCCTGACCAACACCACCATCACCGCACCCCTATGGACCCTCACCCAAGGAGCCACCACCACCCACACCACCGACCCCCTCCCCAACCCCCACCAAGCACACACCTGGGGACTCGGACGCGTCGCAGCACTCGAACACCCCCACCAACACGCCGGACTCATCGACCTCCCCACCAACCCCAATCACCACACCACCCACCACCTCGCCACCCTCCTCACCCAGACCCACCACCACACCACACCCACCCACGACCAAACAGCCATCCGCAACACCCCCCCTCACCCGCCGCCTCCACCACACACCCACACCAACCCCCAACAACACACCCCCACACCCTGGAAACCCACCGGAACCACCCTCATCACCGGCGGCACCGGCGCCCTCGCCACCCACATCACCCGCTGGCTCGCCCACCAAAACGCACCCCACATCATCCTCGCCAGCCGCACCGGACCCAACGCACCCCACACCCAAACCCTCACCCAAGAACTCAACCACCTCAACACCACCCTCACCATCACCACCTGCGACATCACCAACCGCAACCAACTCCAACAACTCCTCAACACCATCCCCACCCACCAACCACTCACCACCATCATCCACACCGCAGGCATCGCGGAGAACACGCCGTTTGACGAGTTGGACCTGCCGCACCTCGATGCCGTGCTGCGGCCGAAGTCCCTGGGAGCCCTGCACCTGCACGAGTTGACGCGGGAGATGAGCAGCCTCAGCGCCTTCGTCCTCTTCTCCTCCGGTGCCGCCACCTGGGGCGGCAGCCACCAGGGCGCCTACGCCGCCGCCAACACCTACCTCGACGCACTCGCCGAACACCGCCGCGCCCACGGCCTCCCCGCCACCAGCATCGCCTGGGCCCCCTGGGCGGAGTCCGGCATGGCGGCGGACGACGCAGCTCGCGCGTACTACAGTCGCCGCGGCATGAACCCGCTGCTCCCGGAACTGGCCGTCAAGGCCCTGCACCAGGCACTCACCCACAACGACACCACCATCACCATCGCCGACATCGACTGGCACAAGTTCCCCGCCAGCTTCACCGCCCAACGCCCCAGCCCCCTCCTCGCCCACCTCGCCCCCGCCCCCACCGCGCCGGCCGAGGTGACCAGCGGCCAACCCGTCGCGACCAGCGCCCTGGCGCGACAGCTCGCCGACAGCACGCCGGGCCAACAGCAGCAGATCGTGCTGCACCACATCCAGACCACGGCCGCGCAGATCCTCGGCCACGCCAGCATCGACGCCGTCCCGGCCACCCAACCCTTCCAGGACCTCGGGTTCGACTCGCTGACGGCCGTGGAACTCCGGAACCAGCTCGCCAGCTCCACGGGGCTCGACCTGACCCCCGCGCTCATCTTCGACCACCCCACGCCCAAGGAGCTGGCCGACTTCCTCCGCGAGCAGCTCGCCGACGAGGACGTGGCGTCCGAGGGCCGGTTGCTGACGGAGCTGGACCGCTGGGACGCGGCGTCCGAATCGGCCGACGTGGACGAGGCCGCCAGGCGTCGCATCACCGGCCGACTGCAACTGCTGCTGGCGAAGTGGAGCGACACCGGGCGGGAGACGGACCGCTCGACGGCACACAGCGATCTGGAGGCCGCGTCCGCGGAAGACATCTTCGACCTCATCTCCGACGAGTTCGGAAAGTCGTGAGCCCGATGACCCCCTTCTCCGTGCCGTGCCAAGGAGCCTGAGCCAGATGTCGAACGAGGAAAAGCTGCTCGACCACCTGAAGTGGGTGACCGCGGAACTGCGCGAGACGCGCCAGCGGCTGCGCGCGGCGGAGTCCGCCGAGCCGGAACCGATCGCCATCGTGGGCATGGCCTGCCGCTATCCGGGCGGCGTGCGGTCACCCGAGGACCTGTGGGAGCTCGTACGCGGTGGTGGCGACGCCATCTCCGGTTTCCCCACCGACCGTGGCTGGAACACCGACGAGTTGTTCGACCCGGACCCGGACGCGTACGGCAAGTCGTACGTGGACCAGGGAAGTTTCTGCTACGACGCGACCTCCTTCGACGCGGCCTTCTTCGACATCAGCCCGCGCGAGGCGCTGGCCATGGACCCGCAACAACGCCTGCTCCTGGAGACAGCCTGGGAGGCGTTCGAGCGCGCCGGGCTCAGCCGCGCGGCACTGAGCGGCAGCAACACCGGCGTCTTCGCCGGGGTCGGCGCACACGACTACCTGTCGGTCATCGGGAACATCACCAGCGACGTGGAAGGGTACGTCGGCGCCGGCAACCTGGGCAGCGTGGTGTCGGGCCGGGTGGCGTACGCCCTGGGGCTCGAGGGGCCGGCCGTCACGGTGGACACCGCGTGTTCGTCGTCGCTGGTGGCGATGCACCTCGCGGCCCAGGCCCTGCGCCAGAACGAGTGCGATCTCGCGCTCGCGGGTGGGGTCGCCGTGATGGCCACGCCTGGCGCGTTCATCGAGTTCTCCCGGCAACGGGGGATCGCGCCGAACGGCCGGTGCAAGCCGTTCGCCGCGGCGGCCGACGGCACGGGCTGGGGCGAGGGCGCGGGCCTGGTGGTGCTGGAGCGCTTGTCGGAGGCACAGCGCAACGGCCGCACGATCCTCGGCGTCATCCGTGGCTCGGCCGTCAACCAGGACGGGGCGAGCAACGGGCTCACCGCCCCCAACGGGCCGTCCCAGCAGCGCGTCATCCGCCAGGCGCTGGCCAACTCGCGACTGTCCGCGGCGGACGTGGACGTGGTGGAGGGGCACGGCACCGGCACCACCCTCGGCGACCCGATCGAGGCACAGGCGCTGCTCGCCACCTACGGCCAGGGGCGGCCCGACGGCCGGCCGCTGTGGCTGGGGTCCATCAAGTCGAACATCGGACACACCCAGGCCGCCGCCGGCGCCGCGAGCGTCATCAAGATGGTGATGGCCATGCGGCACGGGGAGCTGCCGGAGTCCCTGCACATCGACGAGCCCAGCCCGCACGTCGACTGGACCGCCGGGGAGGTGCGGCTGCTCACCGAGACGACCGCGTGGCCGCGCCCGGACCGACCGCGCCGGGCGGGCGTCTCCGGGTTCGGCATCTCCGGGACCAACGCCCACCTGGTGCTGGAGGAGGCACCCGAGACCGAGGCCACCCCGCCCACGCCGGACCACGCCGGCCTGCTGCCCTACGTGGTGTCGGCCCGTACCCCCCAGGCCCTGCGGGCCCAGGCCCAGGCCCTGGCCGACCACCTCGCCGAGCGCCCCGACCTCTCCCCCGTCGACGTGGGTTGGTCCCTCGCCACCACCCGCACCACCTTCGACCACCGAGCCGTCATCACCGCCACCTCCCCCGAGACCCTCCACACCGCTCTGAAGTCCCTCGCCACCTCCCAGCCCCACCCCGCCCTCACCCACACCACCACAGCCCTCCCCAGCAACCCCCACCCCACCCTTGTCTTCCCGGGTCAGGGTTCGCAGTGGGTGGGGATGGGGGCGGGGTTGTTGGAGTCGTCTGCGGTGTTCGCGGCGCGGGTGGCGGAGTGTGAGCGGGCGTTGGCGCCGTACGTGGACTGGTCGCTTGCCGAGGTGCTGCGTGGCGGGGCGGACGCGGCTGACCTGGGGCGAGTCGATGTGGTGCAGCCGGTGCTCTGGGCCGTGATGGTGTCGTTGGCTGCGGTGTGGGCTGACCAGGGGGTTAAGCCGGCGGCCGTGGTAGGCCATAGCCAGGGTGAGATCGCCGCGGCCGTCGTCGCCGGTGCGCTGTCCTTGGAGGACGGCGCCAAGGTGGTGGCATTGCGGAGCAAGGCACTACGTCGCCTGGCCGGTGGTGGGGCGATGGCTTCGCTGGCGTTGAGTCAGGACAAGGCCGAAGAGTTCCTGGCCGGCCTCGGTGACAGCGCGGCGGGTGTGGGCATCGCGGCCGTCAACGGGCCGGGGTCGGCGGTGGTCTCCGGGCCGCCCGAACAGGTTCAACACGCCGTTTCCGCGCTGGAGGCTTCAGGCAGCCGGGCTCGGCTGATCGACGTGGACTACGCCTCCCACAGCCCACAAGTTGACGAGATCGCCGACGAACTCCACGAGGTCTTGGCCGGCATCAGCCCCTCCCAGGGCGAGGTGGCGTTCTACTCCACCGTCACCGCCGAACGCATCGACACCAGCACCCTGGGCACCGCGTACTGGGTGACCAACCTGCGCGAGCAGGTTCGTTTCGCGGATGCCGTACGTCAGCTTCTGGCCGACGGTCACCGCGTGTTCATCGAGGCCAGCACCCACCCCGTCCTGACCGTCGGACTCCAAGAAGCCTTCGACGAAGCGGCGGTCGAAGCCGCCGCCGTACCGACCCTTCGCCGCGAGCACGGCGGGTTGGAGCAGTTGGCGCTGTCCGTGGCACAGGCGTTCACCGCCGGCGTCAGCGTGGACTGGACCCGCTGGTACCCCAACAACCCCACACCCCACGTCGTAGACCTCCCCACCTACGCCTTCCAACGCCAGCGCTACTGGGTCGAGGGCAGCGGTGGGCAGGATGGTGATCCGGCCGGGTTGGGGCTCGTGGCTGCTGGGCATCCGCTGCTCGGGGCGGCCGTGGAGTTGGCCGAGGGGGGCTCTTACCTGCTGACCGGGCGGCTTTCGTCGCGTACGCAGGGGTGGTTGGCGGATCACACGGTGTTGGACACGGTGCTGCTGCCGGGTACCGCGTTCGCCGAGTGGGTGTTGCACGCGGGGCGGCGGGTGGGCTGTGACCACCTGGTCGAGCTGACCCTGCACGCGCCGCTGGTCATTCCGGACGGCGCGGCCGTGGACGTGCAGGTCGCCGTCGCGGGGCCCGATGCCACGGGGCAGCGGCCCGTGACGGTCCACTCGCGTCCGGCCGGTGACGCGGACGTGGCCTGGACGCGGCACGCCACCGGTGCGCTGGAGGTGTCCGCCACGTCCGAGCCCGAGGCGCTGCGTGGCGCGTGGCCGCCGCCCGGTGCCAGCAGCCTGCCGGTCAAGGGCTTCTACGCGCAGTTGTCCGAGCATGGTTACCGGTACGGCCCGGCGTTCCGGGGGCTCACGGCGGCGTGGCGGCTCGGTGACGCGATCTATGCCGAGGTGGTGCTGCCCGACCAGGAGCGGGAACGGGCGGTTGACTACGGCGTTCACCCCGCGTTGCTCGACGCCGCCCTGCACGCCCGTGCGCTGGCGGTGGCTCCCGGGTCGGACGAGGCGGAGCGGGTGTTGTTGCCGTTCGCCTGGGCGGGGGTGCGGTTGCACGCGACGGGCGCGAGTGCGCTGCGCGTGCGGATCGTGCCCACCGCTGCCGATCGGTTGGCGTTGACGGTGGCCGACCCGACGGGCGCCCCGGTGGCCACGGTGGCGGACCTGATCCTGCGGCCCGTCGCGGGTGACCAGCTCGGCCGGGCCCGCTCCGCCGGGCGGAACGCGCTGTTCCAGCTCGCGTGGCCGCAGGTCGCGCTGGAGCGGGAGGTGTCGCCTGTCGGGCGGGCGATCGTCGCGTTGGGCGATGAGGTGGCAGCCGCCGCGCTGGCCGACGCGTTGCCCGGGGCCGATCAGTACGTGGGGCTGGTGGGGTTGCGGGCGATGGTGGCCTCCGGGGGCGTCGCCCCCGACACGGTGCTGGCCTGCTTCACCTCGCCCGTCGGCGCGGGTCGGGGCGGGGCGACCGGCGCCGAACCTGGTGACACGGTGGCGGAGACGCACGAGACGACCGGCGCCCTGCTCGCCCTGTTGCAGGAGTTCCTGGCCGCCCCTGAATTCGCCGACAGCCGGCTGGTCGTGGTCACGCGGCGGGCCGTCGCCGCCTCCGGCCACGAAGACGTCGCGTCGTTGCCGGGTGCGGCCGTGTGGGGCCTGGCGCGCAGCGCGCAGTCCGAGAACCCCGGGCGGTGTGTGCTGCTCGACGTCGACGGGCGGGACGCCTCGTTCGGGTCCGTGGCGGCGGCGCTCGCGCTGGACGAGCCGCAGGTGGCGCTGCGCGACGGGCAGGCGTACGTGCCACGGCTCGCGCACGAGGACGGTGCCAGGCAGCTCACCCCGCCGACGGGCGCGGGGGACGCGTGGCGGCTGGGTTTGGTGGGCAGCGGCAGCCTGGAGAACCTGGCCCTGGTCGAGGCGCCGGAGAACGGGCGGCCGTTGGGCCCGGGCGAGGTGCGAGTGCGGCTGCGGGCCGGTGGCGTGAACTTCCACGACGTGGTGGTGGCGCTCGGCATGGTCGACGACCCGCGTCCGCTCGGCGGCGACGGAGCCGGCGTGGTCACCGAGGTGGGTGACGGCGTGTCCGGGTACGCGGTGGGCGACCGGGTGCTTGGCCTGTTCAACGGGACCGGGCCACAGGTCATCACGGACCAGCGCATGATCACCCGGATTCCGGAGGGGTGGACGTTCGCACAGGCGGCGACCGTGCCGTCGGCGTTCCTGACCGCGTACTACGGCCTCGCCGACCTGGCGGGGCTGCGGGCCGGCGAGCGGTTGCTGTTGCACGCGGCTACGGGTGGTGTCGGGTTGGCGGCCGTGCAGTTGGCCCGGCACTGGGGCGCGGAGGTGTACGCGACGGCGAGCCCCGGCAAGTGGCACGCGCTGCGCGAGCGGGGTTTCGACGAGCGGCACATCGCGTCCTCGCGCTCGCTGGACTTCGAGGAGCGCGTGCGGGCGGCGGCCGGTTCGGTCGACGTGGTGCTCAACTCGCTGGCAGCCGACTTCGTGGACGCCTCGCTACGGCTGCTGACGCCGGGCGGTCGCTTCATCGACATGGGGCGGACCGACATCCGCGACCCCGCCGAGGTCAGCGCCGCGCACCCCGGTGTGACGTACCGGGCCTTCGACCTGGTGACCGGAGCGGGCCCGGACCGTATCGGGGAGATGCTGGCCGACCTGTCGGCGCTGTTCGACAGCGGGGCGCTACAGCCCTTGCCGACCACCGTCTGGGACATCCGTCGCGCGCCCGAGGCGTTCCGGTTCTTCAGCCAGGCCCGCCACATCGGCAAGATCGTCCTGTCCCTGCCGGCCGCGCTCGTCCCCGACGGCACGGTCCTGATCACCGGCGGCACCGGCACGCTGGGCGCCGCCACCGCCCGACACCTGGTCACCGCGCACGGCGTACGACGGTTGCTGCTGGTCAGTCGGCGCGGCGTGGAGGCTCCCGGGGCCGGCCGGCTGGTCGACGAGCTGACCGCGCTCGGAGCGCGCGTACGCGTCGCCGCGTGTGACGCGGGCGACCGGGCAGAGCTGGCCGAGCTGCTGCGTTCCGTACCGGCGGAGCATCCGCTGACGGCCGTGGTGCACGCGGCGGGATTGCTGCGGGACGCGACGGTGCAGGCGCTCACCCCCGAGCAGGTCGCCGAGGTGCTGCGGGTCAAGGCCGACGCGGCCTGGCACCTGCACGAGCTGACCCGCGACGCGGAGTTGTCGGCGTTCGTGCTGTTCTCCGCGGCGGCCGGGCTGCTCGGTGGCGCGGGCCAGGGCAACTACGCGGCGGGCAACACGTTCCTGGACGCGCTGGCCCAGCACCGGCAGGCGCACGGGTTGCCCGCCACGTCGCTGGCCTGGGGGTACTGGGCACAGGCGACCGGCATGACGGGGGCGATGACCGACGCCGACCGGGCCCGGGTGGAGCGCGCCGGCATGGTGGCCCTGGAGACCGAGCAGGGCATGGCACTGCTCGACGTCGCGCTGGGCAGCGGGCAGCCGCTGCTGGCACCGATCCCGCTCGACCTGGCGTCGATGCGGCGCCGGGCCCGGGCCGGCGACGCCGACCCGCCCGCCCTCCTGCGCGGCCTGGTGCGCGCCGCCGCGCCGCAGGCCGCGGCCGGCGTGCCCGACGCGTCGGCGCCCGCGCTGGCCGCCACCCTGGCCGAACTCACCGAGGAGGACCGGCAGCAGGCCCTGCTCGACCTGGTGCGTTCCCATGTGGGGACGGTCCTCGGGCACGAGGCGGGCGACGCGGTGCAGGCAACCCAGAACTTCCGTGAGCTCGGGTTCGACTCGCTGACCGCCGTCGAACTACGCAACCGGCTCTCGGCCGCGACCGGCGTACGGCTCCCCGCCACGTTGGTCTTCGACCACCCGACACCGGCGGCGGTCGTCCACCTGCTGCGGGACCTGCTGGTCCCGGAGGGGGCCGCGGAGGGCGCGACGCCCTCCGGGGCGGTCCTCGCCGACCTCGACCGGGTGGGCGCCGCCCTGCCCGCGGCCATCGCGGACCGCGAGCAGCGCGCACGAATCGCCGCGCGCCTCCAGGAACTGCTGCGCACGGTGGGCGGCGCGGACGCGGCGGACGACGCCGGGGACCTGGACTCGGCGACCGACGAGGAACTGTTCGACGTGCTCGACAACGAGCTCAACGTCCCCACGGACGGCGGGCTCCGGTGAGCGCCCCCGCGCACTCCGTACGCCCTGTGAACCACGAAGGCCGCAACGATCGGGTGGATGTGACATGACGGACGACGAGAAGCTACGCAGCTATCTGAAGCGCGCGACCGCCGACCTGCGCACGGCGAAGCGGCAGTTGCGCGAGACGGCGGACCGCGCGCGGGAGCCCATCGCCATCGTCGCCATGGCCTGCGACTTCCCCGGCCACGCGACGACCCCGGAGCGGCTGTGGCAACTGGTCACCGACGGCGCGGACGTCATCTCCGGCTTCCCCGACGACCGTGGCTGGGACCTGGAGAAGCTCTACCACCCCGACCCGGGCAACGCGGGCACCAGCAGCGCCCGCGAAGGCGGTTTCCTGGAGAACGTCGCCGACTTCGACGCCGACTTCTTCGGGATCAGCCCGCGCGAGGCGCTGGCCATGGACCCGCAGCAGCGGCTGCTCCTGGAGAACGCCTGGGAGGCGTTCGAGCGGGCCGGCATCGACCGTGAGTCCCTGGTCGGCAGCGCTACGGGCGTGTTCGCCGGCGTGGACTCCTACCACTACCTGTCGCTGATCGGTGAGACGACCGACGAGTCGGCGGGGTACGTGGCCACCGGCAACCTGGGCAGCGTGGTCTCCGGCCGGATCTCGTACTCGTTCGGCCTTGAGGGGCCCGCGGTGACGGTGGACACGGCGTGCTCCTCGTCCCTGGTCGCCATGCACCTGGCCTGCCAGGCGCTGCGGCAGGACGAGTGCTCGCTGGCGCTGGCCGGCGGGGTGACGGTGATGGCCACGCCCGGCGGGTTCACCGAGTTCTCGCGACAGGGCGCGCTGTCGCCGGACGGGCGCTGCAAGGCGTTCGCGGCCGCCGCCGACGGCACCGGCTTCTCCGAGGGCTCGGGCCTCGTCCTGCTGGAGCGGCTGTCGGACGCGCAGCGCAACGGCCGTCGGGTGCTCGCCGTGATCCGTGGCTCGGCGGTCAACCAGGACGGCGCGAGCAACGGGCTCACCGCCCCCAACGGGCCGTCCCAGCAGCGCGTCATCCGCCAGGCACTGGCCAACGCGCGGCTCGCCCCGGCCGAGGTGGACGCCGTGGAGGCGCACGGCACCGGCACCTCACTGGGTGACCCGATCGAGGCACAGGCGCTGCTCGCGACCTACGGTCAGGACCGGCCCGACGACCGGCCGCTGTGGCTGGGTTCCGTCAAGTCCAACATCGGCCACACCCAGGCCGCCGCAGGCGTCGCCAGCGTCATCAAGATGGTGCAGGCCATGCGCCACGGCGTACTGCCCGCCTCGCTCCACATCGACGCGCCGACGCCGCACGTGGACTGGGACGCGGGCGCGGTACGGCTGCTGACCGAACAGGTCGACTGGGCACCCAACGGGCACCCGCTGCGCGCCGGCGTCTCCTCCTTCGGCGTCTCGGGCACCAACGCCCACCTCATCCTGGAGCAGGCGCCGGAGGCGCCCGCCGAGGAGCCGGCACCCGCCGCTCCCGAGGCTGCGACGGTTACGGGGGGCTATGTCCCGTGGGTGCTGTCGGCTCGCAGTCACGCCGCGTTGCGTGGTCAGGCCCAAGCGTTGATCGAGCACCTGGCGACGACTGCTTCGGCCGCTTCGATCACCGACATCGGCTGGTCCCTGACCACCACCCGCACCACCTTCGACCACCGAGCCGTCCTCACCGGCCAAGACCAAGACACATTCCTCGCCGGCCTCCAAGCACTGGCCACCGACACCACCCACCCCACCCTCACCAACCCCGGCACCCCCACACTGACCGGCGACCTCGGCCCCGTCCTGGTCTTCCCGGGACAAGGGTCACAGTGGGTGGGAATGGGTGCGGGGTTGTTGGAGTCCTCGCCGGTGTTCGCGGCGCGGGTAGCCGAGTGTGAGCGCGCACTGGCGCCGTACGTGGACTGGTCGCTTGCCGAGGTGTTGCGGGGTGGTGTGGGCGCGGCTGACCTGGGCCGCGTGGATGTGGTCCAGCCGGTGTTGTGGGCCGTGATGGTCTCCCTCGCGGCGGTGTGGGCTGACCAGGGTGTGAAGCCGGCGGCTGTGGTGGGTCATAGCCAGGGTGAGATCGCGGCCGCTGTCGTCGCCGGTGCACTGTCCTTGGAGGACGGTGCGAAGGTGGTGGCGCTACGGAGCAAGGCACTACGCCGCCTTGCCGGTGGTGGCGCCATGGCCTCGCTCGCGCTGAGTCAGGACAAGGCCGAAGAGTTCCTGACCGGGCTGGGTGACAGCGCGGCGGGTGTGGGCATCGCGGCCGTCAACGGGCCCGGCTCCGCCGTGGTCTCCGGACCGCCCGAGCAGGTTCAACACGCCGTCTCCGCGCTGGAAGCTTCAGGCGGCCGGGCTCGGCTGATCGACGTGGACTACGCCTCCCACAGCCCACAAGTCGATGAGATCGCCGACGAGCTCCACGAGGTGTTGGCCGGCATCAGCCCGACCCAGGGCGAGGTGGCGTTCTACTCCACCGTCACCGCCGAACGCATCGACACCACCACCCTGGACACCGCCTACTGGGTCACCAACCTGCGCGAACAAGTCCGCTTCGCCGACGCCGTACGCCAACTCCTGGCCGACGGCCACCGCGTCTTCATCGAGGCCAGCACCCACCCCGTCCTGACCGTCGGACTCCAAGAAGCCTTCGACGAGGTCGGAGTCGAAGCCGCCGCCGTACCGACCCTTCGCCGCGAACACGGCGGATTGGAGCAGTTGGCACAGTCCGTAGCACAAGCCTTCACCGCCGGCGTGAACGTGGACTGGACCCGCTGGTACCCCAACAACCCCACACCCCACGTCGTGGACCTCCCCACCTACGCCTTCCAGCGGGAGCGGTACTGGTTGGAGGACACCAGCGGGCGGGGCGGCGATGCCACGCAGCTGGGGTTGACGGCTGCCGGGCATCCGCTGCTCGGAGCCGCCGTGGAGCTGGCCGATGGTGGGGGCCGGTTGCTGACGGGGCGGCTGTCTGTCGCGTCCCAGCCGTGGCTGGCCGAGCATGTCGTGGCGGGTACGGCGCTGCTGCCGGGTGCCGCGCTGGTGGAGTGGGCGCTGCGGGCCGCGGACGAGGTGGGCAGTGGTGGGTTGGACGAGCTGGCGCTCCAGGCACCGCTGGTGTTGCCCGCCTCCGGTGGGTTGCGGGTGCAGGTGGCGGTGGCCGCCGCGGGTGCGGACGGCCGGCGCGAGGTGCGGGTCTTCTCGCGGCCCGAGCAGGAGGAGGACGCTCCCTGGGTGACACACGCCGTCGGGGTGCTCAGCCCGCCGTCGGCGGGTGACGAGCCGGTCGGCGGGCTCGCGGGCGCCTGGCCGCCGGCCGGTGCGAAGCCGGTGGACGTCACGGAGTTCTACGCCCAGGCCGAGGCGGCCGGGTACGGCTACGGGCCCGCGTTCCAGGGGCTGGAGGCGGCTTGGCGGCAAGGGACCGAGGTGTTCGCGGAGATCACGCTGCCGGAGGCGGCTGGCAAGCGCGACGGGTACGGCATTCACCCGGCCCTGCTCGACGCCGCGTTGCAGCCCTCGCTGTTGATGGAGCAGCCCGACGGGGCGGACGGCGGACTTCGGCTGCCGTTCGCGTGGACCGGGGTGCGTCTGTGGGCGGCCGAGGCCAGCACGGTGCGGGTCCGGGTCGGGCGGGACGCGGAACGGGACGCCCTGCGCCTGACGGTGGCCGATGCCGTGGGCGCGCCGGTGCTCACCGTGGACTCGTTGGTGACCCGGCCCGCCGAGAGTGGGCAGCTCCAGGCGGCGACCGCCGCGCGGGGCGTGGACGGGTTGTTCGTCCCGGAGTGGACCGCGTTGCCGGCCCCGGCCGCCACGCGGTCGGCGCAGGCCGTGCTCGGCGACGGCGGTTGGGCCGTGCTCGGTGCCGACACGCTCGCCCTCGGCGAACTGTCGGTGCCAGGGGCAGACGGGTCGCGGCCGGTGCGGTACGCGGATCTGGAGGCGCTGGTCACCGCGTTGGACGAGGGCGAGCCCGCTCCGTCGGTGGTGCTGACCGAGGCCGTGGGCTCGGCTGACGACGGGTTGCGGGTGGCGCAGGAGTTGCTGGGTTTGGTGCAGAGTTGGTTGCTGCGTCCGGCGCTGGCCGACGCCCATCTCGTGGTCGTCACGCGGGGCGCCGTACACACCGGTGGTGCGGCGGCCGAGCTGGATCTCGCCGGGGCCGGCGCCTGGGGGTTGCTGCGCAGCGCGCAGTCGGAGAACCCCGGGCGTTTCCTCCTGCTCGACGTGGACGCGGACGTGGAACCGGAGGCTGTGGCGGAGTTGCCGCAGGCCGTGGCCCGGGGCGTGGAGCTGGGTGAGCCGCAGCTCGCGTTGCGGGCGGGGCGCGTGTTGGCGCCGAGGCTCGCGCGGGCGCGGGGCGGGGCCTCGGCGGACGAGGGTGTGGTGGGGCGGCTCGACCCCGACGGCACGGTTCTCATCACGGGTGGCACCGGAACGCTGGGGGCCCTGGTGGCCGAGCACCTGGTGCGTACGGGACAGAGCGGGCACCTGCTGTTGGTCAGCCGCAGCGGGCCGCGGGCGGCGGGCGCGGACGAACTCGCCGCACGACTGACGAGGTTGGGCGCGCGGGTGCGGATCGTGGCGGCCGACGTGGCCGACCCGGAGGCCGTTGCCACCCTGCTCGCGAGGGTGGCGCCCGAGCACCCGTTGACCGGCGTGGTGCACGCGGCCGGCGTGCTGGAGGACGCGGTGCTCACCTCGCAGTCCGCGGATCGGCTGGCCCGGGTGTGGGGCCCGAAGGCGGGGGCCGCGGTGGTGTTGCACGCGGCGACCTCGGGGCTCGACCTGGGGCTGTTCGCCATGTTCTCCTCGACGGCGGCCACGCTGGGCTCCTCGGGGCAGGCCAACTACGCGGCGGCGAACTCCTTCTGCGACGCGCTGGCGGCGCACCGGCAGGCGCTCGGGTTGCCGGGGGTGTCCATCGCGTGGGGCCTGTGGGGTGACGCGAGTGGCATGACCGGGCACCTGGACGAGGCGGCGCTGGAGCGCATGGCCCGCTCGGGCATCCACCCGATGGCCGCCGAACAAGGGCTTGACCTGCTGGACGCCGCCGTACGCCACGGGGCGCCGCACCTGGTCGCCATGGACCTGGACGTGCGCGCGCTGGCCGGCCAGCCGGCGCTGACGCTGCCCGCCCCGCTGCGCGGCCTCACCGCGGGCGGGCCCGCGCGCCGTACCGCGGCGGCCGGCCAGCCGCTGACGGACTGGGCCGGGCACCTGGCGACGCTGCCGGTGGACGAGCAGCACCGGGTGTTGCTCAACCTGGTGCTCACGCACGCGGCCGCCGCGCTCGGCCACGCCGATCCCGGTCGGCTGCACGTCGAGCGCGGCTTCCTCGAAGTCGGGTTCGACTCGCTGACCGCGATCGAGCTGCGCAACCGGTTGGGCAGCGTGACCGGGCTACGGCTGCCGACCACGCTCATCTTCGACCACCCGAACCCGGTGGCGCTGGCCGCGCACCTGCACGCCGAGCTGGCGCCACCCGCCGCGGACCCGCTGCCGCCGCTGCTCGGCGAGTTGGAGCGGATGGAGGACGCGCTGCTGGCCCTCGCGCGGGACGCGGCGGCGCGCGAGGCGCTGCACGAGCGGCTGCGCACCACCCTGACCAGGCTGGAGGCGCTGGGCGGCGGCTCGGCGGAGCCGACGGACCCCGCGGCCGAGGCGGCGGTCAGCGGCAAGATCCAGGGGGCCACCGCTGACGAGATCTTCCAGTTCATCGACCAGGACCTGGGCCGGAGCGACAACGGAGAGCACATGGGGAGCACGCGTTGATTGACGAGCGAAGCCGCAAGAAGCTCATGGTGGAACACAGCCGCCTGCTGAACGCCGCGGACGTCGACGGGCTCCTTGGCCTGTACGCGGACGAGGTCACCTTCGAGGACCCGGTCGGCGCCGACCAGCGGTCGGGCCGCGAGGCGCTGCGCGCGCACTTCGAGGAGTTCGCCCGGGCCGGGGTGCGGGAGACCCTCGGCGACCCGGTGGCGGGACAGGACGGCAAGCACGTACTGGCCCCGGCCAGCGCCGTCATGGACTACCTGCCCAAGGGCCCGGGGTTCGCCGAGCGGGGCTGGATCACGGCCCCGGACGACCCCGCGGGCAAGCGCATCACCTGGAACTACGTGCTGATGCTGCGTACCGGCAAGGGCGGGGCCATCACGGAGCTGAAGGCCCTGTGGGGGAGGTCGGACCTTGCCGTCACGGACTGATCCCCCGCTCGCCCGCACCCCCCGAGGAGACACCCATGGCCGATGAGGCGACCCTGAAACACCTGGCGCTGGAGTACGCCCGGCGCATGAACGCCGGCGATGTCGAGGCCGTGCTGGAACTCTTCTCGGACGACATCGTCTTCGAGGACCCGGTGGGCGCGCCGCCGCTGATCGGCAAGGAGGCGCTGCGCGGGCACATCGCCTGGTCCATCGAGTGCCAGGTGCACGAGGAGCCGGGCCGGCCCGTGGTCTCGATGGACGGCAGGAGCGTGGCCGTGCCGACGACGGTGACGGTGTACGCGCCGACCAAGCTGACGTTCCAGATCGTCGGCATCATCGAGCTGGGCGACGACGATCTGGTGCGGCACGCGCGGGCCTACTGGGGCATCACCGACACCAAGGTCGGCGACGGTCCGGAGCTGTCCGGCGTGGCGCACTTCATGGCCGTGACCCAAAACCTCGCCAAGATGGTGCAGGCCAAGGGCAGCCCTAGCCCGACTTAAGCGGTGCCGGACATCATCGCAGCGTCGCCGCGTCGTGCCTGGCGCGGTGCCGGGCGGACCGGCAGCCGGCCCGCGTCGATCGTCAGGGAAGCCGGGGACTTCCGCGTCGTACCAACGGCCCGGGGCCTACCTCCGGCCGGGGTTCGCGCGTAGCGGGCGCCGGCCGGGCCGGGCGCCGGGGTCCCTCCCCCACGTGTTCGCCGCCCTCACAACTCTCCCGTCGGCCGCTCGCGCCGTGGCCCCCTCGCGCTCAGCGCGGGCGGGCCACCGCGAGCCGGGCCCGGGGAAGGGACGAAAGCATCACCATGACCACACCGAAACATGGAATCGTTCTGGGCGGCGGCTGGGCCGGAATGCTGGCGGCCCACGTGCTGGCCCGCCACGCGGAGACCGTCACCGTCATCGAGCGCGACGTGCTGCCCGACGCGCCGCGGCACCGCAAGGGTTCGCCGCAGGGTCGCCACGTGCACGTGCTGTGGTCCAGCGGGGCGCGGCTCATCGACGGGCTGTTGCCCGGCATGGTCGAGCGGCTGTTGAAGGCGGGGGCCCGTAAGGTCAACTTCCACCAGGACCTGGTGACGTTGACCTCGCACGGCTGGCAGCACCGCTTCCCGCCCCGGCAGTACGCCCTCATGTGCACCAGGCCGTTCCTGGACTGGCACGTGCGCGACCAGATCCTGGCCGGTGGGCGGATCACGGTGCGCCAGCGCACGGAGATCCTCGACCTGGTCGGCGACGGGGCCCGGGTCCGTGGGGTGCGGGTGCGCGACATGGACAGCGGCGACACCGAGACGCTGGGCGCCGATCTGGTGGTGGACGCCTCGGGGCGCGGTTCGCGGCTGCGGCACTGGCTGTCGGCGTTGGACCTGCCGCCGGTCGAGGAGGACGTCGTGGACGCGGGCATCGCCTACTCCACCCGGATCTATCAGGCGCCGCCCGGGGCGACCGAGGGCTTCCCCGCCGTCAACGTGGCCGCCGACCACCGGGTGCGCGAGCCGGGCCGCTTCGGGGTGGTCTACCCGCAGGAGGACGGTACGTGGATGGTGACGCTGTCCTGCACGCGGGGCGCGGGGCTGCCGACGACCGAGGAGGAGTTCCTGCCGTACGCCAGGACCCTGCGGCACCCGCTGGTCGCGGACCTGATCAGCGGGGCCGAGCCGCTGACGCCGGTCGCCGTGTCCCGGGTGGGTGCCAACCGCAGGCTCTACCCGGAGCGCCTTGAGCGGTGGCCGGAGGGGCTGGTCGTCGTCGGTGACGCGCTGGCCGCGTTCAACCCGATCTACGGGCACGGCATGAGCGCCGCCGCCCGCGCCGCCAGCGCGCTGGACGAGCAGTTGGCGCTGGGCGTGGACGAGGTGGGGTCGGCGCGCCGCGTCCAGCGGGCGATCAGCGCGTCTGTCGACGATCCGTGGATCATGGCGGCGTCCAAGGACGTGGAGTACGTGGGTTGCCGGATGAACGCCAAGGACCCGCGCCTGACGGGCGGGGCCACGGCGCGCCAGCGGTTCTCCGATCTGATCGCCGACCGGGCGATCAGGTCGTCGGCGGTGTGCGACGTGGTCACCGACGTCATCAGCCTGACGGCGCCGCAGTCGGAGCTGGCCTCCAACCGCTTCCTGTCGCTCATGCACCAGGACCGGATGCTGCCGGAGTTGACGGCACCCCCCTTGACCCCGGACGAGCTGTCCCTGGTGAAGCTGAGCCCGAGCGGCCTGGCGGGCGTCAAGGGTGTCTCCCGCTAGTCGGCACCGCACCCGGCCCGGCCCACCACGACGGCTCAGGCACGACGGCTCAGGCGAGAAAGGCCCGCTCTTTCATGACGAACGAAGAAAAGCTCGTCGACTACCTCAAGTGGACTACGGCCGAGCTTCACCAGACGCGGCAGCAGTTGCAGGACCTCAAGGAGCAGCGGCCGGAGCCCATCGCCATCGTGGGGATGGGGTGCCGCTTCCCCGGGGGCGTGCGGACGCCGGAGCAGTTGTGGGACGTGGTCGCCGACGAGCGTGACGTCATCTCGGGTTTCCCCACCGACCGCGGCTGGGACCTGGAGAGTCTGTACCACCCCGATCCTGACCACCACGGCACCTCGTACGTGCGCTCGGGTGGGTTCGTCCACGACGCGGCGGACTTCGACGCGGCGTTCTTCGACATCAGCGACCGCGAGGCTCCGGCGATGGAGCCGCAGCAGCGGTTGCTGCTCGAAGTGGCCTGGGAGGCGGTGGAGAGCGCGGGCATCGCGCCACACACCCTGCGCGGCTCGGACACCAGCGTGTACGCGGGTGTGATGTACCACGACTACGCCTCGCGGCTGGACCGGATTCCCGAGGGCATGCTGGGTTACGTCGGCAACGGCAACGCGGCCAGCCTCGCCCCGGGCCGGGTGGCCTACACCCTGGGCCTGCAGGGCGCGGCCGTCGCGCTGGACACCGCGTGCTCCTCGTCGCTGGTGGCCATGCACCTGGCCGCCCGCGCGCTGCGCCAGGGTGAGTGCTCGCTCGCGTTGGCCGGCGGCGCGGCGATCAACTACACCGCCAGCGCCTTCCAGGTCGCCTCCAGCCAGCGGCAGTTGGCGCCCGACGCGCGCTGCAAGTCGTTCGCCGACGCGGCCGACGGCATGGTGTACGCCGAGGGGGTGGGCCTGGTCCTGTTGGAGCGTCTCTCGGACGCGCGGCGGGCCGGGCACCAGGTGCTCGGGGTCATCCGTGGCTCGGCGATCAACCAGGACGGCGCGAGCACCGGGATGGCCGCGCCGAACGGCCCGGCACAGCAGCAGTTGATCCGCGACGCGCTGGCGCAGGCCCGCCTCTCGCCCTCCGACGTGGACGCGGTGGAGGCGCACGGTACGGGCACCGCGTTCGGGGACTCCATCGAGTTGCAGGCGCTGCTGTCCACGTACGGCAAGGACCGGCCGGCGGACGATCCGCTGCTGCTCGGCTGCGTGAAGTCCAACATCGGGCACACCCAGGCGGCGGCCGGGGTCGCCAGTGTCATCAAGATGGTGGCGGCGATGCGCCACCGCAGCCTCCCGGCGTCGCTGCACGTGGACCGGCCCACCCGGTTGGTGAGCTGGCGGTCGGGCGCGGTGCGGCTGGTCACCGAGCGCACCCCGTGGCCGGCGCGGGAGCGCCCGCTGCGGGCCGCGGTCTCCTCGTTCAGCGCGAGCGGCACCAACGCGCACCTGATCGTGGAGCAGCCTCCGGCGCCCGCGCGGCCGGCCGGGGCGCGGGGGTCGACGCCGGCCGCCGGTTCGTCCGCGACGGGTGCGGCGGGTGCGGCGGTGCCGTGGTTGGTCTCGGCGCGCGGTGAGGGGGCGTTGGCGGGTCAGGCGCGTGCGTTGCTCGACCACCTGGACGGGGGCGGTGAGGGAACGCCCACCGATGTGGGGTGGTCGCTGGTGACGACGCGGTCGCCCTTCGAGCACCAGGCGGTGGTGGTCGGGGTGGACCGCGCGGAGTTGGCGGACGGCTTGGCGGCGCTGGCCGCTGGCCGGGCGCACCCGGCCGTGGTGGGGCCGGCCGTGCTGCGGCCCGGGGCGGCCACGGTCACCGCGGGCACCACGGTGTTCGCCTTCGGCGGCGGCGAGCGGCCCCCGGGGTTCGGCTCGGAGCTGTACGCGCGCTTCCCGGTCTACGCCGCGGCCTTCGACGCGGTGGCGGAGGCGTTCGACGGGCGGCTCGACCGTCCGTTGCGGGAGTTGGCGTTCGATGCCGCGCCGGCCGGCGGGGCGGTCTCGCTGGCGGCGCCCGAGGCCGCCGCGGTCCGGTTCGCGGGGCACGTCGCGCTGGCCGCGCTGGTGCGCGACCTTGGCGTCAAGGCCGGTGCGGTCATCGGCGCGGACGGCGGGGAGATCGCCGCCGCGCACGTGGCCGGGGCGTTGCCGCTGCCCGACGCGTGCGCGCTGGTCCTCGCCGACGCCGCCGGCCCGGAACGGGTACGGCAGGTGGCCGGCGAACTGGACGTACGACGGCCCGACCTGCCGGTGCTGAGCGCGCGCACCGGTGAACCCGTGGACGAGTCGCTGGCCAGTGCCGCGTACTGGGCCGAGCGCGGCCAGGGTGGGGCAGCCGGTGGTGTCGCCGGCGCCGCGGCCGGCGCGAGCACCTGGGTGGAGTTCGGGCCCGACGCGCTGCTCGCCGCGGAGCCGGCCGGGCGGGCGCCGCTGACGGTGTCGGCCGTGATCCCCGGGCAGCCCGAGGTGCGCGCGCTCACGCACGCCGTGGCGCGGCTGCACCTGGCTGGCGGCCCGGGCGTTGACTGGCGGGCCTTCTTCGCCGGCGGCCCGGCGCCGAGCACCGTACGACTGCCGACGTACGCCTTCCAGCGGCGTCGCTACTGGATGGAGAACGAGCCGGCGCCCGACGCGCCGGCCGTCGAGTCGCGGGCCGACACCGAGTTCTGGGCGGCCGTGGAGCGCGCGGACCCGGACGCGGTGGCCCGCGCCATCGGGGTCGGCGGCGAGCGCGGCGCGCTGCTCCGCGAGGTGCTGCCGGCCCTGACGGCGTGGCGGCGGCAGCGCCAGTTGCGGTACCGGGTGGGGTGGCGGCCCGTCGCCGAGGCGGGCGAGCCCCGGCTGTCCGGGCGCTGGCTGGTGGTGGCCGACCCCCTCCCGGCTTCCACGGCGGCGGCGGACGCGCGACCGGCGCGGGACGGGGCCGCGAGCGGCGCGTCGGCGGTGGTCGCGGCGCTGCGCGCGCGGGGCGCCGAGGTCGTGCCGGTGAACGCGGAGCCGGCCGCCGGGTCGGACGCGCCGCTGTCCGAGCGGCTGGCACGGGCGAGCGCCGGGCGACCGGTGGTCGGTGTGGTGTCGCTGCTGGCCCTGTCCGGGCCGCGCCCGGCGAATGGCGGGGACGCCGCGCCGGGCGAGGACGGCACGTCGGCGCTGGCGCCGACGGTCGCGCTGGCCGACGCCTTGGAGCGGGCCCGGATCGAGGCTCCGTTGTGGGTGGTCACCCAGGGCGCGGTCAGCATCGGCGTCGGCGACGCCGCCCCGCGTCCCGAACAGGCCCAGCTCTGGGGCCTGGCCGGGGCGTTGGCCGCAGAGCGACAGGACCGCTGGGGTGGCCTGATCGACCTGCCGGCCCGGTGCGGCGCCCGGACGTGGCGCCGGCTCACCGCGGCGCTGCTCGCCGACGAGGGCGAGAGCGAGGTGGCCGTACGCCCTGACGGCGCGTTCGCCCGGCGCCTGGTGCGGGATGTGGCGGCCGGCACGGCCGACGGTGGCATCCTGCGCGGCACGGCGCTGATCAGCGGCGCGAACACCGGTGCCGGCGCGCACGCGGCCCGCTGGGCGGCCGAGGCCGGCGCCGAGCAGGTGCTGCTGGTGGACGCGACGGCGCCGGACGAGGCGCTGGCGGCGGAGTTGTCCGCGACCGGCGTGCGCGTGGCCACCGCCGTCGCCGACGTGGCCGTCCCGGACGAACTCGACCGGATCGCAGCGACCATCGCGCCCGAGCTTCCGCTGACCGCCGTGGTCCACCTCGGCTGCGGACTCGGTTACGAGGCGGGACCGTTGGACGCCGAGCGGCTGCGCGGCGAGGGCGCGGACGCGGTGGCCGCGGCGCGCCAGATGTGCGCGCTGGCCGAGCGGCACGAGCTGACGGCCCTGGTGCTGTGTTCGTCGGTCGCCGGAATCTGCCGTGGCCCGGGGCTCGGCAACCAGGCTCCGACGCACGCCTACGTGAGCGCCCTCGCCCAGCGGTGCCGGGCACGGGGTGTGCCCGCCGTGTCGCTGGCCCTGGGGCCCGTCGGCGAACCGGATGCCGCTGTCGGCGCCGCCAAGCAGTTGCGGGGCAACGGGGTGACGGCGCTGCCCGGGCAGGCGGTGGTCCAGGCCCTCCGCGACGCCGTGGCGGCCCAGGCGCCGGCTGCGGTGGTCACGGACATCGACTGGGCGTGGGTGGCCGGCCACGCGACGGAGTTGGGCGTACGGCGCCTCTTCGCCGACCTCCCGGAGTTCCGGCCCACCGACCGGGCGGCCCCACCCACGCAACCCGCCGCACTCGCGCCGGGGTCGTCGTGACGCCGTACGCCATGCCGGCCCGGGCCCGGTCCGCGCGAGGGGGCACGGACCGCCGCCGCCCGGGTGCGCGCGGTCCACGGCGGACCGCCGCCGGCCACGAGTTCTCCGGCACGCTCACCGCCGTCGGCGCCGCCGACGGCCGCGTACCGAAGCCCCAACGAGACGGGAGAAAGTGATGGACACCGAAAACAGCGAGGCCAACCTCGACGGCGCCAAGCTCCGCGAGGACCTCGCCGCCGCCACCCCCGAGCAGCGCGAGGCGCTGTTGCGCGAGACGGTGCGCGCCCAGCTCGCGAGCATCCTGCCCGAGGCCACCATCGAGGACGACAGCAACTTCCTGGAGAGCGGGCTCACCTCGCTCACCGCGCTGGAGCTGACCCGCAACCTGATGACGCTCACCGACGTGGAGATCCCCCTCGTCGCCGTCCTGGAGTACCCGACCCCGGCCACCCTGGGCCACTACCTGGCCGAGGCGTTCGCGGCGGTGGCCGAGGGCGACGCGGCCCCCGCCGGCACCGCCGCCGAGTAGCCGGGTGGGCACGCACCCCGCACGGCCCGCGCGCACGGATACGGGCAGGCGCCGCACAGCCGGCTGACGGTCGCGTCCACGCCGCACCGGGGTCTCTTCAGGCCCCGGTGCGGCGCCGTGCCACGAGCCGGCCGGCTGGACCTGGGGGTTATGTGCCTGGCCGCGGGAGCCGTTTCGATGTGACTATGGGAGTCACCACCTGACCGAGTTAGCGATGTCAGTTTGTTTTGAAGTCACTTGAGGGCTTGCGGTGGGACCGTGGGTGCGCTTCTCCCACGGGGGGCCTCATGGGTAACTCGCAGTCCCTCGCCACCTGCGAATGGGTAGTGTCGCGATCGCTTCGAACGAGAGTTTCAGCGGGTGGACGAAGACATGCACCGATCCGCGGCTCTGCGCGGCCATCGTCGACCGCCTGACCTTCAACAGCGCCATCATCCAGACCGGCACCGAGTCCTACCGCCTCGTCCACACCAAAACCCTGGCCGAACAGACCCAGGCCGGCTGAACGGCGCCGCAGGGCCGACCCCGGAGCCAGCGGGGTCGGCAGTTGGGCAAGATCAGCCGTTGACTTCCCGCGCCACGCGCTCCAATCGGAGCCGGTGGCCCTCCCACCATGCCTGATCACCTGGCGGCATGTTGCCCTTGCCCTGCAAATACCCGACAGATCCGTCGATGAGCTCTCGCACGATGTCCGCGTGACCGGCATGCCGCTGAGTATCTGAGATCACGCGCACCAGGATGTGGTGCAGTGTCACCTCTCGACGTTCCTCAGGCCACCACGGGACACGGCCGATCGCATCCAGCGTGAGCGTCGCGATCGTGCTGTCGGAGTGCTTCCATGCCTGCCGATACAGCTCGACGATGTCTTCGCGCGACTCGTCTGCGGTGGCCCACATGTCTGAGTTGGGTTCTGTTTCCTCGGTATACCACCAGGTCGGCGGCTCCTCGTCGAAGAACGGCCGCCCGAACGTGTCACCGAGATACCCCAGTTCCACGCCGGCGACATGTTTGACCAGCCCCAACAGGTTCGTGCCCGTGGGGGTCAGCGGACGGCGGATGTCGTGCTCCGAGAGCCCATCGAGCTTCCACACCAGGGCATCACGCGCCTCTCGCAGGTATCGGAGAAGGTCCGCTTTCGGGTTCGGTTCGATCATGCCGGGCAGTCTTCCACCCGGCACTGACAGCCGGGAGTGACATCAAAAGCCGCTGACAGCGATCTTGCCTGACGCCGAGAAACGACTCCCCAAGTCACCTTCAAATGACTCCCCGTGAAAGTGGCACAGCCAACCTGGTACGCCCGCTCGCTGATGGATGGGCGCGCGGCGAGGTGTGGTGGCGCCCTGCCGTCAACGGGTCCCCCGCCAGCTCTTCGGGCCGGCGCCGGGTGCGGGCGAGTCGGCCCGTCCGGCGCGCGGGCCGGTCCGCTGCCGCGCGACAGCCGCCAGATGCCGGGCCAGGGCCGCCACCGCGCACAGCGCCAGCAGCGCGCACACCCCAGGCCAGCCCGCCGCGTCGAAGGCCCGCGCGCCCAGCCAGGACCCGGCGCTGCCACCCAGGTAGGCGCAGGTCATGTAGGCCGTGGTGAGGCGGCTGCGGGCGTCGGCGCGCAGCGCGTAGACGCGGGTCGTGTTGGCGACCATCCCGCACTGCATCGCCACGTCGAGCAGCAGCGTGCCGACGACGAGCGCCGCCATGCCCGCCGCCCCACCCAGCGCCCCGACCGCCAGCACCACGGCGGAGGCGAGCGTTCCCACCAGGCAGACCAGGTTGACCAGGTCGGGGCCGCGCCGGTCGGTGAGCCGGCCGGCCAGCGGCGTACACACCATGGTGGCCGCCCCCACCAGGGCGAGCAGGCCCGCGGCCGGGGCGCCGAGCCCGTACGCCGGGCCGGTCAGCAGCAGCACGACGCCCGTCCACACCGCCGAGAACCCGGCGAACACCGTCGCCTGGTAGAAGCTCGAGCGCCGCAGCTCCGGCTCGGTGCGCAGCAGCCGCAGCGGTTCGGCGAGCAGGGCGCGGTACGGCCGGCCGGCCGCCGGGGCGGGCCGGACGGGAAGCGCCGCCGCGAGCACCCAGGCCAGCAGCAGCATCACGGCCGCGGCGACCAGGTAGGGGGCCCGCCAGCCCCACGCCTCGGCGAGCGAACCGCCGAACGCGCGCGACAACAGCATCCCGCCGATGGCACCGCTGGCCAGCATCCCGGACACCTCGCCGCGCCGGCCGGGCGCGACCAACCCCGCGGCGAGCGGGCCCACCACGGACGCGGCGACGCTGGTCAGGCCCACGGCGGCGGAGGCGGTGACGAGCACCGGCAGCCCGGGGGCGAGGCCCGCCACGAGCAGCCCGAGGCCGGTCAGGCAGAGCAGGACCGTCAGCAGGCGTCGGTGCGGGAACCGGTCGCCCAGCGGTACGAGGAGGTAGTTGCCGGCCGCGTAACCCACCTGGGTGGCGGTGACCGCGAGCGTCGCGGCGCCCGTGGAGACGCCGAGCCCCTCGGCCGCGAGCGGGGTCAGGGCCTGCGCGAAGTAGAGGTTGCCCACGGCCACGGCGCAGGTGAGCGCGAGCAGGAGGAGGAACCGCCGGCTCAGGGCGGGACCGGGTGGGGCTGGTGGTGGCGCTGCTGTCATGCCAGGCATTCCACGGCCCTGTGGGAGCGGGCGGAAACGACGTAGCGTATGCCTTAATGATCAGCTTCGTGATGGGGGTCGAGGACCTCGCCGACACCCGGTTCGCGCTGTCGCCGCTGGCCGAGACGGTGTGCAGCCTGCGCGTGCTGCGCGAGCCCGGGCTGTCCGCGCTGCACCTGCCCTGGCGCCGAGCGGTCATCGGCGGGTTGGGCGCGCTGGACACGGAGTTGCTGCTGTCGCTGGTCGCGCGGCGGCACACCCTGCCGGACTTCCTCACCCCGCGACCGACCACCCACTTCGCGTCCTTCGCCGAGGAACTGGCCGTCGTGCGCCGCACTCCCCCCGCGCTCGTACGCCGCGACCTGCGCGACACGCACGCACCCGATCCGCTGCCGGCGCCGCTACGGGCCGCGGCGGACGGCACCGACGCGGAGGTGGTCGCCCTCCGCGAGGCCGTCTGCGACCTGCTCGATGGCTACTGGAGCGCGGCCGTCGAGCCGTGGTGGCCGCGGATCCGCCTCGTGCTGGAGGCTGACATGACCTACCGGGCGCGCCAACTGGCCACCGGTGGGGCGCGGCTGTTGTTCGCCGACCTCCACCCCGACGTGCGGTGGCGGGACGGCGCGCTGGAGATGCGCGGGATGATCGGCGACGGCTTCCGTACCCGGGCCGCCGGGCGGGGGCTGTTGCTGGTCCCCCTGGTGTTCGCGCACAAGCCCGCGCCGCCCGTGACGGAGCACGTCGCGCCGGCGTTGGCCTACCCCAGTCGCGGGGTGGCGACGCTGTGGGCCGAGGCGCCGTCAGCCGCGCCGCCGGGGGCGCTCGCGGAGCTGGTCGGGGCGGTGCGGGCGCGGCTGCTCGCGCAGTTGGCCGAGCCGCTGGCCACCGTGGAGATCGCGCGCCGCTTCCAGGTCACGCCGAGCGCGGTCTCCCAGCACCTGCGCGTCCTCTTCGCGACGGGACTCGTCACCCGGGCCCGGCACGGACGGCAGGTGCTGTACCGGCGCACGCCGCTCGCGGACCAGTTGCTGGGCGGCGAGAGCGCGCCCTGACCCCGCGGACGTCGCCCGCTCCCACCGGGAGGTGAGACGTCTATCGGGGTCCTGTTCCAGAGCCCACGGCCATGGGGCAGGATGAGCCCATGCTCGTGATCGTCTGTGGCCTGCCCGCGACGGGGAAGACAACCCTGGCCCGAACCCTGGCCCGCCAGATCGGCGCCGTTCACGTGCGCGTGGACACCATCGAGCAGGCGATCGTCCGTTCCGGGCTGGCCGCCCACCCCGTGGGCCCGGCCGGATACGCCGTCGCCTACGCCCTGGCCGAGGAGCACCTGCGACAGGGGCTCACCGTGATCGCCGAGTCCGTGAGCCCGCTGGCTGTCACCCGCGACGCCTGGCGGAGCGTCGCCGAGCGCACCGCTACCCCCGTGGTCGAGGCCGAGATCGTCTGTTCCGACCCGACCGAACATCGCCGCCGGGCCGAACACCGCGCGGTCGACATCCCCGACCTGCCCCTCCCGGACTGGGACGCCATCACGCACCGCCCGTACGAACCCTGGCACCGCGAGCACCTCGTGCTCGACACCGCCGGTCGCGACGTCGCCGCCTGCGTCGCCGACCTCCATCAGGCGCTCAGCGAGGCCAGGGTCCCGCCCGCCACGGGTTGACCGGCACGCACCCGGCGCCGTCACCCGGCGCCGGGCCCGTGCGGCGGCACTGCCGCACAGCGGGCGGCCCTGTCGCCTAGCAGGCGGCCCTGTCGCCTAGAACACGCACCGCACGTGCTTGATGGCCTCCACGAAACTGGCGACCAGCCGCCTGGGCTCGCCTTCGCTGCGGATGTGCGGCAACCGTCCGAAGAGTTCGCGGAAGAAGACGGTGACCTCCATGCGGGCCAGGTGGGCGCCGAGGCAGAAGTGCGGCCCGACGGAGCCGAAGGTCAGGTGCGGGTTGGGGTCCCGGGTGATGTCGAACGTGTACGGGTCCGCGAACACCTTCTCGTCCCTGTTGGCCGAGCAGTAGAAGAGCAGGACCTTGTCGCCCTTGGCGAAGGTGTGTCCGCCCACCTCGCACTCGCGGGCCGCCGTCCGGCGCATCCAGTTGATGGGGGTCGCCATGCGCAGGATCTCCTCGACGGCGCGCGGCGCGTACGCGTCGAAGTCGGAGAGCAGCAACTCCCGCTGCTCCGGGTGTTCGGTCAGCAGCACCAGACCACGGGAGAGCGCGTTGCGGGTGGTCTCCATGCCCGCGATGACCAGGAGGATGAAGAAGGAGGACAGTTCCTCGGGGGTCAGCCGCTCGCCGTCGATCTCGGCGTGCACCAGGCGGGTGATGAGGTCGTCGGTGGGATTCTTCATCCGGTCGGCGGCGAGCCGGGCGATGTAGTCGCCCAGCTCGCGCGAGGTGCGCAACAGGGCCGGCGTCGCCTGGTCGAGGCGGGGCACGTACTCCGGGTCGAAGGTGCCGACGATGATGTTCGAGCGGTCGTAGATGAACTCGTAGTCACTGGGGGGAATGCCCATCATTCCGCTCAGTACGGCTATCGGCATGATGGCGGCGGCCTGGCGTACGAAGTCACACGGGCCGGTCGCTATGAGGTCGTCGACGATCTGCCGGGCCGCCTTCCGCGACGCCGCCTCGAACTCCGCCGCCATGCCGCGCCCGAAGGCGCGGGAGACGATCCGGCGCAGTCGCGCGTGCTGCGGATTGTCCATGTTGATCATCGAGCCGAAGAAGTTGTTGAACTCCTGCGGCAGGTCCACGATGCTGATCCCGGTCGGCGCGGAGCAGAAGTCCTGCGGCCGTCGACTCACCTCGGCGATGTCGGCGTGGTGCACCAGCGCGTAATAGCCGGACCCGTGCGGATACCCGGGCATCGCGGGCTCACGGAAGTGCATCGGGCCCGGCGCCCTGCGCAGCGCGGCGAAGGCCGCGTCGCGATCACCGAACGGCTGCGACCAGAAGGCGAGGTCCGTGAGGTTGATCTTGGTGACGTCGTCGAACCTGGAGACGGGTGGGTACATGGCGCCTCGTTTCGCGCGAAGTGAAAGGTCGGGGGAAGGACGACCAGCTCGCGCGGAAGAGGGGCGCGTTTTCCCTGCCTACGGCGCGCACGCACCGCTCGCAAAGAAAGTCGCCGGAAACCATGAAATCGCCGCAAGCGGGGAATCGCACTGCGACGTCATCGCTCCGACCGGAAAGCCCTGCCTTGCTTTCCGGGCACTCGGGAAGGGAAATGCCGACACTATGTCTGCGGTTGAGGATTCCGATAGACTCCGGGTGGAGCCACTTGCACCGTCGTCACGGAACCTGCTGCGTTCAGGTGGTCCAGCACGGAACAGCATCGCCCCTCTCGCTTAAGTGCGGCTAATTTGCCGGCAATTTAGGGAACCGTAATATCAACAGGGCTCGGATGGCGACCTGTTCACGCGCTAGGCTTTTCGCCATGGATCTCTCCGTCCCCGTAACCGATGACGTGAAATTGCATTTCCGGCACCGGCCGGGAACCGCGGCCACGGCGTTCCTCCTGGTGCACGGCATGGCCTCCAACGCGCAGCTCTGGGACGAGGTCGCCGACCACCTGGCCGCCGCGGACCACCCGGTGTACGCGGTGGACCTGCGCGGCCACGGCGAATCCGACACGCCCGAAACCGGCTACGACACCCGCACCGCCGTCGCCGACCTGGTCGCCTCCTGCGCGTTCCTGGGGTTGGAGCGGGTGGTGGTCGCGGGACACTCGTGGGGCGGCAACGTCTCGGTGCGCTTCGCCGCCGAGAACCCACAGCTGGTCTCCGCCCTCGCCCTGGTGGACGGCGGCTGGCTCGAACCGTCGGCGGCGTTCGCCTCCTGGGAGGCGTTCGTGGCGGCCCTGCGCCCCGGCGCGCTCGACGGCGCCACCGTGGACAGCATCAGCGCGTACTTCCGCACCATCCACCCCGACTGGTCGCCGGCGGCGATCGACGCGGCCGTCGCCACCATGCGCGTCCACCCGGACGGCACGCTCACCCAGCGCATGACGCACGACCAGCACATGTCGATCCTGCGCAGCATCTGGGACGAGCCCCCGGTGCCCTGGTACGCGGACGTCGACGTGCCCACGCTGCTGATGGTCGCCATCCCCAAGGGCGCGTTGCCCCCGCTCGCGGACCGCATCCGCACCCGCGTGCGGAACACCACGGCCCCCCTACGCCACGCCACCCTGCGCGAGTACCCCGACTCCGAGCACGACCTGCACGTACAGCGCCCCGGACAAGTGGCGGCGGATCTCCTGGAGTTGGCACGCGGCGCGGGATGAGCCGGCGGCGGGCCCGACCGGGACCCGCGGCCGGTGAGGACAAGCCGGGCCGGGCCTGGACATGCCCGTGGAGGGGCACCGGTCACAGGAAGGCGCCCCCGGAGACCTCGACGCGCTGGGCGGTGACCCAGCGCAGGCCGTCGGAGGCCAGCGTGGCGATGGCGTCGCCGATTTCCTCGGGTTCGCCGACGCGGCCGAGCGCGGTCTGCCCGGCCAGAACCTGGCGCATTCCGGCGTCGTCCCGCATCGCTCCACCGTTGAAGTCGGTGGCGGTCGGCCCCGGGGCGATGGAGTTGACGCGGATGCCGCGCGGGCCGAGTTCCGCGGCGAGGGTACGACCCAGAGCTTCGACGGCGGCCTTCGAGGCGGAGTAGACCGAGGTGGCGGGGCTGGTGTGGCGGGTCAGCGACGACGAGACGTTGATGACCTGGCCGCCCCGGGCCAGCAGCGGCACGAGCGACTGTATGAGGAAGAACGTGCCCCGGACGTTGGTGCCCATCACCGTGTCGAAGTCGTCGACCGTGACAGCCTCCAGCGGCCCGAAGACCCCCACTCCCGCGTTGTTGACCAGGATGTCGAGCCGCGAGGTACCCCAACTCTCCAGCCGCGCGTTCAGTTCGGAGGTGAAGGACGCGAAGGAGGAGACGTCGCTGATGTCGAGCCGGAGCACAGCGGCGGTCCCACCCACGGCGCGCACCCGCTCCACCGTCACTTCGGCCCCGGCCACATCACCGCGGTGGGTGACCACGACCCGCACCCCGCGTGCGGCCAGGGCGACGGCCGCGCTGCGGCCGAGGCCGCGATTTGCACCGGTCACCAGAGCGACCTTGTCGATCGTCATGAACGTCCTCCACCGTGCGACAACCAGGATGCGCCCAGGCGCCCCCAGACCAGATGCGAGTCACTCGACTCGCCTTACTGGCGCACCGTAGGCGGACCCTCTGATGTGAGTCAAGTGACTCGCCTCGGAGCTACGGCATACTCTTCGCATGCCAGCAGAACTCACCGCGTACCACCGCGGGCTCGCCCAGCAGAAGCGCGAGGCGATCATCTCCGCGGCCACGGAACTGTTCCTGGACCGTGGCTACGACGGCACCTCCCTCGCGCGGATCGCCGAAGCGGCCGGGGTCTCGAAGTCCACCCTGTTCAAGCAGTTCCCCACCAAGGCGGCCCTTTTCGAGGCCATCGTCACCGAGTCCTGGCAGCGCGACGCCGGCGACGCCGCCGCGCGGCCACAGGCGGGGGACCTGCGCTCCGGGCTGACAGCCATCGGCCACCGCTACGCCGACCTGATCGGCCAGCCCCGCATGGCGGACCTGTTCCGCATCGTCATCGCCGAACTACCTCGCTTCCCCGAGCTGGGACGGACCCAGTTCCAGCTCGGCAAGCTGCCCTACTTCGCCTCCGTTCAGCACTACCTGGAGTCCGAGCACGAGGCCGGCAACGCCTATGTGCCCGACGCCGAGAGCGCCGCGAACCAGTTCCTCGGCATGATCGCCAACTACGTCCTGTGGCCGCGCATGTTGCTGACCGACTGGAACCCCGCGACCTCCGACATCCACAACGCCGTCGAAGAGGCCGTCCAGACGATGCTCGCCAGACACACCCCCGTCCCGCCGGCCTGACCGGCAGCCGGAACTTCCACGCTGACGCGCAAGGGCAACAGCCACGACGCCTTCACGACACAGCGCAGGGCCCGCCGCGAGCAGGGCATCCGGGCGTCGTACGCCTCGGCCAACCGCGCACCCTACGCTGGTCCGTGCAGGAGTGCGAGGTTGGAGCCCCCCTCATCAGCGAGGACGGTCCGGCCCGCCGGCTGCGGCATCAGCAGCGGTGATGCCGCCGTGCAGTGCCTCGGCCCCGGCGATCCACTCCCCCGGCCCCAGGTGCCGGCGGACCCAGGCCCGTGTCAACGGCGGGACGGCCGTCGCCTCGTCGTGTTCGGTCATCGGGACAATGAAGCGCATGAACGCATGGCCCACGATCTCCGCTCCGGAGATCCCCACCACTCGCCTCCGGCTGCGCAAGGCACACGACGCGGATATCGACGGTCTGATCGATCTTCAGACCGATCCGCAGGTCCGTGCGCATCTCGGTGGTGCGCGGCCCCGCGACGCCGTCGAACGGTACTTCGCCGCGAACGGCGTCGGCGCCGTCGCGGACAAGGCCGGCGCGTACGTCATCGCCGACCGGGATTCCGACGCGTGCCTCGGGACGCTGGTACTCGACCGGCGCGCCGCGGACCTCCCCGGCCACGTCACCGAGGAAGGCGGGGAGCTGGAGCTCACCTACCTGCTCCGGCGGCGCGGCTGGGGAGCGGGGCTGGCGTTCGAGGCCGCTACGGGCCTGTTGCGTGCCGTCGCCGACGAGCTGCCCGACCAACCGGTCCTGGTGGTCACCCAGACGGCCAACGAGCGTTCCCGCCGGCTCGCCACCCGCCTCGGCTTCCAGCCCGTCGGCACGTTCGAGGCCCATGGCGCGGAGCAAACCCTCGCCGTGACCGAACTGCACGCGTTCGCCTGACTGGCTGTTCCGTCCACGGCCATCGACCACGCTGGGAACAGGGACCCACGCCCCCGCCCCCTGCCGCCGCATCACCCGGACACCGGACGGCGGCGCCGAGCAACGGTTGTCACCGACGGCAGGGGCGGCGAGGGCTACTACGCGCCCAACTCCTCGATGAGGGCGAACACCTCGTCGGCCGTGGCGTCGGTGAGGTCCTCGTCGGTCCCGCCCTGGGGCGCCGTGTCGGTCGTCGCGGCGGAGTACTTCCACAGCAGCGCCTGGAGCCGGTTCACCAGACCCGTACGGCGCGGGTCGGCCGCGGGCAGCTCGGCGAGCGCGGCCTCCACCTCGTCGATGCGACCCAGAGCCGGGTGTGCCTGGTCCGCGCCGGAGGGCAGGAGTTGGGTGAGCAGGTACTCGGTCAGCGTGCTGGGAGTCGGGTAGTCGAAGACCAGCGTCGTGGACAGGGTGAGTCCCGTCGCGCCGCGCAGCCGGTTGCGTAGTTCCACGGCCGCGATGGAATCGAACCCCAGCTCCTTGAAGGGGCGGTCGGGGTCCACCGCGTCCTGTGACGGATAGTGCAGTACGGAGGCCACTTGGGCGCGTACGACCGTCAGCAGCCGTTCGGTGCGGTCCGGCGCGGGCAGGGCGGCCAACTCCTCTCGTAGGGCGGCCGCGCCGTCGCCCGGTGCGCCGGCGTCCGGTTCGCGGGCGGCGTCGAGCGCGCGCCGGGCCTGCGGCACGCCGTCGAGCAGCGGGCTCGGCCGAGCCATGGTGAACAGCGGCGCGAACCGGTCCCACGCGACGTCGGCCACGGCCAGGTGCGGGTCGTCGTGGTCGAGCAGCCGACCGAGGGCGGCCGTGGCGAGCCCGGGATCGAGTGGGGTCAGCCCCTGCCGGCGCAGCCGCTCCGTGTGCTGACCGAGTTCCGAGTCCGGCCCGGCAGCCGCCCCGGGCGCGGCAAGGTCCCAGAGTCCCCAGGTCACCGACGTCGCCCGACGACCCGCGGACCGGCGTTGCCGCGCGAGCGAGTCCAGGTGGGCGGCGGCCGCGGCGTAGGCGCCGTGGTCCTTGCTGCCCCAGGAGGCGGCCACCGTGGAGAAGAACACCACCGTGTCCTCCGGGCCCAGGCCGCACAGCTCGTCCAGATGAGGCCCGTCGTCCACCAGGTTGGCGGCGACGGCCTCGGCGAGGTCAGCGGGCGAGAGGTCGGTCAGCGGCGCCAGCTCCCCGGTGACCGAGGTGTGGATGACCGTGCCGATCCGGGCACCCTCGTCGGCCAGGCGCGCCGCGAGGCGCGCGACGGCCGTCCGGTCGATCGGCGCACAGTCAGCCACCTCCAGAACGGCCCCGAGCGTGTCCAGTTCGGCCGTCAGCTCCGCGACACCGGCCGCTTCGGCTCCGCCTCGTCCCAGCAACAACACCCGCTCGGCACCGCGCTCGGCCGCCCAGCGGGCGGTGTACGCGGCGGGCCCGTCGGCGTCACCGGTGATCAGCACGGTGCCACGAGGCTGCCAGGGCCGCTCCGGCTCTCGTTCGCCCAGCCCCGCCGACACGAGACGGCGCCCCCACACCCCGCCCCCGCGCAGCGCCACCTGGTCCTCGCCGGACGCTCCGCCGAGAACGGCGCGCAGCGGGCCGGGGTCGACGTCATCCGGCGCGGGCGGCAGGTCCACGATCCCACCCCACAGCGCGGGGTGTTCCAACGCCGCCACCCGACCGAGCCCCCAGATCTGGGCCTGCGTGGGCGAGTCCACGCTCTCGTCGGCCGAGACGGCGACCGCGCCACGGGTGGCACACCACAGGGGGCTCCGCACCTCGGCGTCGACCAGCGCCTGCACCAGCGCGAGCGTCCCGGCGACGCCGTCGACCAGGCCCTCGTGATCAGCGTGCGGGTGTTCGTCGAGCCCGAGGAGCGAGAGAACACGGGTCGGCGCGGTGGCCTCGTCCGCGTACGTGTCCCGCAGCGCGGCGGCCAGCTCAGCACGCCCGTAGGACTCCCCCACCACCAGCCGGCGCACCCGGTCACCGCCTGCCCCCAACGTACGGATGCACAGCTCGACCCACTCGTCAGCGGCCCCCGACGGGCACACCACGAGCCACGATTCGGCCGATTCCGACAGCGTCCCGAGGTCGGTACGCCGATGCCACTCCACCCGGTACCGCCAGCCGTCCGCGATCGACCGCTCACGCCCCGCCTGCCGCCACGCCGACAACAGCGGCAACACCGCGCCGAGCGAGGCGCGCGCACCCTCACCGGCCGCGCCCCCACCATCGCCAACCCGCAGCGTCTCCGCGAGCGCCCCCAGATCCTGCTGCTCAACAGCGCCCCAGAACGCGGCTTCGCCCTCCTGACCGCTGGGAGCGGCAAGATCGGGCAGCATGTCGGGGAGCCAGTAGCGCTGTCGTTGGAAGGCGTAGGTGGGGAGGTCCACGACGTGGGGTGTGGGGTTGCTGGGGTACCAGCGGGTCCAGTCCACGTTCACACCGGCGGTGAAGGCTTGTGCTACGGACTGTGCCAACTGCTCCAATCCGCCGTGTTCGCGGCGGAGGGTGGGTACGGCGGCGGCTTCGATCCCGGCTTCGTCGAAGGCTTCTTGGAGTCCGACGGTCAGGACGGGGTGGGTGCTGGCTTCGATGAAGACGCGGTGGCCGTCGGCCAGGAGCTGGCGTACGGCATCGGCGAAGCGGACTTGTTCGCGCAGGTTGGTGACCCAGTAGGCGGTGTCCAGGGTGGTGGTGTCGATACGTTCGGCAGTGACGGTGGAGTAGAACGCCACCTCGGCTCCGGTGGGCGTGATACCGGCCAACACCTCGTGCAGTTCGTCGGCGATCTCGTCGACTTGTGGGCTGTGTGAGGCGTAGTCCACGTCGATCAGCCGGGCCCGGCCGCCTGATGCCTCCAGAGCGGAGACGGCGTGTTGAACCTGCTCGGGCGGTCCGGAGACCACGGCGGAGCCGGGACCGTTGACGGCCGCGATGCCCACACCCGCCGCGCTCTCACCCAGCCCGGCCAGGAACTCCTCAGCCTTGTCCTGACTCAACGCCAGCGAGGCCATGGCGCCGCCGCTGGCAAGGCGGCGTAGTGCCTTGCTCCGCAGCGCCACCACCTTGGCGCCGTCCTCCAAGGACAGCGCGCCAGCGACGACAGCGGCCGCGATCTCACCCTGACTGTGCCCCACGACAGCGGCAGGCTTGACCCCCTGGTCCGCCCACACGGCGGCCAACGACACCATCACTGCCCACAGCACCGGCTGGACCACATCAACCCGGCCCAGGTCAGCGGCGTCCACCCCGCCGCGCAGCACCTCGGCAAGCGACCAGTCCACGTACGGCGCCAGCGCCCGCTCGCACTCTGCCACCCGTGCCGCGAACACCGGCGAGGACTCCAACAACCCCGCGCCCATGCCCACCCACTGTGACCCTTGCCCGGGGAAGACCAGGACGGGGCCGAGGTCGGTGGGGAGTGTGGGGGTGCCGGGGTTGGTGAGGGTGGGGTGGGTGGTGTCGGTGGCCAGTGCGTGGAGGCCCGCGAGGAGTTCGTCGTGGTTTTGGGCGGTGAGGACGACTCGGTGGTCGAAGGTGGTGCGGGTGGTGGTCAGGGACCAGCCGATGTCGGTGATCGAGGCGGCCGGAACAGCCGTCGCCAGGTGCTCGATCAACGCCTGGGCCTGACCACGCAACGCGGCGTGACTGCGAGCCGACAGCACCCACGGGACATAGCTGCCCGTAGCCGTCACGGCCTCGGGCGCGGCGGGCGCCGACTCCTCGACGGGCACCTCCGGCGCCTGCTCCAGGATCACGTGCGCGTTCGTACCCGAGATGCCGAAGGAGGAGATCCCCGCCCTGCGGGGGCGTTCGCCGCTGGGCCAGGTGACCGGCTCGGTGAGCAGGCGTACGGCGCCGGCCTCCCAGTCCACGTGCGGGGTGGGGCGGCCGACGTGCAGGGTCGCGGGGAGCGTCTCACGTTGCAGCGCCATGATCATCTTGATGACGCCGCCCACGCCTGCGGCGGCCTGGGTGTGGCCGATGTTGGACTTGATGGAACCCAGCCACAGCGGCTGGTCGTCGGGCCGGTCCTGGCCGTAGGTCGCGAGCAGCGCCTGTGCCTCGATCGGGTCACCCAACGAGGTGCCGGTGCCGTGCGCCTCCACGGCGTCCACCTGGTCGGGGGCGAGGCGCGCGTTCTCCAGCGCCTGCCTGATCACCCGCTCCTGGGCCGCGTCGTTGGGGGCGGTGAGGCCGTTGCTGGCGCCGTCCTGGTTGATGGCCGAGCCACGGATGACGGCGAGCACGCGATGGCCGTTGCGCCTGGCGTCCGAGAGGCGTTCCAGGAGCACCAGGCCGACGCCCTCGGAGAAGCCGGTGCCGTCGGCGGAGGCCGCGAAGGACTTGCACCGGCCGTCGGGGGCCAGGCCGCGCTGGCGGGAGAACTCCGCGTAGGCGGTCGGGGTGGTGAGCGAGGTGACGCCGCCGGCCAACGCCATCGCGCACTCGCCCTGGCGCAGGGCCTGGGCCGCCAGGTGCATGGCCACCAAGGACGACGAGCAGGCCGTGTCCACGGTCACCGCGGGCCCCTCGAACCCGAAGGTGTACGCGACGCGTCCCGAGATCACGCTGGTGAGGCTGCCGGTGGTCGCGTACCCCTCGAAGCCCTCGGGAATGCGCGGGGTGCGCGACAGGTAGTCCTGGCTGGACACTCCCGCGTACACGCCGGTGGCCGAGCCCCTGAGCTGGGCGGGGTCGAGGCCGGCCCGTTCGAGGAGTTCCCAGGCGACTTCGAGGAGCAGGCGCTGTTGTGGGTCCATGGCCAGCGCCTCGCGCGGGCTGATCCCGAAGAACTCCGCGTCGAACCGGTCGGCTCCGTCGAGGAAGCCACCGTCGCGCACGTAGCTGGTCCCGGGGTGGTCCGGGTCCGGGTGGTACAGACTCTCCAGGTCCCAGCCGCGGTCGGTGGGGAACGGCGTGATGGCGTCGGTGCCCGAGGCGACGAGGTTCCACAGGTCCTCGGGGCCTCGCACGCCGCCCGGGTAGCGGCAGGCCATGCCGACGACGGCCACCGGCTCCTGGGACCGCTCCGTCACCTCGCGCAGCCGCTGGCGCGCCTGGCCGAGGTCCACCGTGACCCGCTTCAGATACTGGCGGAGCTTCTCTTCGGTGTCCGACATCAGTTCTCGCTCCTGATCAGGAAGGCAGTTCGCGGTCGATGAGGGCGAACAGCTCGTCGTCCGACGCCGCGTCGACCGCGGTGCTGTCCGCGCTCTCCGTGTCGGGCGTGTCGTGGTCCGGCCCGCTGTCGTTGAGGCGCCACAGCAGCGTCTCCAGCCGCTTGGTGAGCTTGCCGCGCGCGTCGCCGCCGGCGTCGATCCGGGTCATCGCCGCCTCCAACCTCTCCAACTCCTCGAAGAGGGGCGCCGCCGGGTCGGCCGCCGCGGGGCAGAGTTGTTCGCGCAGTTCCTCGGCGATGGCCGCCGGGGTGGGGTAGGTGAAGATGAAGGTGGCGGGCAGCCGCAGCCCGGTGGCGGCCGAGAGCCGGTTACGCAGTTCGACGGCGGTCAGCGAGTCGAACCCGAGGTCCTTGAACGGGGCGTCGCTGTGCACCGCGTTGGGGTCGGCGTGGCCGAGGACGGCCGCCGCGTTGCCGCGTACGAGGTTGAGCAGCGTGCGCTGCTGCTCCTCGGGGGGCAGCACGGCGAGTTGGCTGGCCCAGTGGGTGGCCGCCGCCTGGTCGGTGGCCGCGCCGCGGCGCGCGGTGGCGGTGCTGACCAGTGCTCGGAGCTGCGCGGGTAGGGCGTCGGCGGGTTGCGCGCCCAGCGCGCGCAGGTCCAGGTGGGCGGCGGCGAGTTGGGCGTGGCCGTGCCGGCAGGCGGCGTCCAGCAGGCGCAGAGCGTGTTCGTTCGGCATGGCCTTGATGCCCGAGCGACTCATCCGGGCCAGGTCCGCCGCGTCGAGGTGGCCGGTCATGCCGCTCGCGTCGGCCCACAGGCCCCAGGCGATGGACACGCCGGGCAGGCCGAGCGCACGGCGGTGGGCGGCCAGGGCGTCGCAGAAGGCGTTGGCCGCCGCGTAGTTCGACTGTCCCGGGCTGCCGAGGGTGGCGGCCGCGGAGGAGAAGAGGACGAACATCCCGAGCCGCAGGTCCTTCGTCGCGGCGTGCAGGTGGGCCGCGGCGCTGGCCTTGGCCGCCCACACGGGCGCCAGCCGCTCAGCGGACTGGGAGGTGACCACGGCGTCGTCGAGTACACCCGCGGCGTGGACGACGCCGGTGAGCGGGTGCGCGGGGTCGATGCCCGCGACCAGGTCGGCGACGGCGGCCCCGTCGGTGACATCGGCCGCGACGACGCGCGCGTCGGCCCCCGCGTCGGCCAGTCGTGCCAGCAGTTCGTCCGCGCCGGGTGCCTTTGCGCCACGCCGGCTGACCAGCACCAGGTGCCGTACGCCCCAGGTGCGTGCGAGGTGTTCGGCGACGTGGCCGCCGAGGGCGCCGGTGCCGCCGGTGATCAGGACCGTGCCGTTCGCGTCCACCGTGCCGGGCACGTCGAGGACGAGCTTGCCGGTGTGCTTGGCCTGGCTGAGGTGGCGCAGCGCCTGCCGGGCCCGGGCCAGCGGCCAGCTCCGTACGGGTGGCGGTTGCAGCGTGCCGGCGCGGAACATCTCCCGCAGGGTGGCGAGCATCTCGCCGATCCGGTCGGCCCCGGCATGGGTGATCAGGTCGTACGCCTGGTAGCTGACGCCCGGGTAGACGGTGGCCAGGTGGTCGGCGTCCCGGATGTCGGTCTTGCCCATCTCCAGGAACCGGCCGCCCTTGCCGAGCAGGCGCATCGAGGCGTCCACGAACGGGCCGGAGAGGCTGTTGAGGACGACGTCCACACCACGGCCTCCGGTCGCCTCCCGGATCGCCGCCTCGAAGTCCAGGTCCCGGGAGTTGGCCCGGTGTGCCTGGTCGATGCCCAACTCGCCGAGGACGGGGTGCTTGCCCGGGCTGGCCGTGGCGTACACCTCGGCGCCCAGGTGGCGGGCGATCTGGACGGCGGCTGTGCCGACGCCGCCGGTGGCCGCGTGGATGAGCACCCGCTCGCCCTCCCGTACGCGGCCGAGTTCGACGAGCCCGTACCAGGCGGTGAGGTAGGCGATCGGTACGGCTGCGGCCTGCTGGTCGGTCCAACCCTCGGGGACGGGGGTGACGAGCCGGGCGTCGGTCTGTGTGATCGGCCCGAAGGCGCGGTCGAGGACACCCATCACCCGGTCGCCGACGGACACCGTGCTCACTCCGGGCCCCACCGCCACGACGGTGCCCGCTCCCTCGCCGCCGAGCCCGCTCTGCCCGGGCACCATGCCGAGGCTGACGACCACGTCCCGGAAGTTGACGCCCGCCGCACGCACCTGGACCCGGATCTGCCCCTCGGCGAGCGGCTCCATGACCTCCGGGCACGGCACGGGGGCGACGCCTTCGAGGGTGCCGCTGCCGTCGGTGTCCAGACGCCAGGCGGAGCGCCCGTCCGGGCCGACCACGCCGCCGACCTCGGTCCCGCCGCGCACCAACCGGGGGACGAGGAGTTGGCCGCCGCGCAGCGCCACCTGCGTCTCCGTCGCGCCGATCGCCCGTGGTACGCCGGTCGCGAGACCCGGGTGAGCGGCGTCGGTCGCGGCGTCCGGGTCGAGGTCGAACAGGAGGAAGCGGTCGGGGTTCTCGGACTCCGCGCTCCGCAGCAGACCCCACACGCCGGCTCCGGTTAGCTCCACCGTGCCGTCCTCACCCTCGCCGGCCGCGACCGCGCCCCGGGTGACGACCACCAGCCGGCTCGCGGCCAGCCTCGGTTCGGCCAGCCAGCTTCGTACCAGATCGAGCACGTACTCGACGGCGCGCCGGCCGGTGTCCGCCAACCCTTCGCCCGCCGTGTTTCCTTCGCCGGCGACCGTGGGTGACACGCCGACGCACGCGACGGCGGGCACCGCGGCTCCGGTGTCCAGCGCTTCGACCAGCGCGGACACGCTGGCGTACGACTCGGGGTTCGCGCCGCCCGGAAGCTCCAACCCGCCGAGGTGGAACGGGTCCTGGCCGAGCACGGCCCAGCCACCCGCGTCGTCCGCCGCCTCACCAGCGTTGCCGACGACAGGCTGGGGCAGCGGGGTCCAGTCGAGCGCGAACAGTCCGTCCACCCCACGACCGCCGGCGGCGCGCAACTGGTCGGGGGCGGCGGCACGCATCGCCACCGCGTCGACCGTGAGCACGGGCGCGCCCACGGCGTCGGCCACGGTGAGCCGCAGCGCTCGCTCGTCGTCGCCGCCTCGCGGCCCGGGAGAGATGCGGACCCGCACGCTGCCAGCCTGGGTGGCCCACAGCGACACGCCGTTCCACGCGAAGGGCAGCCATACGCGGTCCGCCCGGGAAGCCGACGACCGTGCCCCGGCCCCCGCGACGCCCTCGCCGGCGGCGTGGTCCGCACCGCTGGCCTCGGTGTCGGCGTCGGGGGCAGCGGCCTCGGCACCGGCCTGGTCGACCAGGAGCGCCGGGTGCAGCGCCGCGTCGAGGAGGGCGGGGTGGATGCCGTACCCGTCCCGCTCCCCCGCCGCCTCCGGCAACTCCACCTCGGCGTACACGTCCTCGCCCTGCCGCCACACGGCGCGCAACCCCTGGAACGCCGGGCCGTAGCCGTACCCCTCGGCGGCGGCCCGCGCGTAGAACCCGGCGACGTCCACGGCCTCGGCCCCCGCCGGGGGCCAGGTGCCCAACAGGCCGGCAGGCTGCTCGGCCGCACCGGACGGCGGGCTCAACACACCCTCCGCGTGACACACCCAGGTGGCGTCCGCACCGGGCTCGTCCTCGGGGCGCGAGTGGATCTGGACGTCCCGCGAACCGTCAGCCGCGGGCGCCCCGACAACCACCTGGACGCGCAGCGCCCCGGAGGACGGAAGTTCCAACGGCACCTGGAGCGCCAACTCCTCCACGCCCGCGCAGCCGGCTTCGTCGGCGGCCCGCAACGCCCACTCGGCCAAAGCCGCGCCCGGCAACAACGCCGAGCCCGCCACCGCATGTTCGGCCAGCCAGCCCCGGCCGCTCCCCGCCGAAAGCCGCCCGGTCAGCAACAGCCCACCGTCGGCCAGCTCCACGGCGGCCGGCAACAACGCGTGCGCGACCTGCTGCAACCCCGCGGCACCCACGTCACCGACACCGCTCTGTGAGACCAGCCAGTACGGCTCACGTTGGAAGGCGTAAGTGGGCAGGTCCACGGCGCGGGGCGCGGGGTTGTTGGGGTACCAGCGGGTCCAGTCCACGCTGACGCCGGCGGTGAACGCCTGTGCCACGGACAGCGCCAACTGCTCCAACCCGCCGTGCTCGCGGCGAAGAGTCGGTACGGCGGCGGCTTCGACTCCGACCTCATCGAAGGCTTCCTGGAGCCCGACGGTCAGGACGGGGTGGGTGCTGGCCTCGATGAAGACACGGTGGCCGTCGGCCAGGAGTTGGCGTACGGCATCCGCGAAACGGACCTGCTCGCGCAGGTTGGTCACCCAGTAGGCGGTGTCCAGGGTGGTGGTGTCGATGCGCTGGGCGGTGACGGTGGAGTAGAACGCCACCTCGGCTCCGGTGGGCGTGATACCCGCCAACACCTCGTGCAGCTCGTCAGCGATCTCGTCAACTTGTGAACTGTGGGAGGCGTAGTCCACGTCAATCAGGCGAGCCCGGCCGCCTGACGCCTCCAGCGCGGAAACGGCGTGTTGAACCTGCCCAGGAGGCCCGGAGACCACCGCCGACCCCGGCCCGTTGACGGCCGCGATGCCTACGCCCACCGCCTCGTCGCCGAGGCCAGCCAGGAACTCTTCGGCCTTGTCCTGACTCAGCGCGAGCGAGGCCATGGCGCCACCACCGGCAAGCCGGCGCAACGCCTTGCTCCGCAGCGCCACCACCTTCGCGCCATCCTCCAACGACAGCGCACCAGCGACCACAGCAGCCGCGATCTCACCCTGACTGTGACCCACCACAGCGGCAGGCTTCACACCCTGATCAGCCCACACCGCAGCCAACGACACCATCACCGCCCACAACACCGGCTGCACCACATCAACCCGACCCAGGTCAGCCGCGCCCACACCACCCCGCAACACCTCGGCAAGCGACCACTCCACGTACGGCGCCAGTGCCCGCTCACACTCGGCCACCCGCGCCGCGAACACCGCAGACGACTCCAACAACCCCGCACCCATCCCCACCCACTGCGAACCCTGCCCCGGGAAGACCAACACCGGGCCGTCACCATCGAGCCCCGGAGCCGCGTCCGTTGTCACCACACCCGGATGCGCCTCGCCCGCCCCCAAGGCCAACAACCCCGCCTGGAGCGACTCCCGATCGTGTCCCACCACCACCGCACGCCGCTCGAACAACGAGCGCGTCCTCACCAACGACCAACCCACGTCGCCCAACGACAACCCGGGCCGGCTTTCCACCCATTCCGCCAGCGCCATCGCCTGTCCGCGCAACGCCTCGCCACCGCGTCCCGACAACACCCACGGCACCACGCCGCCCGGCTCGGACCCCGCAGGAGCCGCAGAGCCCGCCGTACCCTCGGAAGCCTCGGCGTTCTCGGAGACCTCCGGAGCCTGCTCAAGGATCACGTGCGCGTTCGTGCCCGAGGCGCCGAAGGAGGAGATGCCCGCTCGCCTGGGGCGGTCTTTCCGCGGCCATTCCACCGCTTCCGACAGCAGTCGTACCGCTCCCGCGTCCCAGTCCACATGGGGCGTCGGTTCGTCGATGTGCAGGGACTGAGGCAGTACGCCGTGGTGCATGGCCTGCACCATCTTGATGACGCCCGCCACTCCCGCGGCGGCCTGCGTATGGCCGATGTTCGACTTCACCGAACCCAGCCACAGCGGGGCGTTCTCCTCGCGCTCCTGCCCGTACGTGGCGATCAGCGCCTGTGCCTCGATCGGGTCGCCCAGCCGCGTTCCCGTCCCGTGGCCCTCCACCGCGTCCACCTCGGCGGCACTGATCCCCGCGTTGGCCAACGCCTGCCGGATCACGCGCTGTTGCGAGGGCCCGTTGGGGGCCGTCATTCCGTTGGACGCGCCGTCCTGGTTCACGGCCGAGCCGCGTACCAGCGCGAGCACCCGATGTCCGTGGCGCCTGGCGTCCGAGAGCCGCTCAAGGAGCAGCACCCCCACGCCCTCGCCCCATCCGGTGCCGTCGGCCGCCGCCGCGAAGGGCTTGCAGCGCCCGTCCGGTGCCAGGCCGCGCTGTCGCGAGAATCCCGTGAACACGTCCGGGGTGGCCATCACCGTCACCCCGCCGGCCAGCGCCAACGTGCATTCGCCCGAGCGCAGTGCCTGTGCCGCCAGGTGCATGGCCACCAGCGACGAGGAGCACGCGGTGTCGACCGTCACCGCCGGGCCTTCCAGGCCCAGCGTGTACGCCACGCGGCCGGAGACGACGCTGCCCGAGCCGGCCAGCATCGCGTAACCCTCCAGTTTCGGGTCGCCACCGCGCGAAAGGCCCGCCGCGTAGTCGTGGTACATCACGCCCGCGTACACGCCCGTCGCCGTGCCCCGCAGCGAGACCGGGTCGATTCCGGCCCGTTCCAGCGCCTCCCACGACGCCTCCAGCAACAGTCGTTGCTGCGGATCCGTCGCCAGCGCCTCGCGTGGGTTGACGCCGAAGAACCCCGCGTCGAACTGGTCCGCGTCGTACAGGAAAGCCCCCTCACGCGCGTAGCTCGTCCCCGAGTGGTCCGGGTCCGCGTGGAAGAGGCCGTCCACGTCCCAGCCTCGCGTGGTGGGGAACTCGCCCAGCACCGCCCGCCCGCTGGCCACCAGGTCCCACAGGCCCTCCGGCGATACGGCGCCCCCGGGGAACCGGCAGGCCATGCCGACGATCGCCACCGGCTCGTCCGCTCCCACACCCACCGAGGCCCGCTGCGAGGTGCGCGCGGCGCCCGCGCCCGCGTCGCCGCTCCAGCGTGACAGTACGTAGGCCGCCAGCAGGCGCGGTGTCGGGTAGTCGAAGACCAGTGTCGCCGGCAGTCGTAGACCGCTCACCGTCGACAGGCGGTTCCGCAGTTCCACCGCCGTCAGCGAGTCGAAGCCCAGCTCCTTGAACGCGGAGTCGGGTCGCACATCGGCGGCCGAGGGGAAGCCGAGCACGGCGGCCACGCTGCCGCGCACGACGTCGAGGACCTCGGCCTGCCGCCCGTCCGCGTCCAGGCCGGACAGCCGCGCCGTCAGGCCCGCCGCGCCCGAGGCGTCGGCGTCGGCCGCCCTGCGCCGCGTGCGGCCGGCGAGGCCGCGCAGCACGGGCGGCAGGTCGGTGGCGCCGGCGAGGCCGAGTACGTCGAGGTCGACGGCGACGAGCAGGGGTCGCGGTGACCGGCGGGCGGCGTCCAGGAGGCTGAGGCCGCGCTCGGCCGTGAGCGGGCGCATGCCGCGTAGTCGGGCCAGCTCGGCCTGGCCCATGTGGCCGGTCATCTCGCTGGCCTGTTCCCACAGGCCCCAGGCCACCGACTGCCCCGGGAGGCCGAGGCCGCGCCGGTGGGCGACCAGGGCGTCGACGAACGCGTTGGCCGCCGCGTAGCCGGCCTGGCCCGCGTTGCCCACGACGCCGGCGGCCGAGGAGAACATGAGGAACACGCGCAGGTCCAGGCCTGCCGTAGCGGCGTGCAGGTGCGCCGCGACGGTGGCCTTGGCCGCCCAGGCCCGCGCCACCTGCTCCGCCGTCTGGGAGGTCACAACGCCGTCGTCCAGCACGCCTGCCGCGTGCACCACGCCCGTGAGCGGGTGTTCCGGGTCGATGCCCGCGACGAGTTCGCCGGCTGCCTCCGCGTTCGTGACGTCCGCGGCGACGACGCGCACCCGGGCGCCGGCCGCGCCGAGCCGCTCGACGAGTTCGGCGGCCCCCGGCGCTTCCGGGCCGCGCCTGCTGGCCAGTACCAGGTGCCTGACCTGCCACGTCCGTACGAGGTGTGTCGCCACCAGGGCGCCCAGCATGCCGGTGCCACCCACGATGAGCACCGTGCCGTCCGGGTCGAGCGCGCCCGTCTCGCCCTCCTGGCCCGGTGCGCCCGACTGGCTGTCGGGTGTGGTGGCCGGGGCCCGTACGAGCCGGGGCACCAGCGCGCGCTCGTCCCGGAGCGCCACCTGCGACTCGTCGGCCGCGAGGGCCGCCAGCACCCCGGCCGTCAGTCCGCCGGACGGCGGCTGGGCCGCCGCGTCGAGGTCCAGCAGGAGGAAGCGTCCCGGGTTCTCCGACTCGGCGCTGCGGACCAGGCCCCACACGCCGGCGCCCGGCACCGCCACGTCCGCGCCTTCGGTGGCCACCGCGCCGCGCGTCACGACCACCAGCCGCGAGGAGGCCAACCGCTCCTGTGCCAACCAGTCCCGCACCACGCCCAACACGCCCACGGTCGCGCTCAGGCCAGCCTCCGCCAGCCCCGCGCCCTCGCCGTCGGGGGGCGCGACGCCCAGCAACACCACCGGCGGCACCTCGCCGTCCTCGCCCACCGCCTCCAGTAGCGCGTCCACATCGGCGAAGACACGCCTCGAACCCGGCAACTCTTCGGCCAGGTTCCACACGTCCGCACCCAGCACCGCCCAGTCGGCCGCTTCCGCGGCCTCACCGCTGCCCGGCGTGGTGCCGGTCAGCGGTGCCCACTCCACCGCGTACAGTCCGGCCGCCCCGCTTCCGGCGGCCTTGAGCTGCTCTGCGGAGGCGGGACGCATGGTGACGGCATCGGCCGTGAGCACCGGGGCGCCGACGGCGTCGGCCACCGTGACCTGGAGCGAGCGCTCTCCGCTGGTGGCGGCCTGGTCTGCGGAGACGCGGACGCGGACGGAGCCGGCCTCGGCGGCCCACAGCGCGACGCCACTCCAGGCGAAGGGCAGCCACACCTGTTCCGCGTCGGACGCCGCAATGGGCTCCTCGGTCAGCAGCGCCGGGTGGAGGGCGGCGTCGAGCAGCGCGGGGTGGATGCCGAACCCTTCACGGTCTCCGGCGGCCTGGGGGAGTTCGAGTTCGGCGTAGACGTGGGAGCCGTGCCGCCAGGCGGCCTTGAGCCCCTGGAAGGCCGGACCGTACCCGTATCCCGCCTCCGTGGCCCGCTCGTAGAACCCGGTGAGGTCCACGGCCTGGGCCCCGGCGGGCGGCCAGGTGCCGTCGAGTGGCCCGGGCGCGTCGGGGTGAGGGGTGGGCGGGCTCAGGGTGCCCTCCGCGTGGCACACCCAGCCGGCGTCGGCGCCGAGGTCGGCGTCGTGGTCGGGCCGCGAGTAGACGTGCAGGGCACGCCGGCCGTCCTCGGCGGCAGCGCCGACGACGACCTGGGCGCGTACGCCACCGGTCGCGAGCAGCGCGAGCGGCACCTGGAGCGTCAGCTCCTCGACGCCGCCGCAACCCACCTCGTCGGCCGCGCGCAGCGCCCACTCCACGAGGGCGGCGCCGGGCGCGATGGTCGTGCCGCCCACCACGTGCTCGGCGAGCCAGGGTTGCGCCTGTGCCGTGACGCGACCGGTCAGCAACAGGCCGCCGTCCGCGAGCCCGACGGCCGCGGGGAGCAGCGCGTGCTCCACCCGTTGCAGGCCGGCCGCACCGACGTCGCCCACGGCAGTGCTCGGCGCGGGCCAGTAGCGCTGGCGTTGGAAGGCGTACGTGGGCAGGTCCACCACGCCGGGCGTGGGGTCGCTCGGGAACCAGCGGGCCCAGTCCACGTCGGCGCCGGCGGTGAACGCCAGCGCGACGGACTGCGCCAACTGCTCCAACCCGCCGTGCTCCCGACGCAGGGTCGGCACCGCGGTCGCCTGGATGCCGGCCTCGTCGAAGGATTCCTGCATGCCCACGGTGAGGACGGGGTGGGTGCTGGCCTCGATGAAGACGCGGTGCCCGTCGGCCAGGAGACGGCCCATGGTGTCGGCGAAGCGCACGCGTTCGCGCAGGTTGGTCACCCAGTACGGGGTGCCGAGGGTGGCCGTGTCGATGCGCTCGGCCGTCACCGTGGAGTAGAAGGCCACCTGAGCTCGGGCGGGCTCGATTCCGGCGAGTACCTGGTGCAGCTCGTCGGCGATCTCGTCGACCTGGGGGCTGTGCGAGGCGTAGTCCACGTCGATCAGCCGGGCCCGCCCGCCGGCCTCCTCGTGGGCCGCCACGGCGTGTCGCACCTGCTCCGGCGGTCCGGAGACCACCACAGAGCCGGGCCCGTTGACCGCGGCGATGCCCACACCCGTGGCGGCCTCACCCAGGCCGGCCAGGAACGCGGCCACCTCCTCCTCGCGCATCGCCAACGAGGCCATCGCCCCGCCGCCGGCCAGCCTGCGCAGCGCCTTGCTCCGCAGCGCTACCACCTTCGCGCCATCCTCCAAGGACAGCGCACCGGCGACGACAGCGGCCGCGATCTCACCCTGACTGTGACCCACCACAGCGGCAGGCTTCACACCCTGATCAGCCCACACGGCGGCCAACGACACCATCACGGCCCAGAGCACCGGCTGCACGACATCAACCCGGCCCAGGTCAGCCGCGTCCACACCACCCCGCAACACCTCAGCAAGCGACCAATCCACGTACGGCGCCAACGCCCGCTCACACTCACCCACCCGCGCCGCGAACACCGGCGAGGACTCCAACAACCCCGCACCCATCCCCACCCACTGCGAACCCTGACCCGGGAAGACCAACACCGGGCCGACGCCGCCGGGGCCGGTGGTCGCGGCGGCGGGGGTGCCCGGGGAAATGACGTGCGGGTGGGCCTCGTCTTCCGCCAACGCCCGCAGACCGCCCAGTAGTTCGTCCTCGCCCCGGCCGACGACGACGGCGCGGTGCTCGAAGGTGGAGCGGGTGGTCACCAGGGACCAGCCGATCTCGGTGGGTGAGTGGCGGGGGGCGTCGGTGAGGTGGGCGAGCAGGGCCGCCGCCTGGGCGCGCAGCGCGTCCGCGCTGCGGCCGGAGACCACCCAGGGCAGCACGTGGGGGGCGGTGGGGGCCTGTTGGTCTGCGGGGCGTCGCGGCGGCTGGGTCGCGGGCTGTGCGTCGTCCGCGGGCGCCGGTGCCTCTTCGATGATGACGTGCGCGTTGGTTCCCGAGATCCCGAACGACGAGACGCCCGCGCGCCGGGTACGGGCACCGGCCCGCCAGGGCACGGGGTCGGTCAGCAACCGGACGCCGCCGCTGCTCCAGTCCACGTGCGGGGTGGGCTCGGCCAGGTGCAGGGAGGCCGGCAGGTGTTGGCGTTGGAGCGCCATCACCATCTTGATGACACCGGCCACGCCGGCGGCGCCCTGGGTGTGGCCGATGTTGGACTTGACCGAGCCCAGCCACAGCGGCTGGTCTTCGGCCCGGTCCTGGCCGTAGGTGGCAAGGAGTGCGTCGGCCTCGATGGGGTCGCCGAGCCGGGTGCCGGTGCCGTGTGCCTCGACCGCGTCCACCTCGGATGGCGACAGCCGGGCGTTGGCCAGGGCCTGCCGGATCACGCGCTGCTGGGACGGCCCGTTGGGGGCCGCGAAGCCGTTGCTGGCGCCGTCCTGGTTGATGGCTGAGCCCCGGAGCACCGCGAGCACCTGGTGCCCGTTGCGCCGCGCGTCCGACAGGCGTTCCAACAGGACGAGCCCGACGCCCTCGCCCCAGCCGGTGCCGTCGGCCTCGGCCGCGAACGCCTTGCAGCGGCCGTCGGGAGAGAGGCCGCGCTGCCGGGAGAAGCCGGTGAAGACCTCGGGGCTGGCCATGACGGTGACGCCGCCGGCCAGGGCCAGTGAGCATTCGCCCTGGCGCAGTGCCTGGGCCGCGAGGTGCAGGGCGACCAGCGACGAGGAGCAGGCGGTCTCCACCGTGACGGCCGGGCCTTCGAGGCCGAGGGTGTAGGAGACCCGGCCGGACAGCAGGCTGGGCGCGTTGCCCGCGTAACCCTCCGAGCCCTGCTGTGGGGCCTCGCCCTGTGAGGTGCCCCCGGTGGTGGCGGTGCCGGCGTACACCCCGGTCTGGCTGCCCTTGAGGGAGACCGGGTCGATGCCGGCGCGTTCGATGGCCTCCCACGCGGTCTCCAGGAGGAGGCGCTGTTGGGGGCCGGTGGCGAGTGCCTCGCGCGGGCTTATCCCGAAGAAGGCGGGGTCGAACTGGTCGGCGTCGTAGAGGAACCCGCCCTGGGTGACGTAGCTGGTGCCCGGGTGGTCCGGGTCCGGGTGGTACAGGCCGTCCAGGTCCCAGCCCCGGTCGGTGGGGAAGTCGCCGATCGCGTCGGTGCGGGAGGTGACCAGTTCCCACAACTGCTCGGGCGAGGCGACGCCGCCCGGGAACCGGCAGGCCATGCTGACCACGGCCACCGGCTCCTGGGAGCGCTCCTCCACCTCGCGCAGGCGCAGCCGCGTTTCGTGCAGGTCCTTGGAGACGCGCTTGAGATACTCGACCAGCTTCTCTTCGTTCACCATGAGGTATCTCCCGGCCTGAGCGATGGTGTGGTCCCGTGCATTCAGGACACGCCAAGTTCGTTGTCGATAAAGTCGAGGACCTGGTCCGCTGACGCGGAGTCCAGTCGCTCCACGGCGCTGCCCTCGTGCGCGGGCTTGCGTGCCGCCTTCCACTTCGCCAGCAGACTCTCCAGCCGAGCCGTCACCGCGCCGGAATCGCCGTCCTCCAGATCAAGCTGTATCAAGGTGCTCTCAAGCCGGGCCAAATCGTTGAGCACCGGATCGACGGCGTCCGGTCCGCTGGCGGGTCCGTCCGCGGGCGCGATCCGCTGGAGCAGGAACCGCGCCAGCGCGGTGGGCTCGGGGTGGTCGAAGACGAGGGCGGCGGGCAGCCGTAGGCCGGTGACGGCCGACAGGCGGTTGCGTAGTTCCACCGCCGTGAGCGAGTCGAAGCCCAGGTCCTTGAAGTTGGCCTCGGCGTGGACCGCGTCCGCGTCGGCGTGCCCGAGCACGGTGGCCGCGTTGTCACGGACCAGGGCAACCAGGGTGCGGAGCCGCTCGTCGGGGGAGAGTCCGGCCAGTCGGCTCGCCCAGTTCTCGGGTTGGCCGGCGCCGGCCGTCGCGGTGCGCCGGGCGCGGGTGCCGCCGCCGCTGGTGGCGGCCAGGGCGCGCAGCGAGGCGGGCAGGGTGTCGGTGGGTTGCGCGGCGAGCGCTCGGGGGTTGATGTCGGCGGCTACCAGGTGGTGGCCGCCGTGTTGGAGGGCCGCGTCCAGCAGGCTCAGGGCGTGTTCGCTGGTCATGGCGCCGATGCCGGAGCGGGCCATGCGGGCCAGGTCCGCTTCGGCCAGGTTGCCGGTCATGCCGCTGGCGTTGGCCCACAGCCCCCAGGCGATGGAGACGCCGGGCAGACCGAGTGCCTGTCGGTGGGCGGCCAGCGCGTCACAGAACGCGTTGGCGGCGGCGTAGTTGGCCTGCCCGGGGCTGCCGAGGGTGGCGGCCGACGAGGAAAAGAGGACGAACATGCCCAGCCGCAGGTCCCGGGTCGCGGCGTGCAGGTGGGCCGCGGCCGTGGCCTTGGCCGCCCACACCCGGGCCAGTCCGTCCGGGGTCTGCGAGGTGAGGACCGCGTCGTCGAGGACGCCCGCGGTGTGGATGACGCCGGTGAGGGGGTGGGCCGGGTCGATGCCGGCGATGAGGCCCTGGACGGTTGCCAGGTCCGTGACGTCGGCCGCCACCACCTGGGCCGATGCTCCGGCGGCGGCCAACCGCTCGACCAGTTCACCCGCGCCCGGCGCCTGCGGACCACTGCGGCTGACCAGCAACAGATGCCGCACCCGCCCCGTACGCGCCAGATGCTCCGCGACGAGGGCACCGAGGGTGCCGGTGCCACCGGTGATCAGGATTGTGCCCTCGGGGTTGAGGGTGGCCGGCACGTCCAGCACCAGCTTGCCCGTGTGCCTGGCCTGACTCAGATGCCGCAACGCCTGCCGCGCCCGCGCCAACGGCCACACCCGCGACGGCAGCGGAGTCAACACGCCACGGTTGAAGAGGTCACCGAGGGTGGCCAGCATCTGCCCGATCAGCTCCGGGCCCGCGTCGGTGACCAGGTCGTAGACCTGGTAGCGGGTTCCGGGGTACGCGGCCGAGACGGCCTCCGGGTCGCGGATGTCGGTCTTGCCCATCTCCAGCAGCCGCCCGCCGTCGGCGAGCAGCCGCAGCGACGCGTCCACGAACTCACCGGCCAGGCTGTTCAGGACGACATCCACACCACGGCCACCCGTCGCGTCCCGGATGGTGGACTCGAAGTCCAACGACCGCGAGTTGGCACGGTGCGCCGCGTCGATACCCATGCCCGCCAGCACCTCGTGCTTGCCGGGGCTGGCCGTCGCGTACACCTCCGCCCCCACGTGCCGCGCCACCTGCACCGCCGCCATCCCCACACCACCAGCCGCCGCGTGCACCAACACCGACTCACCCGCGACCAACCCACCCAACTCCACCAACCCGTACCAGGCGGTGAGGAAGACGGTGGGGACGGCAGCCGCCTCGTGGAAGGTCCAACCCTCGGGCACCGGCGCCACCATGCGGGCGTCGGTCAGGGCGATCGGCCCGAAGGCGCGGTCGAAGATGCCCAGCGCCCGGTCGCCGACGGCGACGTGGGTGACACCGGCACCGACGGCCGTCACGATGCCCGCGCCCTCGCCACCGAGCCCCACCTGGCCCGGGACCATGCCCAGGCTCAGCAGGGCGTCCCGGAAGTTGAGGCCGGCGGCGCGCACCTCGACGCGCACCTGTCCGGGGGCCAGCGGCTCAAGGACCTCCGGGCAGGGCACCGGAACGACGTTGTCGACGGTGGCCGCGCCCTGGAGCTCAAGGCGCCAGGCCCGCTCCCCGGCCGGCCCGACGATCCCGCCGCCGTCCGCGCCCGAACGCACCAGGCGGGGCACCAGGACGCGTCCGGCGCGCAGCGCCACCTGCGGTTCGTCAGCCGCGACGGCCAGCGCCACGGCCCGCGCGACGTCGGTGCCGTCGGGTGCCGGCGCGTCCGCGCTCTCGGCCACGGGGTCGAGGTCGAGCAGCAGGAAGCGTCCGGGGTTCTCCGCCTGCGCGCTGCGGATCAGGCCCCACGCGCCGGCGGCCGGCAGCCGCACCCAGGCGTCGGTGACGGCGCCGTCGTCGGGCAGCTCGGCCGCCGGGACGGCCCCTCGGGTGACGACGACGAGCCTGGCGTCGGCCAGCCGCGGTTCGGCCAGCCACTCCTGTGCCTGGCGCAGCAACCGCTGCGCCACGACGCGCCCCGCGTCGGCCGCGTCCTCCTCCGCGTCGCCGCCCACCACCGGGAGCAGCGCGACGGAGGGCACCGGCGCGCCGGCGTCCAGGGCGGTGGCCAGCGCTGCCACATCAGCGAAGTGCTCCGGGGCACCTTCGGAGACGCTCGCCTCGCGCAACCCGTACGGATCGTCCTGCCCCAGCACGGCCCAGGTGCCGTCGGTCGCGTCGGACGCGGGCGCCGCCAGGCTGGTCCACTCCAGCGCGAACAGGCCGTCCGCGCCCTGGCCACCCACGGCCCGCAACTGATCGGCGGTGGCGGCCCGCATCGCCAGCGACTCCACCGTCAACACCGGGGCGCCGACCGCGTCGACCACGGTCACCCGCAGGCCTCGTTCGTCCGTGGCCGTCTGCGGGTTCGGCGAGATGCGCACGCGTACGGTGGCTGCCCGCGCGGCCCACAGGGTCACGCCGTGCCAGGCGTACGGCAGCCAGACGCGCTCGGCCTCGGCCTCGGGCCGCGAGTCCGGTGCGAGCAACAGCGCCGCGTGCAGCGACGCGTCGAGAAGGGCGGGGTGAATGCCGAACCCGTCCCGCTCCCCCGCCGCCTCGGGCAGCTCCACCTCCGCGTACACGTCCTCGCCATCGCGCCAGGCGGCCCGCAACCCCTGGAACGCCGGGCCGTAGGCGTAACCCTCCGCGCCCACCCGCGCGTAGAACCCTCCGACGTCCACCGGCTCCGCGCCGGCCGGCGGCCAGACACCACCCAGCCCGGCGGGCTGCTCGGCGTCCTGCGGTGGCGGGCTCAGCACACCCTCCGCATGGCACACCCAGTCCGCGTCAGCGCCGAGGTCGGCGTCGCGATCGGGCCGGGAGTAGATCCGTACGTCGCGGCGCCCGTCGTCGAAGGCCGCGCTGACGGTGAGCTGGACGCGCAGGCCACCACTGGCCGGCAGCACCAGCGGCACCTGGAGCGACAACTCCTCCACACCCGCGCAACCCGCCTCGTCGGCGGCGCGCAGCGCCCACTCGGCCAACGCCGCGCCCGGCAGCAACGCCGACCCGGCCACCACGTGCTGCGCCAACCAGTCCCGATCGGCGGCCCCCGGCGCGAGCCGCCCGGTCAGCAGCAGCCCGCCGTCGGCCAACGCCACGGCGGCGGGCAGCAACGCGTGCTCGACACGCTGTAGGCCAGCGGCCCCCACGTCCCCGACCCTGTCGCCGAGGACCAGCCAGTAGCGCTCGCCCTGGAAGGCGTACGTCGGCAGCTCGACCGTCCGCGGCGGCGGGTCAGCCGGGAACCAGTGCGCCCAGTCCACCTCGCCCCCCGCGACGTGCAGCCTGCCCAGCGCCTGGGCGAACGCCCGCGCCTCCGGTTGCTTGCGGGACAGCGCCGCGACGGTCAGCGGTTGCGCACCACCCGTCGCCGCGTCCGCCTCGCCGTCCCGCTGGTCCAGGGTGTGTTGGGTGGCGGTGGTGAGGGTGGGGTCGGGTCCTATTTCGAGGTAGGTGTGGGTGGTGGGGGCGGTGTGGGTGATGGCCTGGTGGAAGTGGACGGGCTGACGGATGTGCTGCGCCCAGTAGGTCGGGGTGGTGATGAAGTCCGGGTCGGCTGGCAACCCGGTGAGGTTGCTGATCAGCGGAATGGTCGGCGCGTGGAAGGTGAGGGTGGTGAGGGTTTGGGTGAAGGGGTCGAGGATGGGGTCCATCTGGGGTGAGTGGAAGGCGTGGCTGACGGTCAGCGACCGTGCCTTACGGCCTTGTTGGGCCCAGTGGGTGCGGATGGTTTCGACGGCTTCGGTGGGCCCGGAGATGACGGTGTTGCCGGGGGTGTTCAGGGCCGCGATGCTGACCTGGCCGTCGTGTTGGTCGAGGTGGGGTTGGAGTTCTTCGGGGGTGGCGTTAATGGTGGCCATGGCACCACCGGGGGGCAGGCTGCCCATGAGGGTGGCGCGTTGGGCGACCAGGTGGCAGGCGTCGGGGAGGTCGAGGATGCCGGCGATGTGGGCTGCGGCGATTTCGCCGATGGAGTGGCCGATCACCGCGTCGGGTCGCACGCCCAGGGATTCCAGTAGTCGTGCCATGGCGACCTGGAGGGCGAACAGACCGGCCTGCGCGTAGGTGGTGTGATCCAGAAGACCGCCGTCGGGCCCGCCGGTGAAGACCGTGTCGCGCAGGGGGTGGTCGAGGTAGGGGTCGAGGAGGTCGCAGACCTGGTCGAAGGCCTGGGCGTAGAGGGGGAAGCGGTCATACAGCTCGCGGCCCATCCCCGCACGCTGGCTGCCCTGGCCGCTGAAGAGGAACACCGTGTCGCCGGTGGTGGGCCTGGTGGTGGGGGTGATGAGCGCGGGGTGGGTCCCACCCTCGGCCAGCGCGCGCAGGCTGGCCAGGAGCCCGTCACGGTCGTCACCCACGACAACCGCCCGATGCTCGAAGAGCGTGCGGGTGGTCAGCAGGGACCAACCCACTTCGGTCGGGGTGAGGTCGGGTGTGGCCGTCAGGCGGTCGGCGAGGGCCGCCGCCTGGCCGCGCAACGCCTCGGGGTCGCGGGCCGACAGCACCCAGGGCAGCGGGCTCTCGGCTTCCGGTCCGGAAACAGGTTCCGGCAGGTCGGGAGCCTGCTCCAGGATGACGTGGGCGTTGGTGCCCGAGGCGCCGAAGGACGATACGCCGACCCGCCGCGGGTGGGCGTTCCGCGGCCACCGCACCGGCTCCGTGAGCAGTCGTACGGCGCCGGCTTCCCAGTCCACGTGGGGCGTGGGCTCGTCGATGTGCAAGGACGGCGGGAGCACGCCGTGTTGCATGGCCTTGACCATCTTGATGACGCCGGCCACACCGGCAGCCGCCTGGGTGTGTCCGATGTTCGACTTCACCGAGCCCAGCCACAGCGGTTCGCTTCCCTGGCGCTCCTGTCCGTAGGTCGCCAGGAGTGCCTGTGCCTCGATCGGGTCGCCGAGGGTGGTCCCCGTGCCGTGTGCCTCCACGGCGTCCACCTCGGCCGGGGAGACACCCGCGTTGGCCAACGCCTGGAGAATGACACGCTGTTGGGAGGGGCCGTTGGGGGCGGTCAGGCCGTTGGAGGCGCCGTCCTGGTTGACCGCGGAGCCCCGTACCACCGCGAGGACACGGTGCCCGTTGCGTCGCGCGTCCGACAACCGCTCCAGCAGCAGCACCCCGACGCCCTCACCCCAGCCCGTGCCGTCGGCCGCCGCTGCGAACGGCTTGCACCGGCCGTCGGGGGCCAGGCCGCGCTGTCGCGAGAAGCCCGTGAACACATCCGGGGTCGCCATCACCGTCACGCCGCCCGCCAGCGCCAGGGTGCACTCGCCCTGGCGCAGTGCCTGGGCGGCCAGGTGCATCGCCACCAGCGACGACGAGCACGCGGTGTCGACGGTCACGGCCGGCCCCTCAAGGCCCAGCGCGTAGGCGACGCGGCCCGAGACGACGCTGCCCGAGCCGGCCAGCATCGCGTAACCCTCCAGCTTGGCGTCTCCCGCGCTCGACAGGCCCGCGGCGTAGTCGTGGTACATGACACCCGCGTACACACCCGTCGCGGAGCCCTTGAGCGACACCGGGTCGATGCCGGCCCGCTCCAGCACCTCCCAGGACGCCTCAAGGAGCAACCGCTGTTGCGGGTCGGTGGCCAGGGCTTCTCGCGGGTTCACGCCGAAGAACCCCGCGTCGAAGCGGTCCGCGTCGTACAGGAACGCGCCCTGCCGCGCGTAGCTCGTCCCCGGGTGGTCCGGGTCCGAGTGGAACAGCCCGGCCAGGTCCCAGCCCCGGGTCTCCGGGAACTCTCCCAGCACCGCGCGCCCGCCGGCCACCACGTCCCACAGGCCCTCCGGCGAGTTCGCGCCTCCCGGGAAGCGGCACGCCATCGCGACGATGGCCACCGGTTCGTCCGAGCCCGTCACGTCCAACACCCGTGCTGGTCCGGCCGACTCGCCGCCGAGCCGTGTGAGGAGGAACTCCGCCAGCACGCGCGGCGTCGGGTAGTCGAAGACCATCGTCGCCGGCAGCCGCAAGCCGCTGGCCGTCGACAGGCGGTTGCGCAGCTCCACCGCCGTCAGCGAGTCGAAGCCCAGCTCCTTGAACGTCGCCCCGGCCCGTACGTCGGACGCCGACGCGAAGCCCAGGACCACCGCGACGGCCTCGCGGACCACACCCACCACCGCGTCGAGCCGCTCGGCCTCGTCCAGGCCAGCCAGCCGCGACGCCAGGGCCGGCCCCTGGGCGTCGGCGTCGGTCGCCCTGCGTCGGGTGCGGGCGACCAGCTTGCGCAGCACGGAGGGCACGTCGTCGGCTCGGGAGAGCGCGCCGAGGTCCAGGTCCACGGCGACCGGCTGCGGGTCGGCGAGGCCGCAGGCCGCGTCGAAGAGTCGCAGCGCGTGCTCGCTGGCCATCGCGCGGATGCCGGAGCGCGTCATGCGCGCCAGGTCGGCCTCGGTCAGGTGGCCGGTCATGCCGCTGGCGTCGGCCCACAGGCCCCAGGCGATGGACACGCCGGGCAGGCCGCGGGCGCGGCGGTGCGCGGCCAGCGCGTCGCAGAACGCGTTGGCCGCCGCGTAGTTCCCCTGCCCGGCGCTGCCGAAGGCGGCGGCGGCCGAGGAGAAGGTGACGAACAGGCCCAGGTCCAGCCCCTTGGTGGCGGCGTGCAGATGTGCCGCGACCGCGGCCTTCGCCGCCCACACCGGCGCCAACCGCTCCGGCGTCAACGAGGTCAGCACGGCATCGTCCAGGACGCCCGCCGCGTGCACCACACCGGTCAACGGGTGCTCGGGGTCCACACCGGCGATCAGTTCGGCCACGTCGTCGGCGCGGGTCACGTCGCAGGCGACGATACGTACGGTCGCACCCAACTCGGCGAGCCGGGCGGCGAGTCCCTCGGCACCGGGGGCCTCGGTGCCGCGCCGGCTGGCGAGTACGAGATGGCCGACCCGCCAGTTCCGTACCAGGTGCTCGGCCACCAGACCACCCAGCATCCCGGTGCCGCCGACGACCACGACCGTGCCCTCGGGGTCGAGCGGGGACCGAGCCGCTGTCCGTGCCTCGCCCCGCGCCCGCGCCAGCCGCGGCACCAGCACCCGGCCGCCCCGCAGGGCGACCTGTGCCTCGTCGACGGCCAGCGCCGCGCGCAGCCCGTCCGCCACGCTCCCGACATCCGGCTCGGTGTCCGGCTCGGTGTCCGTCGGCTCCAGGTCGAGCAGGAGGAAGCGCCCCGGGTTCTCGGACTCGGCGCTGCGGACCAGGCCCCACACCCCCGCGCCGGAGGCCGCCACGTCCACACCCGGCCCGTCCGTCGCGGCGGCTTCGCCGGCCGCCACCGCGCCGCGCGTCACCACCACCAGCCGCGCGTCCGCCAACCTCGGCTCCGCCAACCAACCCCGCGCCAACCCCAGCACATCCTCGACCGCCCGCAACCCGGCGGCCGCCAGCCCCCCGTCGCCCTCCGGCCGCACGCCCACCAGTACCGCCGACGGCACCGGGCCGCCCTCCCCCACCGACGCCACCAGCGCGCCGAGGTCGCTCCACACCCGACCCGAGCCCGGCAACGCGTCGGCCAGTCCCCACACGTCGGGGCCCACGACCGCCCAGTCGGCCGGCTCGGCGTCCCGTACGCCATCGGGCGCCGGGACCCACTCCATGGTGAACAACCCGTCGGCCGCGCGCTCGGCGGCACCCAACTGGTCGGCCGAGGCCGGCCGGGTGACCACCGAGTCCACCGTGAGTACGGGGGCTCCGACAGCGTCGGCCACGGTCAGCCGCACGGCGCGCTCGTCGGCGGCTTCCTGCTGGTACGCGGAGAGCCTGACCCGGACCGTGCCGGCCTCGGCGGCCCACAGCGCCACCCCGTTCCACGCGAACGGCAGCCACACCTGTCCCTCGCCGGCGGCGGGGTCGGGGTCGGGGTCCGTCAACAGCAGCGCCGGCTGTAGGGCCGCGTCGAGCAGGGTGGGGTGGATGCCGTAGCCGGACCGCTCCCCCGCCGCGTCGGGCAACTCCACCTCGGCGTACACATCGGAGCCCTGCCGCCAAGCCGCCCGCAGCCCCTGGAAGGCCGGGCCGTATCCGTAGCCGGCGGCGGTGGTCCGGTCGTAGAACTCCGTCAGGTCAACCGGGTCAGCCCCGGCCGGTGGCCAGGTGCCGGAGAGTTCCTCGGCCCGCTCGGCGTCCGTCCCGGGCGGGCTCAGCACGCCTTCGGCATGGCACACCCAGTCCTCGTCGGCCGCGTCCCGCTCCGGGTGTGAGTAGACCCGCACGTCGCGCCGCCCGTCGTCGCTCGCGGCCCCGACCACCACCTGTACGCGTACCGCCCCGGACGCTGGCAACACCAGCGGCACCTGGAGCGCCAGCTCCTCGACGCCACCGCTGCCCACCTCGTCGGCCGCCCGCAGCGCCCACTCCACCAGCGCCGCACCCGGCACCAGGATCGTGCCGCCCACCACGTGCTCCGCGAGCCAGGAGTGCGACTGGGCGGACAGCCGCCCGGTGAGCAGGTGCACGCTGCCGTCGGCCAGCTCGACCGCGGCCCCGAGCAGCGGATGGCCCGCCGCGGTCAACCCCAGGTGGGCGGGATCGCCGCCATGGCCACCGGTTCCGTTCAGCCAGTAACGCTGGCGTTGGAAGGCGTACGTGGGCAGGTCCACGACGCGGGGCGTGGGGTCACTGGGGAACCAGCGCGTCCAGTCCACCGTGGCCCCGGCGGCGAAGGCCGCCGCCACGGACAGCACCAACTGCTCCAACCCGCCGTGCTCGCGGCGAAGAGTCGGTACGGCGGCGGCTTCGACCCCGGCTTCGTCGAAGGCTTCCTGGAGTCCGACGGTCAGGACGGGGTGGGTGCTGGCTTCGATGAAGACGCGGTGGCCGTCGGCCAGGAGCTGGCGTACGGCATCCGCGAAACGGACCTGCTCGCGCAGGTTAGTGACCCAGTAGGTGGTGTCCAGGGTGGTGGTGTCGATACGTTCGGCGGTGACGGTGGAGTAGAACGCCACCTCGCCCTGGGACGGGCTGATACCCGCCAACACCTCGTGCAGCTCGCCGGCGATCTCGTCAACCTGCGGACTGTGCGAGGCGTAGTCCACATCGATCAGCCGAGCCCGGCCGCCTGACGCCTCCAGCGCGGAAACGGCGTGCTGAACCTGCTCGGGCGGCCCGGAAACCACCGCCGACCCCGGCCCATTCACGGCCGCGATACCCACACCCGCCGCACCCTCACCAAGCCCGGCCAAGAACTCCTCAGCCTTGTCCTGGCCCAACGCCAGCGAGGCCATCGCCCCGCCACCGGCAAGGCGGCGCAGTGCCTTGCTCCGCAGCGCCACCACCTTCGCGCCATCCTCCAAGGACAGCGCACCAGCGACCACGGCCGCGGCGATCTCACCCTGGCTATGACCCACCACAGCGGCAGGCTTAACCCCCTGATCAGCCCACACCGCCGCGAGGGACACCATCACGGCCCAGAGCACCGGCTGCACCACATCGACTCGCCCAAGGTCAGCCGCGTCCACCCCGCCCCGCAACACCTCGGCAAGCGACCAGTCCACGTACGGCGCCAACGCCCGCTCACACTCACCCACCCGCGCCGCGAACACCGACGAGGACTCCAACAACCCCGCACCCATCCCCACCCACTGCGAACCCTGACCCGGGAAGACCAACACCGGGCCCACACCGGTCGGTGTGGTGGGGCGGCCGGGGTCCACGACCTGGGCGTGGGGTTCGGCGGCGGCCAAGGAGGTGAGGCCGGCGAAGAGGTCGTCGCGGGTTCGGCCGGTCACGACGGCGCGGCGGTCGAGTGTGGTGCGGGTGGTGGTCAGGGACCAGCCCACGTCGGTGGGGGTCAGGTCGGGCTGTGCTGCCAGGCGGGCGATCAGGGCCCGGGCCTGGGCGCGTAGCGCGTCGTCGCTGTGGGCTGAGATCACCCATGGCACCACGGTGTTGGCGGTCGGCGCCGCGTCGGCCGGGGTGGGCGCGGGGTCGTCGTGTGCGGGCTCGGGCTCGGGGGCCTGTTCCAGGATGAGGTGGGCGTTGGTGCCGGAGATGCCGAAGGCGGAGACGCCGGCCCGGCGGGGGCGCCCGGGGTTCCAGTCGACGGGCTCGGTCAGCAGGCGTACGCCGCCGCCGCTCCAGTCGACGTGCGGGGTGGGCGCGTCGATGTGCAGCGAGGCCGGGAGGAGGCCGTGTTGCATGGCCAGCACCATCTTGATGACGCTGGCGACGCCGGACGCGCCCTGGGTGTGTCCGATGTTGGACTTGGCCGAGCCGAGCCACAGCGGCTGGTCGTCCGGGCGGTCCTGGCCGTAGGTGGCGAGCAGGGCGTCGGCCTCGATGGGGTCGCCGAGCGTGGTGCCGGTGCCGTGTGCCTCGACGGCGTCCACCTCGGAGGTGGAGAGTTCGGCGTTGGCCAGCGCCTGGCGGATGACGCGCTGCTGGGACGGCCCGTTGGGGGCGGTGAGTCCGTTGCTGGCGCCGTCCTGGTTGACCGCCGAGCCGCGCAGTACGGCCAGGACGCGGTGGCCGTTGCGGCGGGCGTCGGACAGCCGTTCCAGGAGCACCATGCCGGCGCCCTCGGAGAAGCCGGTGCCGTCGGCGGAGGCAGCGAACGGCTTGCACCGGCCGTCGGGGGCCAGGCCGCGCTGGCGCGAGAACTCGGTGAACAGGTTGGCGTTGGGCATGACCGTGACGCCGCCGGCCAGCGCGAGCGTGCACTCCCCCTGGCGTAGCGACTGGGCCGCCAGGTGCATGGCCACCAGGGACGAGGAGCAGGCCGTGTCCACGGTGACGGCGGGGCCCTCGAGGCCCAGGGTGAAGGCGACCCGGCCCGATACGACGCTGAGTGTGTTGCCGGTGAGCAGGTAGCCCTCGGCGCTGCGCTCGATGTGCGGGGTGCCGAAGCCGAGGATGCCGGCGCCGGCGTACACGCCGGTGGGCGTGCCCTTGAGCGTGGCGGCGTCGATGCCGGCGCGTTCCAGGGTTTCCCAGGCGACCTCCAGCAGCAGTCGTTGCTGGGGATCCATGGCCAGGGCCTCGCGCGGGCTGATGCCGAAGAAGGGGGCGTCGAACTGGTCGGCGCCGTCCAGGAAGCCGCCGCGGCGGACGTAGCTGGTGCCGGGGTGGTCGGGGTCGGGGTGGTACAGGCTTTCCAGGTCCCAGCCCCGGTTGGTGGGGAACTCGCCGATGGCGTCGCCGCCCGTGGCGACCAGCTCCCAGAAGTCCTCCGGCGAGTCGATGCCGCCCGGGAAGCGGCAGGCCATGCTGACCACGGCGATCGGCTCGTTGAGGCGCTCCTCCACGTCGCGCAGCCGCTGCCGGGTCTCGCCCAGGTCGACCGTGACCCGCTTCAGGTACTGGCGGAGCTTGTCTTCCGTGTCCGACATCAGTTCTTGCTCCTCCATCAGGGCAGTTCGCGGTCGATCAGGGCGAACATCTCGTCGTCCGACGCGGTGTCGAGGTCGCTGAAGTCGTGTCCGCCGGTGCGCTCGCTGGTCCGTTCGTTGACCTTGCTGAGCAGCCCGGTCAGGCGCTTGGCGACGCGTTGGCGGCCCTCGTCGTCCAGGGTCAGTGCGGCGAGGGTGTGTTCCAGTCGGGCCAGTTCGCCCAGTACGGGGTCTGCCGCGTCCGGCCCGGGGGCCTCGGCCTCGCCGGGGGCGAGGCGTTGCAGCAGGTGGTCCGCGAGCACGGTCGCCTCGGGGTAGTCGAAGACGAGGGCGGCGGGCAGTCGTAGGCCGGTGGCGGCCGACAGGCGGTTGCGTAGTTCCACCGCGGTCAGCGAGTCGAAGCCCAGTTCCTTGAAGCTGGCGTCGGCGGGCACCGCGTCCACGTCGGGGTGGCCGAGCACGGTCGCGGCGTGCGTACGGACCAGGGTGAGCAGCGTGCGGTGCGCTTCGGCCGCGGTCAGCCCGGCGAGGCGGGTGGTCCAGTCGACGGTGTGTGGCTCGCTGGTGGCGCTGGCCGTGCGCCGCTGTCGGCGGCCCGTCGTGGCCTGGCTGGTCAGGCCGCGCAGGGGGGCGGCCAGGGTGTCGCTCGGCTGGGCCGACAGGGTGCGCGGGTCGAGGTCCGCGGCGATCAGGTGGGGTGCGCCGTGTTGGGTGGCGGCATCGAGGAGGGTGAGGCCGTGGGCGGTGGTGAGGGCGCCCACGCCCGAGCGTGCCATGCGGGCCAGGTCCGCGCTGTCGAGGTGGCCGGTCATGCCGCTGGCGTCGGCCCACAGGCCCCAGGCGATGGACACGCCGGGCAGGCCGAGGTCACGGCGGTGGGCGACGAGCGCGTCGCAGAAGGCGTTGGCGGCCGAGTAGTTGGCCTGGCCGGGGCCGCCCAGGGTGCCCGCGGCCGAGGAGAAGACGACGAACATGCCGAGTCGCAGGTCCTTCGTCGCGGCGTGCAGGTGGGCGGCGCCCGTCGCCTTGGCCTGCCACACCCTGGCCAGCCGCCGCGGTGTCTGGGCGGCGAGTACGGCGTCGTCCAGGACCCCGGTGGCGTGGATGACGCCGGTGAGTGGGTGGACCGGGTCGATGCCGGTGACGAGGTCGCGGACGGCTGCCGCGTCGGTGACGTCGGCGCCGACCACGCGCACGTCGGCGCCGAGGCCGGCGAGGCGGTCGACGAGTTCGTCGGCGCCGGGCGCCTCGGCCCCACGGCGGCTCACCAGGAGCAGGTGGCGCAGGCCCCAGGCCCGTACCAGGTGTTCGGCGACCAGGGCGCCGAGGGTTCCGGTGCCGCCGGTGATCAGGACCGTGCCGTCGGGGTCCACCGCGGCGGGTACGTCGAGGACCAGTTTGCCGGTGTGCCTGGCCTGGCTCAGGTGGCGCAACGCCTGCCGGGCCCGGGCCAGTGGCCACCCACGGACCGGGGCGGGGCGCAGGTCGTGGGAGACCAGCAGGTCGCGTACGGTGCGCAGGATCTGCCCGACGCGGTCGGGGCCCGCGTCGGGTACCAGGTCGAACGCCTGGTAGCGCACGCCCGGGTGGGCGGCGGCGATGGCGTCCTGGTCGCGGATGTCGGTCTTGCCCATCTCGACGAACCGTCCGCCGTCGCCGAGCAGGCGCAGCGAGGCGTCCACGAACTCGCCGGCCAGGCTGTTGAGTACGACGTCGACGCCCCGCCCGCCGGTGGCTTCCCGGATCATCGCCTCGAAGTCCAGGTCGCGGGAGTTGGCCCGGTGGGCCGCGTCGATGCCCATCTCCTCCAGCACGCCGTGCTTGCCAGGGCTGGCCGTCGCGTACACCTCGGCGCCCAGGTGGCGTGCGATCTGCACGGCGGCCATGCCCACGCCGCCGGTGGCCGCGTGGACGAGTACCGACTCGCCCGGGGCCAGGCCACCCAGGTCCACCAGGCCGTACCAGGCGGTGAGGAAGACGGTGGGCACGGCCGCGAGTTCGCGCGGGTCGAGCCCCTCCGGCAGCGGGGTGACGAGGCGGGCGTCGGCGATGGCAACCGGCCCGAAGGCGCCTTCGAAGAGGCCGAACACGGTGTCGCCCGGTGCCAGTTCGGTCACCCCGGGGCCGACTTCCCGTACGACTCCGGCGCCCTCGCTGCCGCGGAAGACACCGTTGCCCGGATACATGCCGAGGGCGATCAGTACGTCGCGGAAGTTGATGCCCGCGGTGTGCACCTCGATGCGTACCTGGCCCTCGGCGAGCGGTTCCAGCGCCTCCGGGCAGGGGCGGGGGACGACGCTGTCGAGGGTGGCGGTGCCCTCGGAGGCCAGCCGCCAGGCGGGGGCGGCGACCGGGGCGACGAGTTCGGCGCCGAGGGCGCCGGCCCGTCGCATGCGGGGTACCAGGACGCGGCCCGCGCGCACCGCGAGCTGCGGCTCGTCCAGGTCCACGGCGCGCAGCACGCTCTCCACCGGGGCCTTGGCGGGCCGCTCCGGCGCGGGGTCGAGGTCGAGGAGGACGAAGCGGCCCGGGTTCTCGGCCTGCGCGCTGCGGATCAGGCCCCACACGCCGGCCGCGGCCACGTCGGTGGCGCGGGTGGCCGGTTCGGCTCCCGCGCTGCCGGGGTCGGCGTCGTCGGTGGTGACGGCACCACGGGTGACGACGATGAGTCGGGCGTCGTCGGTACGGGGCTCGGCCAGCCAGTCGCGCGCCACGTCCAGCACGTGCTGGGCCAGGGCGAGGCCGGCGCCGGCCGGGTCGTCGTCGGGCGTCCCGGCCCCGGGCCCGGTGCGTACGACGCTGAGCAGGGCGGTGGTCGGGGCGGGCGCGCCCGCGTCCAGGGCGGCTGTCAGCGCGGCGACGTCCGGGTAGCTGGCGACGGTGGAGCCGTCCGGTACCGGGAGCCCGGCGAGTTGGAAGACGTCGTCACCGAGTACGGCCCAGCCGCCGGCGGCCGACCGCCGGGTGGGGGCGTCGGCGTCGGCCGGCGTGGGTACGGGCGTCCACTCCAGCGTGTAGAGGCCGTCGGCGCCGGGGGCGTCGGCGGCGCGGAGTTGGTCCGTGCGGGCGGGGCGCAGCACGAGTGCGTCGGCGCTCAGCACGGGTTGGCCCGCCGCGTCGGCCACCGCGACCCGCAGCGCGCGTTCGCCCGCGCCGTGTGACGGGAGCGGGGTGAGCCGGACCCGGAGCGTGCGGGCGTCGGCGGCCCACAGGGCGAGGCCCTGCCAGGAGAAGGGCAGCCACAGTTGGTCGGCCGGGTCGGCCTCCGCGTCCGGGGTCTCGGTGGGCCAGGTGAGGAGTCGGGCGGGGTGCAGGGCTGCGTCGAGGAGGGCCGGGTGGAGTCCGAAGCCGTCGGGGGCACCGGCCGCGTCGGGCAGGGCGACCTCGGCGAGCACGTCGGGCCCGTGCCGCCAGGCGGCCCGCAGCCCCTGGAACGCCGGCCCGTAGGCGTAACCGGCCGCGTTGACCTGCTCGTAGAAGGCGTCGACGAGCACGGGTTCGGCGCCGGCCGGGGGCCAGTTCGTGCCGAGGTCCGGGCCGGCGGGGGCCGCCGGGCCGAGGACGCCCTCGGCGTGGCGGGTCCAGGTGCCGGCGTCGTGGTCGGCTTGTGCGTAGACCCGTACCTCGCGCCGGCCGTCGTCCGCCGGGGCGTCGATGACGACCTGGACCCGGACGCCGCCGTCGGCGGGGAGTACCAGCGGCGCCTGGAGCGTCAACTCCTCGACGCCGGCGCAGCCCGCTTCGTCGGCGGCGCGCAGCGCCCACTCGGCCAGCGCGGCGCCCGGCACCAGGACGGCGCCGGCCACCACGTGCTCGGCCAGCCAGGGGTGCGCGTGGGCGGTGACGCGGCCGGTCAGCACGTGGGTGCTGCCGTCGGCGAGTTCCATGGCCGCGCCGAGCAGGGGGTGGTCCGCGGTGGTCAGGCCCAGGTCGGTGGGGTCGGCGCCGCGGCCGGTGTCGCCGTCGAGCCAGTACCGTTCGCGCTGGAAGGCGTACGTGGGCAGGCTCACGACGCGCGGCGCGGGGTCGGTGGCGAACCAGCGGGTCCAGTCCACGGCGACACCGGCCGTGAACGCCTGTCCGACCGCGCGCACGAGTTGGGCGGGGCCGCCCTGGTCGCGGCGGAGTGTGGGGACCGTGACGCCCGCCAGGCCGGCCTCCTCGAAGGCTTCCTGGAGCCCGACGGTGAGGACGGGGTGGGTGCTGGCCTCGATGAACACCCGGTGGCCCGCCGCGAGGAGCCTTGCCGTGGTGTCGGCGAAGCGGACCCGTTCGCGGAGGTTGGTCACCCAGTACGCGGCGGTCAGCTCCGTCGTGTCCAGGCGTTCCGCGCTGACGGTCGAGTAGAACGGCACGTTGGCCGGGCCGGGCTCGACACCGGCGAGCAGGTCGCGGAGTTCGTCGGCGATCTCGTCGACCTGTGGGCTGTGCGAGGCGTAGTCCACGTCGATCAGGCGCGCCCTGCCGCCGCTCTCCTCGCAGTGGGTGACGGCGTGCCGTACCTGTTCGGCGGGGCCGGAGATGACGACGGAGCCGGGGCCGTTGACGGCGGCGACACCCACGCCCGCCGTCGCCTCGCCCAGGTCGGCCAGCAGTTCGACGACCGCGTCCTCGCGCAGCGCGAGCGAGGCCATCGCCCCGCCACCGGCGAGGCGGCGCAGCGCCCCGCTGCGCAGCGCCACCACCTTCGCGCCGTCCTCCAGGGACAGCGCGCCGGCGACGACGGCCGCCGCGATCTCACCCTGGCTGTGGCCCACCACGGCCGCGGGGGTCACACCCTGGTCGGCCCAGACCGCGGCGAGGGAGACCATCACGGCCCACAGCACGGGCTGCACCACGTCCACCCGGCCCAGGTCGGCCGCGTCCACGCCGCCCCGTAGTACCTCGGTCAGCGACCAGTCCACGTACGGGGCGAGAGCCCGTTCACACTCGGCCACCCGGGCCGCGAACACCGGTGAGGACTCCAGCAACCCGGCGCCCATGCCCACCCACTGCGAACCCTGGCCCGGGAAGACGAGTACGGGGCCGCCGGCGGTGGCACCGGTCGGGGGTGTGTCGGGGCCGATGACGCCGGGGTAGGTCTCGCCGGCGGCCAGTGCCTGCAGGCCGACCAGGAGTTCGTCGCGGTCCTGGCCGACGACGACGGCACGGTGCTCGAAGAGCGCGCGGGTGGTCGCCAGCGACCAGCCGATGTCGGCCAGGTCGAGTTCGGGGTCGGCGATCACCCGGCGGGCGAGTGCGGCGGCCTGGTCGCGCAGTGCCCGCGGGCCACGGGCCGAGACGGCCCAGGGCACGATGGCCTCGGTGGGGGCCTGGGCCTGGCCGGTTCCGCCGGCGGGGTCGGGCTCGGTGGGCTGTCGCGGCGCCTCCGGTGGTGCCTGCTCCAGGATGATGTGGGCGTTGGTGCCGCTGATGCCGAAGGACGACACGCCCGCGCGGCGCGGGCGTTCCCGGCCGGGCCACTCGACCTGTTCGGTCAGCACGCGGACGCTGCCGGACTCCCAGTCGACGTGCGGCGTCGGGGTGTCGACGTGCAGCGAGGCGGGCAGCACCCCGTGCCGCATGGCCTGCACCATCTTGATCACGCCGGCGACGCCGGCGGCTGCCTGGGTGTGCCCGATGTTGGACTTGACCGAGCCCAGCCACAGGGGTTGGTCGTCGGGCCGGTCCTGGCCGTACGTGGCGAGCAGGGCCTGTGCCTCGATCGGGTCGCCGAGGGTGGTGCCGGTGCCGTGTGCCTCGACGGCGTCCACGTCGGCGGTGGTCAGGCCGGCGCTGGCCAGCGCCTGGGCAATGACGCGTTGTTGGGCGGGGCCGTTGGGGGCGGTGAGCCCGTTGCTGGCGCCGTCCTGGTTGATGGCCGAGCCGCGCACGACGGCCAGCGGACGGTGCCCGTTGCGCCGGGCGTCCGAGAGTCGTTCCAGCAGGAGCAGGCCCACGCCCTCGCCCCAGCCGGTGCCGTCGGCGGCAGCGGAGAAGGGCTTGCAGCGGCCGTCGGCGGCCAGGCCGCGCTGCCGGGAGAACTCGACGAAGGTGTTGGGGGTGGCCATGACGGTGACGCCGCCGGCAAGGGCCAGGGTGCACTCACCCTGGCGCAGCGCCTGGGCGGCCAGGTGCATGGCCACAAGCGAGGACGAGCAGGCGGTGTCCACGGTCAGCGCCGGGCCTTCGAGGCCGAAGGTGAAGGCGACGCGCCCGGAGGCGATGCTCGGGGTGCTGCCGGTCATCAGCCGCCCCTCGACGCCCTCGGGGGTGCGGCCGAGGAAGCGGCTGCCGTAGTCGTCGTACATCACGCCGGTGATGACCGCGCACCGGCTGCCGCGCACGCTGGCGGGGTCGATGCCGGCGGACTCGAAGGTCTGCCAGGCGGTCTCCAGGAGCAGCCGTTGCTGGGGGTCGGTGGCGACGGCCTCGCGCGGGCTGATGCCGAAGAACGCGGCGTCGAAGCGGTCGGCGTCGTGCAGGAAGCCGCCCTCGCTGGCGTAGCTGGTGCCGACGTGGTCGGGGTCGGGGTCGAAGAGTTCGCCCAGTGGCCAGCCACGGCCGGTGGGGAAGGCGCCGATGGCGTCGGTGCCGGAGGAGACCAGGTCCCACAGGTCGTCGGGCGAGCCGACGCCGCCCGGGTACTGGCAGGCCATGCCGACGATGACGATCGGGTCGTCGTCGGTGGCGGCCGGCGCCGGGGCGGGGGTCTGGCGTCGCGGGGCCGCGCCGATGAGTTCGTCGCGCAGGTGGCGGACGAGGGCGTCGGGGGTCGGGTAGTCGAAGATGACGGTGGCCGGGACCCGGATTCCGGTGCTGGCGCTGAGCCGGTTGCGCAGGTCGAGCGCGGTGAGCGAGTCGAAGCCCAGGTCCTGGAAGGCCCGGCCGAGGTCGATGGTCTCCGGCGCGGGGTGCGCGATGACCGTGCCGACCTGCTCCCGTACCAGGTCGGCGACCGCGGCCTCCTGTTCGGCCGGCGGCATCCCGGCCAGACGGGTGCTCCAGGCGGCGGTGTCGGCCGGCGCCTGCCCGACGCGGGGCGCGGCCGGCACCAGGCGGCGCAGCGCGGGCGGCAGCGGTCCGGCGTGGGCCTGGGCGCGCAGTACGGCCAGGTCGAAGCGGGCGGGGAGCACGGTGGCGTACGGAGCGGCGAGCCCCGCGTCGAACAGGGCGAGCGCCTGGTCCGGGGGGACGGGGGCGACGCCGGAGCGGGTCATGCGGGCCAGGTCGGCGTCGCTGAGGTGGTCGGTCATGCCGCCGGAGTGGCCCCACAGGCCCCAGGCGAGGGAGGTGGCGGCCCGGCCCTGGGCGCGGCGGTGTTCGGCGAGCGCGTTCAGGAACGCGTTGGCCGCCGCGTAGTTGGCCTGGCCGGCGCTGCGGACCAGGGAGGCGGCGGAGGAGAAGACGGCGAAGACGGCGAGGTCCAGCTCGCGGGTGAGCTGGTGCAGGTGCCAGGCGGCGTCCAGCTTGGGGGCGAGTACGGCGTCGAGCCTGGCGGAGGTCAGGGCGCTGACCACACCGTCGTCCAGGACGCCGGCGGTGTGGATGACGCCGGTCAGCGGATGGGCCGGCGGGATGGCGTCGAGCAGGGCCGCCAGGGCTCGCGGGTCGCTGGTGTCGCAGGCGGCGATGGTGATCTGGGCCGGGTGCCCGGCCCGCTCGGCGAGGTCGGTCAGCTCGGCGGCGAGTTCGGCGGCGCCGGGGGCTTCCCGGCCGGCCCGGCTGACCAGCAGGAGGTGCCGGGCCCGGTGGGTGGTGAGCAGGTGCCGGGCGATCTGGCGGCCGAGCGCGCCGGTGCCGCCGGTGATGAGTACGGTGCCCAGCGGGTCGAGCGCCGGCGCGGTGGCCTGCGGGTCGGGCCGGAACCTGGCCAGTCGCGGCACGCACGACGTGCCGGTGCGCAGGGCGAGTTCCTCCTCGTCGCCCGCCAGTGCGGTGGCCACGGCGGCGGGCAGCGCCCGCTGGGACGCTGGGCTGTCATCGATGTCGAGCAGCAGGACGCGGCCGGGGTGTTCGGCCTGCGCGGAGCGGGCCAGGCCCCACAGCGCGGCGCCGGCCAGGTCGGCGGGCGGTTCGCTGGCGTCGGTGCTGACCGCGCCACGGGTGACGATGGCGAGCCGGGTGGCGGCCAGCGCGTCGTCGGCGAGCCAGCCCTGGAGGTCGGCGAGCAGGCGGTGGGCGCTGTCACGCACCTGGGTGGGTACGTCGTCGCCGTCGGCCCGGTCGAGGGTGGCGAGCACGATCGTGGCCGGGGCGGCGGCGCCGGCGGCGACGGCGGCGCGCAGCTCGGCCAGGTCGCGGTAGGTGCTGACGCTGGCCGCGCCGGCCGCGCCGGGCAGGCCGAGGTCGGTCGCTCCGACGACGGCCCAGCGGCCGGTCGCCTCGCCTTGGTCGGCGGCCGGTGCGTGGGCCTGCCAGTCGAGTCGGTAGAGCGTGTCGTCGACGGCGGCGCGGTGGGCCCGCCACTGCTCGGCGGGGATCTCCCGCACGCCGAGGTGGCGCACGGTGGCGACGGGGGCGCCGCCGGTGTCGGTCAGCTCCAGGCTGACCTGGTCGGCGGCGGTCTGGGTGATGCGTACCCGCAGCCGGGTGGCGCCGGCTGCGTGCAGTCGTACGCCGCCGAAGGTGAAGGGCAGGCGCACGGTGCGCGGCGACTGCTCCTGGGTGGGGTCGGTGGTCTGGTCCCGGTCGGTGCCCCACAGCTCTTCCAGCGGGTGCAGCACGCTGTCCAGGAGGGCGGGGTGCAGTCCGTACCCGGTGGCGTCGGCGCGCTGCCCGGTGCTCAGGCGCACGTCGGCGACGATGTCGTCACCGTCCCGCCAGGCCGCGTGCAGGCCACGGAACGCGGGCCCGTAGGCGTAACCCTGGTCGGTCAGGCGGGCGTACAGGCCGGCCACGTCGATGGGTTCGGCGCCGGTGGGTGGCCACGGCTCGGCCGGGCTGGTGCCGGTCGGCGCGGGGTGGGTCGGGGTGGCGCTGGCCGCGTCGGCGATGAGGCCGGCGGCGTGCTGGTGCCAGGAGCCGGGGCCGCTGCCGCCGGTGGCGTCGTCGTCGGCCGGCCGGGAGTGGATGGTGACCGTGCGGCGCCCGGTGGCGTCCGGGGCGCCGACGGCGAGTTGGACCTGCACCGCACCGGTGGCGGGCAGGATCAGCGGCGACTCCAGGGTGAGGTCCTCGACCAGGTCACAGCCCGCCTGCGCGGCGGCCAGCAGGGCCAGTTCGAGGAAGGCGGTGCCTGGCAGGGGGACCGTGTCCTGGATGGCGTGGTCGGCCAGCCAGGGGTGGGTGTGCAGGGAGAGCCGCCCGGTGAGCAGGAGGCCGCCGTCGGCGGGCTCGACCAGGGCGCCGAGCAGGGGGTGCGCGGTGCTACCGAGGCCGGCGGCGCGCACGTCACCGGTGGCGGCGGGCGTCGGCCGCCAGTAGCGCTGCCGCTGGAAGCGGTAGGTGGGCAGGGGCACCGTGCGGCCACCGCCGGGCACGGTGGCGCCGAAGTCGACGGTGGCGCCGTCGATGTGGGTGTGGGCGAGCGCGGTGAGCAGGGTGCGCGGCTCGTCGCGGCCCTTGCGCAGCACGGCGGCGAACGCGGGCTCGCCCTGGCCCGCCTCGCCGTCGATGGCGGCCCGGGCCATGGTGCCGAGGACGGCGTCGGGGCCCAGTTCGAGGTAGCGGACGACGCCCTCGCCCTGGAGGGTGCGCAGGCCGTCATGGAACCGTACGGGCTCGCGCACGTGGCGCACCCAGTAATCGGGGTCGGTCAGGTGCTGGGCGCCGACGAGTTCCCCGGTCAGGTTGGAGATCACCGGGATCTGCGGGGCGTGGTACGTCAGGCCGCTGGCGACCGCGCGGAAGTCGGCGAGCATCGGGTCCAGGCGGGGCGAGTGGAAGGCGTGGCTGACGCGCAGCCGCTTGGTCTTGTGGCCCCGCTCGCGCAGCGTTTCGGCGATCTCGTGGACGACCTCCAGATCGCCGGAGACGACGACGGCGGTGGGGCCGTTGACCGCGGCCAGCGCGGCCCGGTCGGTGCGCCCGGCGAGCAGTTCGCTCACCTGCTCCTCGGTGGCCTCGACGGCGATCATCGCGCCGCCGGCCGGCAGCGCCTGCATCAGCCGTCCCCTGGCGGCGACCAGGGTGCAGGCGTCGGCCAGCGACAGAACGCCCGCGACGTGCGCGGCGACCAGCTCGCCCACGGAGTGCCCGGTGAGGTAGTCGGGGGTGACGCCGAAGGAGGTGACGAGCCGGTACAGCGCGGTTTCCAGGGTGAACAGGGCCGCCTGGGTGATGCCCGTCTGGTGCAGGGGGTGGTCCTGGGTGTCGTCGCCCTCGGGGCCGGCGGGTGTCTCGTCGGCGAACAGGGCGGCGCGCAGCGGCCGGTCGAGCAGCGGGTCGAAGTGGGCGCACGCCTCGTCGACGGCGGCGGCGAACACCGGGTAGCGGTCGTAGAGTTCGCGTCCCATGCCCGGGTACTGGCTTCCCTGCCCGGTGAACAGGAAGGCGGTTCCACCGGGCCGCGCGGGTGACTCCGCTCGGAGCAGGCCGGGGTGTGGGCGGCCGTCGGCGAGCGCGTGCAGGGCCTCGGTGAGCTGCTCGCGGTGTACGTCGATGAGCACGGCCCGGTGCTCGAAGGCGGAGCGGGTGGTGGCCAGCGACCAGCCGATGTCGGACGCGGACAGGTCGGGGTGGGCGGCGAGGTGGTCGGCCAGCGCCCGGGCCTGGTCGCGCAGGGCTTGTTCGGTGCGGCCGGAGAGCGTCCAGGCCAGCGGGGTGCCCTCGGGCCGGGGCGCGGTGGGGGCGGCCGGGGGTTCGGCGGGCTCGGCGGCGGGTGGCTGTTCCAGGATCAGGTGGGCGTTGGTGCCCGAGATGCCGAAGGAGGAGACGGCCGCCCGGCGCGGGCGTTCGCCACGCGGCCACGGCACGGGCTCGGTGAGCAGGCGTACGGCGTCGCCGGACCAGTCCACGTGCGGCGTGGGCGCGTCGACGTGCAGGGTGCGGGGAAGCTCCTCGTGTCGCATCGCCATGATCATCTTGATGACGCCGGCGGCGCCGGCCGCGCCCTGGGTGTGTCCGATGTTGGACTTGACCGAGCCCAGCCACAGGGGCCGGTCAGCGGGGCGGTCGGGCCCGTAGGTGGTGAGCAGGGCGTGGGCCTCGATGGGGTCGCCGAGGCGGGTGCCGGTGCCGTGCGCCTCCACCGCGTCGATGTCCTCCGGAGCCAGCCTGGCGTTGGTCAGCGCCTGGCTGATGACGCGCTGCTGGGACGGCCCGTTGGGGGCGGTGAGCCCGTTGCTCGCCCCGTCCTGGTTGACGGCGGAGCCGCGGATGACGGCGAGCACCTCGTGCCCGTTGCGCCGGGCGTCCGAGAGCCGCTCAAGGAGCACCAGACCCACGCCCTCGGAGAACGCGGTGCCGTCGGCGGCGGCGGCGAACGCCTTGCAGCGGCTGTCGGCGGCCAGGCCGCGCTGCCGGGCGAACTCGGTGAACACGTTGGGGATGCTCATCACCGTGACGCCGCCGGCCAGCGCGAGGGCGCACTCGCCCTGTCGCAGCGCCTGCGCCGCCAAGTGCATGGCCACCAACGACGAGGAACAGGCGGTGTCCACCGTCACCGCGGGACCTTCGAGGCCCAGCGTGTAGGCGACCCGCCCGGACAGCACGCTCGGCGCGTTGCCGGTGACGAGGTAGCCCTCGGCGTCCTTCTCGATGTGCGGGGTGCCGAAGCCGGGCAGGGCGACGCCCGCGTACACGCCGGTGGGTGAGCCCTTCAGCGTCTGCGGGTCGATGCCGGCCCGCTCGAACAGCTCCCACGTCGTTTCCAGCAGCAGCCGCTGCTGCGGGTCGATGGCGAGGGCCTCGCGCGGGCTGATGCCGAAGAACTCCGGGTCGAACGCGGCCGCGTCGTAGAGGAATCCGCCCTGCCTGGCGTAGCTCGTGCCGGCGTGGTCCGGGTCCGGGTGGAAGAGGCCGTCCAGGTCCCAGCCACGGTCGGTGGGGAAATCCCCGATCGCGTTCTCCGCGGCGTGCACGAGGCGCCACAGGTCCTCCGGTGACGCGACCCCGCCCGGATAGCGGCAGGCCATGCTGACCACGGCCACCGGCTCCTGGGACCGCTCCTCCACCTCGCGCAGGCGAGTGCGCGTGCTGTGCAGGTCACTGGTCACCCGGCGCAGGTAGTCGACCAGCTTCTCTTCATTCACCACGGAGGGTCACCCGGCTTTCAGCGATATGCGCGCCCAAGTAATTCATGACAGGCCAAGTTCGTTGTCGATGAAGCTCACCAACTCGTCCGCCGACGCGGTGTGCAGCATGTCCGCCGCGGCCTCCTCTTCGACCGGGGCGCTCCTGGCCTTCCACTTCGCCAGCAGCGTCTCCAGGCGGGCCGTGACCGCGCCCGCGTCCAACCCAGCGACAGCGTCACCGGTCAACGCGCCCTCCAGTCGGGCGAGTTCGGCGAACAGCGGACCGCCCGTGTCACCGGAGGTGGGTGGCGCGCCGCCCAGGTCGAGTTGGTCGAGCAGGTGGCGAGCCAGCGCGGCGGGCTCGGGGTGGTCGAAGACGAGGGCGGCGGGCAGCCGCAGGCCGGTGGCGGCCGACAGGCGGTTACGTAGCTCCACGGCGGTCAGCGAGTCGAAGCCCAACTCCTTGAAGGAGGTGTCCGGTTGCACCGTCCCGGAGTCGGCGTGCCCGAGGACCGTGGCGGCGTGCGTACGGACCAGGCCGAGCAGGGTGCGGTGCTGTTCGCTGGCGGGCAGTCCACGGAGCTGGCCGGCCAGGTCGGCGGAGCCGTGGGCAGCGGCGGCGATCCGGCGCGGGGCGCCGGCGCCGGCCGCGGCCAGGGCCCGCAGCGGGGCCGGCAGCCCCTCGGTCGGCTGGCCGGCCAGGGCCCGCCGGTCCAGGCGGAGCGCGAGGAGCTGCGGCTGCCCGTGCGCGCAGGCGGCGTCCAGCATGGCCAACCCCTGCTCGGTGCTGTTGGCCCTGATGCCGAGGCGGCCGATCCTGGCGTAATCGGCGGCGGCGAGCCGGGCGGTCAGCCCACTGGTGTCGGCCCACAGCCCCCAGGCGAGCGAGAGGCCCGGCAGCCCGATGGCCCTGCGGTGGGCGGCCAGCGCGTCACAGAAGGCGTTGGCGGCGGCGTAGTTGGCCTGCCCGGGTGTGCCCAGGGCGGAGGCGAAGGAGGAGAAGAGGACGAACATGCCCAGCCGCAGGTCCCTGGCCGCGGCGTGCAGGTGGGCCGCGGCCGTGGCCTTGGCGTCCCAGACGCGGGCCAGTCGCTCCGCGTCCTGGGAGGGGAACATCGCGTCGTCGAGGACGCCCGCGGTGTGGATGACGCCGGTGAGGGGGTGGGCCGGGTCGATGCCGGTGACGAGGTCCTGGACGGTTGCCAGGTCCGTGACGTCGGCCGCCACCACCTGGGCCGAGGCACCGGCGGAGGCCAACCGCTCCACCAGTTCGCCCGCACCCGGTGCCTGCGGGCCACTGCGGCTGACCAGCAACAGATGCCGAACCCGCCCCGTGCGCGCCAGGTGCTCCGCGACGTGCGCGCCGAGGGTGCCGGTGCCGCCGGTGATCAGGATGGTGCCCTCGGGGTCGAGGGTTGCCGGCACGTCCAGCACCAGCTTGCCCGTGTGCCTGGCCTGACTCAGATGCCGCAACGCCTGCCGCGCCCGCGCTAACGGCCACACCCGCGACGGCAACGGGGCCAACACGCCGTCGGCGAACAGCTTGCGCAGGGTGCCGAGCATGGCGGCGATGCGGTCCGGTCCCGCGTCGGCAAGCAGGTCGAAGGGGGTGTAGCGCACGCCCGGGTGGTCCACGGCGAGCCGCTCGGGGTCACGAAGGTCGGTCTTGCCCATCTCCACGAACCGGCCGCCGTCGGCGAGCAGCCGCAGCGACGCGTCCACGAACTCACCGGCCAGGCTGTTCAGGACCACATCCACGCCACGGCCGCCCGTGGCGTCTCTAACCGCCGCCTCGAAACCCACTTCACGCGAGTTGGCCCGGTGCGCCGCGTCGATCCCCAGCCCTTCCAACACCTCGTGCTTGCCGGGGCTGGCCGTCGCGTACACCTCCGCCCCCACATGCCGCGCCACCTGCACCGCCGCCATCCCCACACCACCAGCCGCCGCGTGCACCAACACCGACTCACCCGCGACCAACCCACCCAACTCCACCAACCCGTACCAGGCCGTGAGGAACGCGACCGGCACCGAGGCCGCCTGCGTGAAGCCCCACTCGTCGGGAACGGCCGCCACCATGCGGGAGTCCGCCACGGCCAGCGAACCGAACGCGCCCTCGAACAGGCCGAACACCCTGTCACCCACGGCCAACCCGGTGGCATCGTCGCCGACCTCGACCACGACGCCCGCGCCCTCGCTGCCCGCGAAGGTCGCGCCGCCGGGGTACATGCCCAGCGCGATCAGCGCGTCCCGGAAGTTGACGCCGGCGGCGCGTACGTCAACGCGTACCTGTCCCGGCGCGAGCGGCGCCAACGCCTCGGGGCAGGCCGCCGCCGTCACGTGCTCCACCGTGCCGGTGGAGTGGGCGGCCAGCCGCCAGGCCCGCTCGCCGGCTGGCGGTACCAGCTCGCTGGCCGCGTCGGCCCGTACGAGGCGGGGTACGAGCACGCGCCCGGCGCGCAGCGCCACCTGCCACTCGCCAGCGGCCACCGCGTCCCGGGCGGCGCCCGCCACGGCGTCCGGGGTCACCACGGCGTTCGGGGCCAGGTCGAGCAAGACCAGCCGGCCGGGGTTCTCGGCCTGCGCGCTGCGCACCAGGCCCCACACGGCGGCGCCGGCCGCGTCCACCCACCGCTCGTCCACGGCCCCACTGCCGCCACCCGGCTCGCCCTCGGCGACCGCGCCCCGCGTCACCACGACCAGGTGCGCGTCGGCGAGCCGCGGCGCGGCCAGCCACTCCTGCGCGACCTCAAGGACCCGGCGCGTCGCGGCCAGCCCCGCGGCGGCGAGTTCCGCGCCCTCCGCGCCGGAGGCGGGGACGCTCAGCAGCGCGACCGTGGGCGCCGGCGCGCCGGCCTCACACCGCGCCACCAACGCCGCGATGTCGTCGTACACCACGGGCGACCCGCCGTCGGGCAAGCGCGAACTGGCGAGTTGGTACGGGTCGTCACCGAGTACCGCCAGCGCGGGAGCGGCCGGCCGCGTCCCAGCCGCCGGTACCGACAGCGGCGTCCACTCCAGCGCGTACAGGTCGTCCGCGCCGCGCCCACGCGCGGCGCGCACCTGACCGACGTCGGCGCGTCGCAGCACCACGGAGTCGGCGCTGAGCACGGGCGCGCCCACGGCGTCGGCCACGGTCAGGCCCAGCGACCGCTCCCCCGCCGCCCCGCCGGGACGCGGCGAGAGGCGCACCCGTACGGAGCTGGCCTCGGCGGCCCACAGGGACGCCGCGCTCCAGGAGAAGGGCATCCACACCTGGCCCTCACCGGCAGCCGGGTCGGCGGTACCGGTGGCGGTATCGGTGGCGTCGAACAGAAGAGTCGGCTGCATGACGGCGTCGAGCAGCGCCGGGTGAATCGCGAACCCGTCCCGCTCCCCCGCCGCCTCGGGCAGCTCCACCTCCGCGTACACGTCCTCGCCGAGGCGCCAGGCGGCTCGCACCCCCTGGAACGCCGGGCCGTAGGCGTAACCGGCCGCCGCCGACCGCTCGTAGAAGTCGGTCAGGTCCACCGGTTCAGCGCCGGCCGGCGGCCAGACACCACCCAGCCCCTCGCCCCGCGTCGCCGCGTCCGCCGGCGGGCCGAGCACGCCCTCGGCATGGCACAGCCAGGGGTCGGCGGACTCCCCGTCCGAACGCGAGTAGATCCGTACGTCACGCCGCGCGTCCGCGCCGGCCTCCCCCACCACGACCTGCACCCGAACGCCACCGGAGGCGGGCAACACCAGGGGCACCTGGAGCGCCAGCTCGTCCAACCCACCGCTGCCCACCTCGTCCGCGGCCCGCAGCGCCCACTCCACCAGCGCCACCCCGGGCACCAACACGCTGCCGGCCACGACATGTTCGGCCAGCCACGACGGCGACTGTGCGGACAGCCGTCCGGTCAACAGGCGGGAACTCTCGTCGGCCAGTTCCACGGCCGCCCCGAGCAACGGGTGCCCGGCCGAGGCCAACCCCAGATCGGCCGGGTCGCCACCGCGCCCGGTCTCCCCGCTGTGCCCGTCCAGCCAGAACCGCTCCCGCTGGAACGCGTACGTCGGCAGATCCACCACGCTCGGCGCGGGTTCACCCGCGAACCAGCGGGTCCAGTCCACAGCCACGCCGGCCGCGTACGCGTGTGCCACGGAGTGCGCCAACTGCTCCAATCCGCCGTGCTCGCGGCGGAGAGTCGGTACGGCGGCGGCTTCGACTCCGGCTTCGTCGAAGGATTCCTGGAGCCCGACGGTCAGGACAGGGTGGGTGCTGGCCTCGATGAAGACGCGGTGGCCGTCGGCCAGGAGCTGGCGTACGGCGTCGGCGAAGCGGACCTGCTCGCGCAGGTTGGTCACCCAGTAGGCGGTGTCCAGGGTGGTGGTGTCGATACGTTCGGCAGTGACGGTGGAGTAGAACGCCACCTCACCCTGGGACGGGCTGATACCCGCCAACACCTCGTGGAGTTCATCGGCGATCTCGTCAACTTGTGGACTGTGCGAGGCGTAGTCCACGTCAATCAGGCGAGCCCGCCCACCTGACGCCTCCAGCGCGGAAACGGCACGCTGAACCAGCTCAGGTGGACCGGAAACCACCGCCGACCCCGGCCCGTTGACGGCCGCGATACCCACACCCGCCGCGTCGTCGCCGAGGCCGGTCAGGAACTCTTCGGCCTTGTCTTGGCTCAACGCGAGCGAGGCCATGGCGCCGCCACCGGCAAGGCGGCGTAGTGCCTTGCTCCGCAGCGCCACCACCTTCGCACCGTCCTCCAACGACAGCGCACCAGCAACCACAGCAGCCGCTATCTCACCCTGACTATGACCCACCACAGCAGCAGGCTTCACACCCTGATCAGCCCACACCGCGGCCAACGACACCATCACCGCCCACAACACCGGCTGCACCACATCAACCCGACCCAGGTCAGCCGCGTCTACCCCACCCCGCAATACCTCGGTCAGCGACCAGTCCACGTAGGGCGCGAGCGCCCGCTCACACTTACCCACCCGCGCCGCGAACACCGCAGACGACTCCAACAACCCCGCACCCATCCCCACCCACTGCGAACCCTGCCCCGGGAAGACCAACACCGGGCCCACACCGCCGACGGTGGGGTGCGAGGGGTGGATGAGCTGGGGATGGGTGTCGCCGGAGGCCAGGGCGGTCAGGGCCGCGATGAGGGATTCGCGGTCGGGGGCCACGGCGGTGGCCCGGTGCTCGAAGGCCGCGCGTGTGGTCACCAGGGACCACCCCACGTCGCGCGGGGAGAGGTCGGGGGCGGCGGTCACCCTGCGCAGCAGTGCCGCGGCCTGGTCGCGGAGGGCGTCGGCGGTGCGGGCCGAGAGCACCCAGGGCAGCGGGGCGTCGGGGACCGTCGAAGTGGTCGGCTCGGGCGTCGGGTCCGTCGCGGGTGTCGGCTCGGGTGCCTGCTCCAGGATGAGGTGGGCGTTCGTACCGGAGATGCCGAACGAGGAGACGCCGGCCCGGCGCGGGCGGCCGTGCTGCTCCCACGGGACGTGTTCGGTCAGCAGCCGGACCGCCGTGTCGTCCCATTCGACGTGCGGGGTGGGCTGGTGGAGGTGGAGGTTGCCCGGCAGCAGGCCGTGACGCAGGGCCATCACCATCTTGATGACGCCGGCGACACCGGCTGCCGCGTGGGTGTGGCCGATGTGTGTCTTGACGGAGCCCAGCCAGAGCGGGCGGTCGGGGTGCCGTTCCTGCCCGTAGGTGGCCATGAGCGCCTCGGCCTCGATGGGGTCGCCGAGGGCCGTGCCGGTGCCGTGCGCCTCGACGGCGTCCACGTCGGACGGGCCCAGCCGGGCGTTGGCCAGCGCCTGGCCGATGACGCGCTCCTGGGCGACGTCGCTGGGCGCGGTGAGGCCGTTGCTGGCGCCGTCCTGGTTGATGGCCGAGCCACGGATGACGGCGAGCACGCGGTGGCCGTTGCGCTGCGCCTCAGAGAGCCGTTCCAGGACGACCAGACCGACGCCCTCGGAGAAGCCGGTGCCGTCGGCGGCCGCGTCGAAGGACTTGCAGCGCCCGTCGGGGGCGAGGGCGCGCTGGCGGGAGAACTCGGTGAACATCAGCGGTGTGGCCATGGCGTTGACCCCGCCGGCCAGGGCGAGGGTGCACTCACCCTGGCGCAGCGCCTGGCAGGCGAGGTGCATGGCGACCAGCGATGCGGAGCAGGCGGTGTCGACGGTGACGGCCGGGCCCTCCAGGCCCAGGGTGTACGCGACGCGGCCGGTCAGCAGGCTGGGCAGTACGCCCGTGGTGGCGTAACCCTCGAAGCCCTCGGGGATGCGCATGGTGCGGGACAGGTAGTCCTGGCCGGATATGCCGGCGTAGACGCCCGTCCGCGTCCCCTTGAGCGTGAACGGGTCGATTCCGGCCCGCTCCAGCGCTTCCCACGCGGTGTGCAGCAGGAGGCGTTGCTGCGGGTCCATGGCCAGCGCCTCGCGCGGGCTGATGCCGAAGAAGGCGGCGTCGAACCGGTCCATGTCGTAGAGGAACCCGCCCTGGTTGACCGAGCTGGTTCCGTAGTGGCCCGGGTCCGGGTGGTAGAGGTTCTCCAGGTCCCACCCTCGGTCGGTCGGGAAGTCGCCGATCGCGTCCACACCGGAGACGATGAGTTCCCAGTACTCCTCGGGCGTGCGGGCCCCACCGGGGAACTGGCAAGCCATGCCCACCACGGCGATCGGCTCCTGGGACCGCTCCTCGACCTCGCGCAACCGCTGACGCGTGTCGTGCAGTTCGGCGGAGACGCGCTTGAGGTACTCGACCAGCTTCTCTTCGTTCACCATGGGAGTCACCCGGCCTTCGGCGATGGTGGCGTCCGGCGCATTCAGGACACCCCGAGTTCGTTGTGGATAAAGTCGAGAACCTGGTCCGCGGACGCGGATTCCAGTCGTTGCGCGGCGCTGCCTTCGCTTGCCGGCTTGTGTTCCGCCTTGAGCCGGGTCAGCAGGCTTTCCAGTCGGGACAGCACGGCGCCGGCGTCGCTGTCCGCCAGCGCCGCGTTGGTCAGGGTGTTCTCCAGCCGGGTGAGGTCGGTGAGCGCCAGTTCGGCGGTGCCGTGCGCCGGGGGTTGTGTCTCGTCGGGCACGATCCGCTGGAGCAGGTGCGTGGCGATGCCCTCCGGTGTCGGGTGGCGGAAGATGAGGGCGGCCGGCAGGCGCAGCCCGGTGGCGGCGGCGAGTCGGTTGCGCAGTTCCACGGCCGTGAACGAGTCGAAGCCGAGGTCCTTGAAGCTCGCGTCCACCTGGACCGCGTCGGCGTCGGCGTGCCCGAGCACCGTGGCCGCGTGCCCCCGGACCAGGGTCAGCAGGGTTCGGTGGCGCTCGTCGGCGGAGAGTCCGGCGAGCTGTGCCACCCAGTCCACCGGCCGTCCCGCACCGGCCTCGGCCGCGCTGCGCCGTCCGCGTACGCCGACCGTGAGCAGGCCGCGCAGGGCGGCCGGCACCGTGTCGACGGGGAGTGCCGCCAGTGCGCGGGGGTCGATGGCCGCGGCCACCAGGTGGCTGCCGCCGTGGCGGCGGGAGGCGTCCCAGAGGGTGAGCGCCTGCTCGGTGGGGAGCGCCTCGATGCCGGAACGCGGCGCTGGCGCGGCCCCGTCCGCGGCCCAGGGCCCCCAGGCCACCGCGAGGCCGGGCAGGCCGAGCGTGCGCCGGTGGGTCGCCAGCGCGGCGCCGTACGCGTCGGCCGCCGCGTCCTCGGGTCGCCCGGCGACGCCGAGGGTGCCGGCGGCCGACGCGAACGTCGCGAACAGCGTGAGGGGCAACCCGGCGGTGGCCGCGTGCAGGTGCGCGACGGCGCCGGCCCGGGTGGCCCACAACCGGGCCAGGTGTCCGGTGGCGTCCACGGTGCCCTCACCAGCGGACGTGGGCCCGTCCGTGGCCGTCCGCGCCGCCGGGTGACCGCCCGAGGTGTGGATGACGGCGGTGAGCGGGTGTTTGGGGTCGACAGCGGCGACGAGCGCGGCCACCGCCTCGGGGTCGGCGAGGTCGGCGGACGCGAACCGTGGCGTGGCGCCCAACGCGTCGAGCCGGTCCGCGAGTTCGCCCGTCCCGTCGTCGCCCGCGCCGGGTGGACTGACGAGCAGGAGGTGCTTGGCCTGTCCCGTACGTGCCAGGTGCTCGGCGATCAGCTCGCCCAGCGGCCCGTCGCCGCCGGTGACCAGGACGGTGCCGTCCGAGTCGAGCGCGTCGGTCCCGTCGGTGGCTGGTTCGGCGGGGGCGGTGGCCCGGGTGAGGCGCGGTGCCAGCACCCGGCCGGCCCGTACCGCGAGCCGAGGCTCGTCGAACTCGCCGGCCCGCAGCGCCACCGAGGGCAGTACGGCGGTGTCCTCGTCGGTGTCGAGCAGCAGCAGCCGCCCCGGGTGCGCGGCCTGGAGGGCGCCGACCAGCCCCCATGCGGTGGCGCCGGCCAGGTCGCGGACGGGTTCGCCGTCGTCGGTGGCCACGGCGCCACGGGTGATGACGACGAGCCGGCTGTCGGCCAGGGTGGGGCGGGCCAGCCAGTCGCGCACCTGGCGCGACAGGTTCTCGGCGAGGCGCAGCGCGTCGGCCTGGGTGTCGGTCGGTGTGTCGCTACCGAGTGCCTGGGTCAGCACGGTCGCGGGTACGGGCGCGCCGTCGGCGGCCGATGCCACCAGCGTCGCCACGTCGGGGTGGCGGGTGGGGCCGTGCGGGCCGCCGGTGCCGGGCTCGGTCAGGCCGAGCCGGTCGTCGCCGAGCAGTGCCCAGTCCGCGTCGGCGGGCGTGTCGGTCCCGCGCGCCGTGGCGAGTTGGGCCCAGTCCAGCGTGAACAGGCCCTCCACGCCCCGGCTGGCCACGGCGCGCAGGTGGTTCCCGTCGGCGGGGCGGGTCACCAGCGCGTCGGCGGTAAGCACGGGCGCGCCGGTTCCGTCGGTGACCGTGACGCGCAGCGCCCGCTCCCCCTCCGCCACGTCCTGACGCGGGCTGAGCCGGACCCGGACGCTGCGCGCCTCACCGGCCCACAGCGTCACCCCGGTCCAACTGAACGGCATCCACACCCGCCCGTCGATGTCCTCGTCCGCCGTGGGGGTGGGGACCAGGCGCGCGGGCTGGAGCGCCGCGTCCAGCAGGGCCGGGTGGATGCCGTAACCCTCGTGGTCGCCCGCCGCCTTGGGCAGCGCGACCTCGGCGAGCACCTCGTCCCCGTGTCGCCACAGGGCGCGCAGGCCCTGGAAGGCGGGCCCGTAGCCGTAGCCGTCGGCGGTGTTGTGGGCGGTGAACTCGGCCAGGTCCACGGGCTCGGCGGCGGGCGGCGGCCAGGCTCCGATCGGCTGGTCGGGCTCGGTGGCCTCGGTCCGCGGCGGAGCCAGTACGCCTTCCGCGTGGCACAGCCAGGGCAGGCTGGACGGTTGGGGCTCGTCGGCGCGTGAGTAGATCCGTACGTCGCGGCGGCCGTCGGCGGTGGCCTCGCCCACCACGACCTGGACGCGCAGCGCGCCCGTGGCGGGAAGCACCAGGGGCACCTGGAGGGCCAGTTCGTCCACGCCCGCGCCGCCCACCTCGTCGGCGGCGCGCAGCGCCCACTCCAGCAGCACCGTGCCCGGCACCAGGGTGACGCCGGCCACCTCGTGCTCCGCGAGCCAGGCGTGGGTCCGCGTCGACAGCCGTCCGGTGAGCACGTGGGTGGTGCCGTCGGCGACCTCGACGGCGGCGCCGAGCAGCGGGTGTCCGGAGGTGGTGAGCCCGAGGTCGGCCGGGTTGCCGGCGCCTCCGCCGGCCGGGGCGAGCCAGTACCGCTCGCGTTGGAAGGCGTACGTCGGCAGGTCCACGACGCGGGGCGCGGGTTCGGCGGCGAACCACCGGGACCAGTCCACCGCGACTCCGGCGGCGAACGCCTGCGCCACCGACTGCGCCAACTGTGCCGGGCCGCCCTGCTCGCGCCGGAGCGTGGGCACGGTCACGGCCGCCACCGCCGCCTCGTCGAAGGACTCCTGCAATCCCACGGTGAGCACGGGGTGGGTGCTGGCCTCGATGAACACCCGGTGGCCCGCTTCGAGCAGCCGACGCACGGCGTCGGCGAAGCGTACGCGCTCCCGCAGGTTGGTCACCCAGTACGCGGCGGTCAGCTCTCTCGTGTCCAGCCGCTCGGCGGTGACGGTCGAGTAGAAGGCGACGTCGGAACCGGTCGGCTCGACGCCCGCGAGGAGTTCGGTCAACTCGTCGGCGATCACGTCGACCTGGGGGCTGTGCGAGGCGTAGTCCACGTCGATCAGGCGGGCCCGGCCGCCGGTGCGCTGCCAGCCTTCCACCGCGTGCCGTACCTGCTCGGGCGGGCCGGAGACGACCACGGAGCCCGGGCCGTTGACGGCCGCCACGACGACCGCCGACGCCGCCTCACCCAACCCGGCCAGCCACGGCGTCGCCTCAGCCTGGCTCATGCCGAGCGAGGCCATGGCACCGCCACCGGCGAGGCGGCGCAGTGCCCTGCTCCGCAGCGCCACCACCTTCGCGCCGTCCTCCAACGACAGCGCACCGGCGACGACAGCGGCCGCGATCTCACCCTGACTGTGACCCACCACAGCGGCAGGCTTCACACCCTGATCAGCCCACACCGCGGCCAACGACACCATCACCGCCCACAACACCGGCTGCACCACATCAACCCGACCCAGATCAGCCGCGCCCACACCACCGCGCAGCACCTCGGTCAACGACCATTCCACGTACGGCGCCAGCGCCCGCTCACACTCACCCACCCGCGCCGCGAACACCGACGAGGACTCCAACAACCCCGCGCCCATCCCCACCCACTGCGAACCCTGACCCGGGAAGACGAGGACGGGGCCGCGCGCGCTGTTGCCGGTCGGGGGCGCGGCGGGGCCCACCACGCCGGGATAGGTCTCGCCGGCCGCGAGCGCCTCCAGGCCGACCAGCAGTTCGTCCCGGTCCTGGCCGAGCACCACGGCCCGGTGCTCGAACACCGTCCGTCGGGTCGCCAGCGAGAAGCCGATATCGGCGAGCGTGGCGCCGGCCTCCAGGGCGGCCGGCAGCCGCTCGACCAGCGCCTTGGCCTGGCCGCGCAGCGCCTGCGGGCCACGCGCCGAGAGCACCCAGGGCACGACGCCGCCGACGGTGACGGCGGCCGGCGTCGGCGCGTCCTGGCCGCCCTGGTTCGGGCGTTCCGCGTCTTGTGCGGCGGGGGCCTGCTCCACGATGAGGTGGGCGTTGGTGCCGCTGATGCCGAACGAGGAGACGGCGGCCCGGCGCGGGCGCTCGCCCGCCTGCCACGGCACGGGCTCGGTCAGCAGGCGTACGCCGCCGGCGGCCCAGTTCACGTGCGGGCTGGGCTCGTTGGCGTGCAGCGACGGCGGCAGCTCCGCGTGGCGCAGCGCCATCACCATCTTGATCACGCCGGCGACGCCGGCGGCTGCCTGGGTGTGCCCGATGTTGGACTTGACCGAGCCCAGCCACAGGGGCTGGTCGTCGGGCCGGCCCTGGCCGTAGGTGGCGAGCAGGGCCTGTGCCTCGATCGGGTCGCCGAGGGTGGTGCCGGTGCCGTGGGCCTCCACGGCGTCCACCTCGGTCGCGGCGATCCCGGCGTTGACCAGTGCCTGGCGGATGACGCGCTGCTGGGCGGGGCCGTTGGGCGCGGCCAGGCCGTTGCTGGCACCGTCCTGGTTGATGGCCGAGCCACGGACGACGGCGAGCACCTCGTGCCCGTTGCGCCGGGCGTCCGAGAGCCGCTCCAGGAGGACCAGCCCCACGCCTTCGGCCCAGCCGGTCCCGTCGGCCGCGGCGGCGAACGGCTTGCACCGGCCGTCGGGGGCCAAGCCGCGCTGGCGGGAGAAGCCGGTGAACATGCCGGGTGAGGCCATCAGCGTGACGCCGCCCGCCAGCGCCAGCGCGCACTCGCCCTGTCGCAGCGACTGGGCCGCCAGGTGCAGGGCTACCAGGGACGATGAGCAGGCCGTGTCGATGGTGACGGCGGGCCCTTCGAGGCCGAAGGTGAAGGCCACCCGGCCGGAGGCCACGCTGGGCGTGACGCCGGTGAGCAGGTGGGCATCGATGCCGCCGGCGGCCTGGTGCAGTCGCGGGCCGTAGTCCTGCGCGGTGGCGCCCACGAACACGCCGGTGTCGCTGCCGCGCAGCGCCGGGCCGTCGATGCCGGCGCGCTCGAACGCCTCCCAGGCGGCCTCCAGGAGCAGGCGCTGCTGCGGTTCGATCGCCAGTGCCTCGCGCGGGCTGATCCCGAAGAAGGCGGCGTCGAACTCGGCCGCGTCGTAGAGGAAGCCGCCCTCGCGGGCGTAGCTGGTGCCGGGGTGGTCGGCGTCGGGGTGGTAGAGGCCCGCCAGGTCCCAGCCCCGGTCGGTGGGGAAGGGGCCCACGGCGTCGACCTGTCCGGCCACCAGGCGCCACAGCTCCTCGGGGGTGCTGGCGCCTCCCGGGTAGCGGCAGCTCATGGCGACGATGGCGATGGGCTCGTCGGTGCCGGCCACGGCGGGCGCCGACCGGTGCGGCTCGGACGAGGCGCCGGGACCGTCGCCGGTCTGGGCGCGCAGTTCGGCCGCCACGGCCGTGGGCGTGGGGTGGTCGAACGTCAGCGTGGCGGGCAGTGGCAGCCCGGCCGCGTCGCTGAGCTGTTCGCTCAGCTCGGCCGCGGCCATCGAGTCGAAGCCGAGTTCCTTGAACGTCAGGTGCGGGTCGACGGCGCTGCCCGTCGCGTGGCCGAGGACCAGCGCCGCCTTGGCCCGTACCAGGTCCAGCAGTACCTGGTCGCGCTCGGCGTCGGTCAGCCCGCCCAGCCTGCTCCGCAGGGGTGAGGCGGCGGGTTCGGGCGGGGTGGGCGCGTCGGGGGCGGGTCCGGGCAGGGCCGTGCCGTTGACGCGGGCCGGGATGTGGGTGCCACCGTGTCCGGTTCGCCGCGCGCCCGCCGGCCCGGGCTCGGCCGCCGGCCAGAAGCGCTGCCGTTGGAAGGCGTAGGTCGGCAGGGTCACCCGAGGGTGGCCGGCCCCGTCGAAGGTCCGCTCCCAGCGCAGCGGCACGCCCCGTACGTACGCCTGGGCCACGGCGGAGGTGAGGGTGGTGGCCTCGGGGCGCTGGCGGCGGAGGGTGGCCAGGGCGGCGGGCCGAGGTCGGTCGGCGCCGCCTCGTCCGGCCTCGGGCATGGAGGTGAAGCACTCGCGGGCCATGACGGTCAGCGGGGCGTCGGGGCCGATTTCGAGGAACGTGTCGACGCCGGCCGCGTGCAGGGTGTGCACGCCGGTCATGAACCGGACGGCGCCGCGGGCGTGTTCGGCCCAGTAGTCGGGCGAGCCGAGTTGCCGCGCGGTGGCCACCTCGCCGGTCACGTTCGAGATGACGTCGATGGTCGGCGTGGCGAACGTCAGGCCGGCGGCGACGGCCCGTAGCGCGTCGAGCATGCCGTCCATGTGGTGGGAGTGGAAGGCGTGGCTGACGCGCAGCCGGGACGCCTTGCGCCCACGGGCGCGCCAGGCGGCGGTCGCCTCGTCCACGGCGTCCGCGTCGCCGGAGACCACGAGCGACGCGGGTCCGTTGACGGCGGCGACGCCGAGCCGACCCGCGTACCGCGCGAGGAGTTCGGCCGCCTCGTCCTCGCCGGCCTGCCAGGCGGCCATCGCGCCCGGTTCCGTGACGGCCTGCATCAGCCGCCCGCGGGCCGCGACGAGCGCGGCGGCGTCGGCGAGCGAGAACACCCCGGCGACGTGGGCGGCGGCGATCTCGCCCACCGAGTGACCCAGCAGGTAGTCCGGCCTCAGGCCCCAGGACTCGACCAGCCGGTAGAGGGCGACCTCGATAGCGAACAGGGCGGCCTGGGTGTACGCGGTCTGGTCGAGCGCGCTGGGCGACGCGGCTGGCGCATCGGGTACGTGCGGAGCCTCTGGCGCGGCCGGGACGGCTGGCGCGTCCGGTGTGGTGAACAGGACCTCGCGCAGCGGCCGGTCCAGGTGGCGGTCGAGGTGGTCGATGGCCGCGTCCAGGGCGGCGGCGAAGACCGGGTAGGTGTCGTACAGCTCGCGGCCCATGTCCAGCCGCTGGCTGCCCTGGCCGCTGAAGAGCAGCGCGACCTTTCCGCCGGTGGCCCGGCCACGGGCCAGCCCCGGGGCGTCCGCGCCCCGCTCGGCCGCGTCCAACAGGGCCAGCAGCTCGTCCCGCCCGTGTCCGTGCAACACGGCGCGGTGAGCGAAGGCCGTCCGGCGAGTGGCGAGCGCGTACCCGACGGCCGCCGGGTCCGCGTCGGGCTCCTCGGCCAGGTGTGCGCGCAGCCGCGCGGCCTGGGCGCGCAGCGCCTGCTCGGTCTTGGCCGACAGCGTCCAGGCGACGGGGGCGGGGCTCGGGTGGGCGCGGCGCGCCGGGGCGGACTCGGCGGTGGGTGACGACGGGGTCGGCTCGAGGTCGGGTGCCTCGGTGAGCACCAGGTGGGCGTTGGTGCCGCCCATGCCGAAGGCGCTGACGCCGGCGACCAGGGGTTGGTCGGGCCTCGGCCACTGGCCCAGTTCCCGCTGCACCTCAAGTCCCAGGGTGGCCAGCGGGATGCGCGGGTTGGGTGTGGCGTAGTTCAGGCTCGGCGGCAGCGCGCGGTGCGTGAGGGAGAGCGCCACCTTGAGCAGCCCGACGATTCCGGCGGCTGACTCCAGGTGACCGACGTTCGTCTTCGCGGAGCCCACCCGCAACGGCGCCCCGGCCGACCGGTCCCGGCCCAGCGCGGCCCCGAGGGCCGCGGCCTCGATCGGGTCGCCGACGGGTGTGCCGGTGCCGTGCAGCTCCACGTACTGGACGTCGGCGGCGGCCACCTCGGCCTGCTCGTAGGCGCGGCGCAGCACCTCTTCCTGGGCGCCCTGGCTGGGTGCGGTGAGCCCGTCGGTGGCGCCGTCGTTGTTGACGGCGCTGGCCCGGATGACGCAGTAGACCGGGTCGCCGTCGCGCAGCGCCGCCTCCAGGGGCCGCAGCAGCACCGCGCCGCCGCCTTCGCCCCGTACGAACCCGTTCGCCCGGGCGTCGAAGGTGTGGCACCTGCCGTCCGGGGAGAGCCCGCCGAACTGGGCGGTGGCCGCGTCCATGCTGTCCTCGCCGAGGATCAGGTTGACGCCGGCCGCCAGTGCCCGGGTGCACTCGCCACGGCGCAGGCTCTCGCAGGCCAGGTGTACGGCCACCAGCGCGGAGGACTGGGCCGCGTCGACGGCCAGGCTGGGACCGCGCAGTCCGAGTCCGTAGGAGACGCGGTTGGCGATGGCGCTGCGGTGCAGGCCGGTCATCGGGTACCGGTTGTCCGCGAGCGCGCCGTGCCGGCGCAGCAGGGCGGCGTACTCGTCCCACATGGCGCCCACGAAGACGCCGGTGCGGCTGCCCGCCAGGGTCTCGGGGAGGGTGCCAGCGTCCTCCAGCGCCTCCCAGGCCAGCTCCAGCATCAGTCGCTGCTGGGGGTCCATGGCGAGCGCCTCGCGCGGCGCGATGCCGAAGAATTCGGCGTCGAATGTGTCCACGCGGTCCAGGAATCCGCCCCAGTGAATGGAACGGGCCTCGTCGGTCGCTCCGCTCGCCGCGTCGACGCTTTCCGCGCGTCGGCGGTCGTCGGGCATCGCGGAAATGGCGCTTTCACCATCGCGTAACAGTCGCCAGAATTCACGGGGACTCGCCGCCCGCGGAAATCGGCAGGCAAGGCCCACGACGGCGATGGGAGTTACGGACCGGGGTGACCGGGTGGGATCGGTGCTAGCCATCACGCCTCGTACGGAGCTCAGCAGGAAAAGACTTCCGGTCGTCATGGGTCATTGGCGGCACTCCGCTCCGGACTTGAGTGATCGGTGCGAGCACGTCGCCAGCGTGGTCTGCCTCTCTAAAGGCACGCCAAACAGGTCGCGGCCGGTGACTTTAGCCCGGTGTTATCGCGCCACTGGACCATCAGTTCACGAGTGGGCCCCGTGGTGGCCCCTTGACGGCCAGCCCGGTCGCCGAGCACACAGGAGGAGAGTCATGCCCCAAGCGTCCGTTCCGCCGAGCGGCCAGGTGTCCGACTACTACAGCTCGTTGGGCCCGCTGCTCCAGATGGCGTGGGACGACAACTTCCACTTCGGGTACTGGGAGAACGCCGAGGACACGGCCACCGTCGAGGAGGCCACCGACCGGTTCACCGACCTGCTCATCGAACGGCTCCGCGTGGGGCCGGGCGACCGGGTGCTCGACGTGGGCTGCGGGATCGGCAAGCCGGCGATGCGCGTGGCGACCTCGACCGGGGCCGACGTACTGGGCATCACCATCAGCGAGCAGCAGGTCAAGCAGGGCCTTGAACGGGCGGCGGCCGCGGGCAGGTCGGAGCAGGTGAAGTTCCAGTTCGCGGACGCCATGGCGATGCCCTTCGACGCGGAGTCCTTCGAGGCCGTGCTGGCCTTCGAGTCGATCAACCACATGGAACGGCTGACGGCGCTGCGCGAGATGACGCGGGTGCTGGTGCCGGGCGGTCGGGTGGTACTGACCGACGTGACCCCGCCCGAGGACGGCAGCTACCAGGAGCCCACCGACCCGTCCGTCGTCTCCTCGCTGGTCAGGCTGGAGGACTGGCCGGAGCTGATCGCCGCCGCCGGGCTGGTCCTCGACGAGGTCAAGGACGTCACCGAGAACACCAAGGACACGGCCAACCGGATGATCGACGGCATCCTGCGCTGCCGCAAGGACTTCGAGGCCACGCACGGGATCTCGGTCCAGGAGGTGTTCGACGCGGCCAAGGAGGCGCTGCCGACGGTGCCGAGCGCCGGATGTGTGATCGTGGTCGCGCACAAGCCCTGAGACACCCCTACCAGGCCGCACCGCCGCCCCACCGGCCCCGAGTGCGGCGCGGCCAGGGACCCGACCTTCGGCGCCGGCACCCGACGTGTCGGCGCCGAAGGCCACCCCCCTAGCGCCCCCAACAGCCGGCCCGAGTCCGGGCTGACCAGGCATCACGCGCGGCACCACACGCGTCGCACCAGCACCCGCGGTGGCACCAGCACCCCCGGCCGCCGACCACCCCCACCAGGCCCGCGGCCCGGACCACCCGTCGGTCGCGCAGGGTGCCCGGCACTCCCGCGAACACCCCGTTCCGCCCCTAGGGGGTGCGGAGTTGGCAACTGGGGCAGGGGTCTGACGGAACAGGGGTGCATTAACCTGTCCGGCGTAGGCGAGCGGCGTATCGTCATTCCTGGAGACAGCGCCCGACGGGTGCGGTTTTCCGATTCTCAGCAAGCGAACGGAATAACTCGCAGAGGCGTTTCAGTAACCTGCGAGAACCCGCTTCGCATTGCCGCCCGGTCCGTCGAGGGAACCGCCATAGAGACGGGGGATATGTGGCCTCGGTGTCGCACGACGTAAACCAACGGAAACGGCCCTGTGAGGCCAAAAGGGCCGACTTGCGGGCAGGTGCCCGTTACGGTCCCACGATCCGTACGTCAACCAGGGTTGGCACCCGCTCGCACACCGCAAAGAGTCCGTCTACGGAATACGACAATTCACCGCTTTCAGCGACTGGGACACGCCGTGCGATATGAAATCATGGGGCCTCTCCGCGTGGTCGATGGAGAGGAAAAGTCTTCCATCAGGGCGCGGAAGATAGAGGTGTTACTCACCGTTCTCCTCGTCCGCTCGGACCAGGTGGTCCCCGTCGACCACCTCATCACGGAGATCTGGGGCGAGGAGCCCCCGCGCCGTGTCATCGCCGGGCTCCACGTGTACGTCTCGCAGATCCGCAAGTTCCTCAACCGCCCCGACCGCGACGAGAGCCCGGTGCTCACGCGCCCGCCCGGCTACGTCCTGCGCCTGGGCTCCGACGAGTTGGACATCCGACACTTCGAGCGCCTGGTGAACGACGGGCGCCACCACTCCCGAGCGCACCGCTACGGACAGGCGGCCCACAGCTTCGAGAGCGCCCTCGCCCTGTGGCGCGGACCGCTGCTCGACGACGTGTGTTGCGGACCGATCCTGGAGGGTTTCCAGACCTGGCTGTACGAGGCCAGGTTGGAGTGCGTCGAGATGCTGATGGACGCCCGACTCATGCTGGGACGACACCGCGAACTCGTCAGCGACCTCTACCAGTTGGCAACGGAGCACCCGCTCAGGGAGGCCCTGCACCGCCAACTGATGCTGGCGCTCTACCGCTCCGGGCGGCGCGCCGACGCGCTGCACGTCTACCAGTCGGCCCGCAAGACGCTCAACGAGGAGCTGGGCCTCGAACCATGCCGCGACCTCCAGGCACTCCAACAGGCCATCCTCACCTCGGACGACCGCCTGGAACTCCCGATCCCGCTGCCCGCCTGATCGCCTGCTCGTCTGCCCGCCTGGCTGTCTGTCTGCCTGCCTGGCTGTCTGCCTGATTGAGCGTCTGCCCCCTTGAGCACCTGACCGCCTGACCACAGTCGTACACCTCGCCGACGCGCCCGCCGCCGGCGGCGCCGGCCCGACGTCATCCCGGCGCGGTACCCGGCGGGCGCGGCAGACCCGGCGCCGCCCCTTCGGCAACCAGCGCGTCGCCGCTCCTCCCCCGGCCGGCGGCCACCGATCCCACCGGTGGCCGCCGGCCCCACGTTGTCCGGGCCCCTGACCCACGCAGCCGAGGCGCGCCCGCCGGGGTGCCGTACGGGGGGCCGGCCTCCGTGGCGTGCCGTCGCTGCAGATGGGGCAGTCTCAAGCGCATGTCGCTCATTCGCGCTGGTCGAACAGCGCGAACAACTCCTCGTCCGTCACGGTCTCGCCGCTCGCCCAGGCGGCAGCCGTGTCCATCCCCGCCGTATGGGCAGTGGACAGCAGCGCGCGGAGCTGGGCCGTGACCCGCTCGTACCCCTCCGGCTCCGAGGCCGCCGCCGCGACCGCCGGCCGCAGCGCGGCGAGCCGCTCCGCGATGGGGTCCGGTGTCGCGGTGTCCTCGGTGTGGGTGCTGAGCGCGCGCAGGAGGTGGGAGGCGAGCGCCGCCGGCGTGGGGTGCTCGAAGGTGGCCGTGGCGGGCAGCCGTACGCCGGTGGCGATGTGCAGTTGGTTACGCAGCTCCACCCCGGCCAGTGAGTCGAACCCGATCTCCTTGAAGCCGTGCTCGGGATCGATGGCGGCCGAGTCGGTGTGGCCGAGAACGGCGGCGGTCACGTCGCGCACCAACGCGCGGGCGGCCTCCGCCCGTTGTTCCTCGGGTAGCGCGGCGAACCGGTCGGCCCAGGCCTCGGGCGCTCGGCCCTCGCGCGCGCCGCCCGGGCCGGGCCGTCGCGCCGGGGTGCCGACCAGACCGCGCAGCATGGCGGGCGCCTCCTCGGGGTGGGCCCGGAACCTGGCGAGGTGGAGCGCCGCCGGGACGAGGAGGGCTCGCGGGTTGGCGAGCGCCGCGTCGAGGAGGGCGAGGCCGCGCTCCGCCGCGAGCGGGGCGACCCCGGCGCGGGCCCATCGCGTGCGGTCGGCGTTGGTGAGCGCGCCGCCCATGCCGCGCGGCGCGTCCCACAGGCCCCAGGCGAGGGATGTCGCGGGGAGCCCCCGGGCCGCGCGGTGTGCGGCCAGCGCGTCGAGGAAGGTGTTGCCCGCCGCGTAGTTGGCCTGTCCCGCGCCCCCGGTCAGGCCCGACAGCGAGGAGAAGAGTACGAACGCGGCCAGCGGACAGTTCTCGGTCAGCCGGTGCAGGTTCCAGGCGGCGTCCGTTTTGGGCCGCAGCACCGCCGCGAGTCGCTCGGGGGTGAGCGCGTCGAGGGTGCCGTCGTCGACGACACCGGCCGCGTGCACCACGGCGGTCAGCGGGTGGGCGCTCGGAAGGGTGGCCAGCAGCCGGGCGAGCGCCTCTTCGTCCGCGGCGTCCACGGACGAGACGGTCACCCGCGCGCCGTGCGCGGCGAGTTCGGCCGTGAGCCCGCGCGCGCCGGGCGCCTCCGGGCCGCGACGGCTGAGCAACAACAGGTGCCGCACCCCGTGCGCGGCCACCAGATGGCGGGCCACCAGCGAACCCAACCCGCCGGTCCCGCCCGTGACGAGGACGGTCCCGTGCGGATCGAGCGCGACCGCGACACCGCCGGCGGCCACCGCGCCCGCCGGGGCCGCGCCGGCGACACGTGCCGCGCTGCCCGCCACCGCCTCGTCACCCGCTCGGAGGTCGGCGTCGTCGCCGGCGGCACCGCGCGGGGGCGGAGGCGCGGCGACCGGCGGCCCCGCCGCGACCCCCGCCTGCGGCAGGTGTGCCAGGCGCGGTACGAGGAGGTGGCCGGCCCGCACCGCGAGCTGCGGTTCGCCGCTTGCGATGGCCACGGACAGGAGGGAGTCGTCGCCGGCCGGGTCGAGGTCGACCAGGGTGACACGGCCCGGGTGTTCGGTCTGCGCGCTACGGAGGAGGCCCCACAGCGGGGCGGCGGCGAGCGCCGGCACGTCCTCGCCCGGGCGGGTCGCGACGGCCCCCCGGGTCGCGACCACCAGCCGCGCCTGCACGAGGCGGTCGTCGCTCAGGAACCCCTGGACGAGTTCCAACACGCGCTCCGCCGTGCGGTGCGCCGCCTGCACCGGGTCGGCTTCGCCGGGCGCGGCCACCACCCTGGCAAGCACCACCTCGACGTTCGGCGTGACGTCCGGAGCCGACGCTTCGCCCGACACCGTGAGCTCCACCATCGCGGGTGCGGGTGCGTCGGCGGCGGGGGCGGGCAGCGGCTCCCAGGCGACGGTGTACAGCGGCAGCGGACCGCTCCCCTGGTCGCGCCCGGCGGCGGCGAGCTTGGCGATGCGTACGGGCCGCAGGGTGAGGGATCGTACGGAGACCACCGGCGCTCCGGTCAGGTCCGTGACCGTCAGGGCCACGGCGTCCGGGCCGGTGGGGTGGAGGCGGGCGCGGAGTTCGGTCGCTCCGGTGGCGTGCACCGTGACGCCGGCCCAGGCGAACGGGAGCCAGACCTCGTCGGGGTCTCCCCCGCGCGTGGCGTCCGCGGCCAGCGGGTGAAGTACGGCGTCCAGCAGCGCGGGGTGGATCGCGCACCGTTCGGCGACCGCGGACTGTTCCGCCGGGAGCCGCACCTCGACGTAGCGGTCCTCACCGTGTCGCCAGCAGGCCGTGAGGTTACGGAAGGCCGGGCCGTAGTCGTACCCCCGCTCGGCCAGTTGGGCGTACACGTCGGGCACCGCGTCGGGCGTGGCATCGGCGGGCGGCCAGGCGGCCGGCTGGTCGGCACTGTTCTGGTCCCGGGGCTCCGGGGCCTGGGGGCCGAGCGCGCCCGAGGCGTGGCGCGTCCACGGGCCCGGCTCGCCGTCGGGCGGGTCCGCGCGGGCGTGCAGGGTCAGCGAGCGCTGGTCGCAGGCGTCCGGGGCGCCGACGGTGACCTGGATCTGGAGCGCGCCGTTGGCCGGCAGCGGCAACGGGGTCTCCAAGCTGAGGTCGACGACCTGCCCGGCCCCGACGTGCCGGGCCGTGGCCTGGGCCAGCTCCAGGAAGGCGGCGCCGGGGACGATGGCGGACTCGCCGACGGTGTGGTCGGCCAGCCAGGGGTGGGCGGCGAGCGAGATGCGGCCGGTGAGCACGGCCTCGTTCCGGTCGGCGAGCGGCACCGCGGCCGACAGCCAGAGGTGCTCCGCGCTCTCCAACCCGAGGCCGCGCGGGTCCGTGCGGGGCTGCTGGGCGAGCCAGTAGTGGTCGCGCTGGAACGCGTAGGTGGGCAACTCCACCCGCCGCGCGCCGGGGAAGAACGCGGTCAGGTCCAGCGGCGCGCCGTGCGCGTGCGCGCGCCCGAGGCCGGCGACGAGCGTTTCGGCCTCCGGCCGCCCGGCGCGCAGCAGGGCGTGGGCGGTGGACGACTGGTTACGGAACGACTCGGCTGCCATGGCCGTGAGGGCCGCGTCGGGGCCCACCTCGACGAAGACGGTGGTGCCGCGCCCTTCGAGGGTGCGGATGGCGTCGAGGAACCGTACGGGCTCGCGCACCTGGCGTACCCAGTAGTCGGGCGAGGTCAGTTCCGCCGCCGTCGCGAGTCGCCCAGTGAGCGTGGAGACGAGGGGGCGGCTCGGCGGACGCAGGTCGAGGCGGGTGAGCACGTCACGGAAGGGGGCGAGTGCCGGGTCCATGTGTGGGGAGTGGAAGGCGTGGCTGACGCGCAGGCGGCGGGTCTTGCGGCCCCGCGCGCGCCAGCGGTCGGCGACCTCGGTGGCGGTCTCCGCGTCTCCGGAGATCACCACGGCGTCGGGCCCGTTGACGGCGGCCAGGGACACCCGGTCGGCGTGCTCGGCCAGCGACCGCACCACCTCCTCCTCGGTCGCCTGCACGGCGATCATCGCGCCCCCCGGGCGGGCCGCCTGCATGAGTCGGCCCCGGGCCGCGACCAGCGTCGCGGCGTCGGCGAGCGAGAGGACGCCGGCGAGGTGAGCGGCGGCGAGTTCGCCGACGGAGTGCCCGGCGAGCGCGTCGGGCACGAGCCCGTACCGCTCAAGGAGGTGGAAGAGGGCCACCTCGTGCGCGAAGAGGGCCGGCTGAGCGTACGCCGTCTGGTGCAGTTCGGTTGCGGGCCCGGCGCCGGGCGTCGCCCCGGGTGGGTGGTCGCGGGCGAACATGACCTCGCGCAGTGGGCGCTCCAGGTGCTCGTCGAACGCGTCGCATACGGTGTCCAGGGCCCGCGCGAACACCGGATGGGCTGCCGCCAGCTCCCGTCCCATCCCGGGATGTTGGGCTCCCTGGCCGGTGAACAGGAAGGCGGTGGCGCCGGCGTGGGAGGCGTCGCCGCGCACCAGGTTCGGCGCGCTCTCGCCACGGGCCAAGGCTTCGAGGCCGGTGTGGAACTCCTCGGGTGCCGCGCCGAACACGATCGCGCGCCGTTCGAAGGCGGTACGGGTCGTGGCCAGCGAGTAGCCCACGTCGGACGGGGTCGCGGCGGGGTGGTCGGCGTGGAACTTGCGCAGTCGCGCCGCCTGTTCGCGCAGGGCGCGGTCGTCGCGGGCCGAGATCAGCCAGGGCAGCGGGACGGCCTCGCGCCCGGGGGCGTCGGCCGGGGTGGGTGGCGCCGCGCTGGTCCCGGTGTCGGGGGCGGCATGCGGTGGTTCTTCGAGCACCACGTGGGCGTTGGTACCGCTGATGCCGAACGACGAGACGGCCGCCCGGCGCGGCCGGTCGGTCTGTGGCCACGCGCGTGCCTCGGTGAGCAGGGCCACGCTTCCGGTGTCCCAGTCGACGTGGGGCGTGGGCTGGCGGGCGTGCAGGGTCCTGGGCAGCAGGCCGTGCCGCATGGCCTCGACCATCTTGATGATGCCGCCGACGCCGGCGGCCGACTGGGTGTGGCCGAGGTTGGACTTGAGGGAGCCCAGGTAGACGGGTTCCGCGTCGCGCCGGTCGCGGCCGTAGGTGGCGAGCACGGCCTCGGCCTCGATGGGGTCGCCCAGCGCGGTGCCGGTGCCGTGGGCCTCGACCACGTCGACGTCGCCCGTGCCCAGGCCGGCGTCGGCGAGTGCCTGGTGGATGACGCGCTGCTGGGCCGGCCCGTGGGGCGCGGTGAGGCCGTTGGACGCCCCGTCCTGGTTGACCGCGGTGCCGCGCACGACGGCGAGCACGCGGTGGCCGTTGCGGTGCGCGTCCCGTACGCGTTCGAGCATGAGGAGTCCGACGCCCTCGGCCCATCCGGTGCCGTCGGCATCGGCCCCGAAGGGTTTGCAGCGCCCGTCGGGCGACAGGCCGCGCTGTCGGGAGAACTCCAGGAACATGCCCGGCGTCGCCATCACGGTCACGCCGCCGGCCAGGGCGAGTTCCGTCTCGCCCTGGCGCAGTGAGCGCACCGCCAGGTGGAGGGCGACCAACGAGGAGGAACAGGCGGTGTCCACCGTGACGGCGGGGCCGGTCAGGCCCAGGTGGTAGGCGATGCGCCCGGACAGGACGCTGGTGTGGCCGCCGGTGAGCAGGTGCCCCTCGACGCCCCGCGGGGCGTCGTGCATGCGCGGTCCGTAGTCGAGTGCGGTGCCGCCGACGAAGACGCCGGTGGCGCTGGAGCGCAGTGCGGTCGGGTCGATGCCGGTGCGTTCGGCCGCCTCCCAGGCCACTTCGAGCAGCAGCCGCTGCTGGGGGTCCATGCCGCGCGCCTCACGCGGCGAGATGCCGAAGAAGGCCGCGTCGAAGCTGCCGGCGTCGTGCAGGAATCCGCCCTGCCTGGCGTAGCTCTTGCCCGGCCGCTCCGGGTCCGGGTCGTACAGCCCCTCATCCCAGCCGCGCCCGGTGGGGAAACCCGTGATCGCGTCCCGTCCATCGGCGACCAGCCGCCACAGGTCGGCGGGCGAGGCGACGTCGCCGGGGTAGCGGCAGGCCATGCCGACGATGGCGATGTCGTCGCGGTCCACGGCGGCCGGGGCGGTTCGGTCGCGGGAGGTGGCCGGGGCGGTTGGGGTGGCGCGCGTGGCGGGGGCCAGGGCGGCGCTGAGGTGGCGCTCCAGGTGCTCGATGGTGGGGTGGTCGAACAGCAGCGAGGAGGGCAGCCGGAGTCCGGTGGCCCGGCCGAGCCGGTTGCGCAGGTCGATGGCGCCCAGCGAGTCGAAGCCCAGGTCCTTGAAGGTCCGCCGGGCGTCGACGTCGTCCGGTTCGTACGCCAGGACCTGGGCGACCTGGGTGCGGATGAGGGCGGCCACGGCGCGGCGTCGGTCGTCCGCGGCTGGCGCGGTGAGCTGGGCGCGCGGCGGGGCGTCGGCGTCTTCCGGTTCGGGCGTCTCGTACGCTTCGTGGCTGTGCCCGCCGGGCCAGTAGCGCTGCCGCTGGAAGGGGTAGGTGGGCAGGTCAGTACGGGTGGCGTCGGTGTCGCGGAAGGCAGCGGTCCAGTCGACGGTGACGCCGTGCACGTACGCCTCGGCCAGCGAGGTCAGGAAGCGGTGCTGGCCGCTTTCGCCCCGGCGCAGGGAGCCGATGGCCGCCGTGTGTTCGGCGCCGCGTGCCTCGATGCTCTGCTCGATGCCGTGCACGAGCACGGGGTGCGGTGACAGTTCGACGAACACGGCGTCGCCCGCGTCGAGCACCGCGTCGATGGTCTGCGCGAAGTGGACGGTTCCGCGCAGGTTCTCGTACCAGTACCGGGGGTCCAGTTCGGTGCCGCGCAGGAGCCGTGCCGTGACAGTGGAGTAGAGCGGGATCGTCGTCGGGCGCGGTGCGATGTCGGCCAGCGCCCTCACCAACCGCGCGCGTACGGGTTCGACCTGGGCCGAGTGGGACGCGTAGTCCACCGGGACGCAGCGGGCGCGCACGCCGTCGGCGACGCACCTGGCCACGAGTTCGGTGGCCGCGTCGGCCTCGCCGGAGACGACGACGGACGCGGGGCCGTTGACGGCGGCCAGCGACAGCCGACCGTCCCAGGCGGCGATCCGCTCGGTGGCCTCGTCGGGGCTCAACGCCAGGGAGACCATGGCGCCACCGCCGGCGATGGCGCCGACGACCTGCGAGCGCAGCGCCACCACGCGCGCCGCGTCCCGCAGCGAGAGGGCGCCGGCCACGCAGGCGGCGGCCGCCTCGCCCTGGGAGGCACCGATGACGGCCGACGGGACCACGCCGTGGTCCTGCCACAGGGAGGCCAGGGAGACCATCACGGCGAACAGCGCGGGCTGTACGACGTCCACGCGCGTCAGCGGGGGCGCGCCAGGCGCCTGGCGCAGCACGGCTTCCAGGTCCCAGTCCACGAACTCGGCGAGGGCCTCGGCGCACTCGGCCATCCGACGGGCGAAGGTCGGTGCCTGGTCCCAGAGTTCGGTGGCCATGCCGGCCCACTGCGAGCCCTGGCCGGGAAAGACGAAGACCACCCGCTGGCCGGCCGGTCCGGCGCCGCCCACCGGGGGCTCGACCAGGTCCGGCGCCGACTCGCCGCGTGCCAGCCCGGCGAGGGCGGCGGCGCGGCGCGCGGGGTCGGCGGCGACGATGACCGCCCGGTGTTCGAAGGGGGTGCGCCCGGTGGCGAGGGACCAGCCGATGTCGCACGGGCGCGGCGCCGGATCCTCCGCGACGCGGTCGGCCAGCCGCCGGGCCTGCGCGCGCAGGGCGCGCGGGTCGCGGCCGGAGAGCACCCAGGGCAGCCAGGCCGGCGCCGTCGGCGCCGCGTCCGTCTCGCGCACCGCGTCCGTCTCGCGCGCCACGCGGGAGCGGGCGGCCGAGGCTGCCGCCGGGCGGGCGGTCGCGGGCGGCGGCGCGGTGCGGGCGATGGCGGTTGGCGCGTCGCCGAGCACCACGTGGCAGTTGGTGCCGCCCATGCCGAAGGCGCTCACCCCGGCCACCAGTTGGCCGTCCGGCGCGGGCCACGGCTCCGCCTCGCGCTGGACGGCGATGCCGAGTTCGGCCAGCGGGATGTCCGGGTGCGGGGTGCGGAAGTTGAGGCTGGGCGTGAGACGTCGGTGGTGGAGGCTGAGCAGCGTCTTCACCAGCCCGACGATTCCCGCGGAGCCTTCCAGGTGGCCCACGTTGGTCTTGGCCGAGCCGACGCGCAGCGGCGCCCGCGCGGAGGGCCCGTCGGCGCGGGCGGCGCCGAGGGCCGCGGCCTCGATCGGGTCGCCGACGGGGGTCCCCGTGCCGTGCAGCTCGACGTACTGGGCGTCGGCCGGGGTCAGCCCCGCGCGGGCGTAGGCCAGGCGGAGCACCTGCTCCTGGGCGGCTCGGCTGGGCACGGTCAGACCGGTGGAGGTGCCGTCGTTGTTGACGGCGCTGCCACGGATGACGCCGTAGACGCGGTCGCCGTCGGCGACGGCGCGGCGCAGTGGTTTGAGGACCGCGACGCAACCACCCTCGCCGCGCACGTAACCGTTGGCCCGGGCGTCGAAGACGTAGCAGCGGCCGTCGGGTGAGAGGGCGCCGAGTCGCTCGGACGTCGCCGTGCTGTCGCTGGTGAGGATGAGGTTGACGCCGCCGACGAGCGCGAGTTCCGACTCGCCGGTGCGCAGGCTGGTGACGGCCAGGTGGGCGGCGACCAGGGAGGAGGACTGGCCTGCGTCGAGGGTGAGGCTCGGACCGCGCAGGCCGAGGAGGTAGGACACCCGGTTGGCGAGGAGGCTGCGGTGGGTGCCGGTCATGGAGTGGCGGGAGACGGCCTCGGGGTCGCCGTGGTGCAGCACGCTGGCGTAGTCGCTCCACATGGCGCCGACGTACACCCCGGTCGGGCTGCCGCGGAGCGTGCCGGCGACGATCGCGGCGTCCTCCAAAGCCTCCCAGGCCAGTTCGAGGACGAGACGCTGCTGGGGGTCCATGGCCACGGCCTCGCGCGGTGAGATGCCGAAGAAGGCCGGGTCGAAGGCGTCCACCTGGTCCAGGTAGCCGCCGAGTGGCCCGCGCTGGCCGGGCGCGACGGCGAGGCTGGGCCGCCGCCGTACGGGGGGCTCGCCGATCGCGTGTCGCCCCTCGGTGAGCAATCGCCAGAAGGCCGCGGGCCCCGGCGCCCCGGGCAGCCTGCATGCCAGTCCGACGACGGCGACTGGTTCTTCCTGCGCTCCGCCCGTCACTGAACGTCCCTCCCCCGCCGTGCTTTGAGTGGAGGCTGACGAGCCCGGGCCCGTGGCACACGCGCCGTGGCGCGCCGGGTGGTTCCTGGGGTCGGCTGCCAGCTCTCCGCGATCACCCCACCCTTCAGGGTGATCACTCTCTGCCTTCAGATGCTCACACGGAGGCAGGGAAAAAATCGCCTCCCTGGCCGGATATCTACGTCAAGTTGACCAACACGCCGACCAGTTGATCACCCACAGGAGGTAGCTCAGGGATGAGCGTGTCGGGACGGTCAACGCGCGGCGCCCCGCGCGACGCGACGGGCGACGCCCCGCGATGTGCCGTGTTGCCCAGCGATGCACGCGAGGCGACGCGATGTACCGCGAGGTGGCGAAAGTGCCGTGCTCCGAAGGGAGTTCGACTCACCGGCGTACGCCGGTGCTTGGCGGGGGCGGTGCGGCGCGGGCGAGGCCGAGGCGTTCGAGGATGGGCGCGTCGCTGAAGCGGAAGAGGTCCAGGCTCCCTCCCGCCTCCCCCGACTCGCGGGGGTCGGCCACCTCGATCGCCAGCTCGGTCCAGGAGGGCACGGCCACCAGGTCGCCGCGCGCGACGGAGTGGGGTCGACCGTTCAGGGTGAGGGTGCCGGAGCCCGCGAAGACCTGCCAGACGCTGGAGCCCGCCTCGCGGGTGGGCGCGCCGCGCGCTCCGGCGGCGAACCGGTGCGCCTCCAGTCGGATGGTGGCCAGGGCGTCGCCGCCGGTGGCGGGATTGGTGAAGCGGACCGCGGCGTGCCCTGGTTCCACGCCGGCGGCCAGGTCGAGTTGGGCGGCGAGCGCGGCGTCGGTGTGCGCCCAGCGGTAGGCGGTCAGCGGCGAGTGCGCGGGTGCCGGGACGCCCAGGGGGCGCAGTCCGGGGTGTGCCCACAGCCGCTCGGCCCGGGACCGCTCGGGTGTGGAGCAGTCGTCCAGGCCGTCCGGCCCGTACTCGAAGAACCCGGCGTCCAGGTGGTGCACGAAGGGGATGTCGAGCCCGTCCAGCCAGGTCATGGGGGTGGAGCGGGGGTTGTGATGGGCGTGGAAGCACATGCCGGGCGTCAGCAGCAGGTCGCCCCTGCGCATGGCGACCGGGTCACCGTCCACGACGGTCCACACGCCCTCACCCTCCAGGACGAAGCGGAACGCGCTCTGGCTGTGTCGGTGCGGCGGTGCCACCTCGCGCGGCCCCAGGTACTGGACGGCCGCCCACAGGGTCGGCGTGGCGAAGGGCTGCCCGGCCAGGCCGGGGTTGGCCAGGGCGATGGCGCGGCGTTCACCGCCTCGGCCGACCGGGACCAGGTCGCCGGCGCGTGCCGCCAGGGGGTGCAGCCGCGCCCAGCGCCACAGGTGGGGGACGGCGCGCGGGGTGGGTGTCGGCGGCATCAGCCCCTCACGGACCCTCCACAGCGGGACCAGGTCGGCCTGTTCGAAGTCCTGGTAGAGGCGTTGCTCCTCGGGTGTCATAGGGCCTCCTGCGCTGGGTGGGCGGGGGCGGTGCTCGGCGGCCGGCGCTGGTGGCGCGCCGTCGGTGCCGGCGGGGAACACGGCGGGGTCGCCCGCTGGATCGCCTGGTCCGGTGGCGTGGGCGGGCGCTCAGCGGGCGGTGGGTTGGTAGAGCCAGTCCAGGTCGGTGTAGTCGTCGGGGGCGCGGCGAGCGAAGAGGCGGTCGCGCAAGGCCGGGATGACCGGGCCGTCGTCGTGCCACACCTCGCCCCAGGCGCGGGCCAGCCGTTGTACGGTCGCGGTTCTGGGGATGCGCTCGGCCTGGTAGGCGGCGAACGCGGCGGGGGCCTTCCCGTCGTGCGCCACCAGGTGGCGGGCCAGGCACTCGGCGTCCTCGATGGCCTGGCAGGCGCCCTGGGCGAGGTACTGGAGCATGGGGTGGGCCGCGTCGCCGAGCAGGGTGACGCGGCCCGTGGTCCAGTTGTCGATCGGGGCGCGGTCGTACATCGGCCAGCGGCGGTGGGTGCCGAGCAGGGCGACCGCCGCGCGGACCTGCTCGGCACCGTCGGCGAAGTGCTCCCACAGTTCGTCGGCGGTGCCCCAGTCGTCGCTGGCCGCGATCTCGGGCCGGTAGCGGCGGCTGCGGAAGACGGCCACCTGGTTGTGCAACTCGCCGCGTCGTATGGGGTACTGCACCAGGTGCTTGCCTGGTCCGATCCAGACGAGTTCGTCGTCGGGCCGCACGCTGTCGGGCAGGTCGTCGGCCGGGACGGTGCCGCGATAGGCGACGTACCCCGAGCACAGCGGCGCGTCGTCGGCCACCAGCGCGCGGGTGCGCGACCACAGGCCGTCGGCGCCGATCACCGCCTCGCACGCGTACGTCTCACCGTCGGCGAACCGGACGGTCGCCGACTCGCCCTCGGCGTCGCGCACCTCGACGACCTCCCGCCCCGACTCCAGGGTGACGCGCCCGTGGGCGCGGCAGGCGGCGAGCAGGATGTCGAGGAGGTCGCCCCGGTGCAGCACGGTGTACGGCTGGCCGTAGCGCGCCCGGAAGGCGTCACCGAGGTCGACGGTGGTCAGCCGGCGGCCGGAGTCGGCGTGGAGGAAGACCAGGTTGCGGGGGTAGACGGCCACGGCGGCGAGGTCGGGGCCGAGGTCCAGCGCGGTGAGCACGCGCAGCGCGTTCGGGGCGAGTTGGATGCCGGCGCCCAACTCGCCGAACGCCGGGGCCTGTTCCACGATGTGGACGTCGAAGCCCGCCCGGGCCAGGCAGAGGCCGGCGGTCATGCCGCCGATGCCGCCGCCGATGATCAGAAAGGGCACACGTACGCCCACTCCCACCTCCCGTTGGCCGTCCCGGGACGCCGTCCGGCGCCGTTGCCGGGGGTTCGCGCGGAGGACGAGCCGGCGTGCGGCCGGGCGCGCGTCCATCCCCCGCGTGGGCGCGCACCCGGCACGTGGGTGGCGCCGCCACCGTCCGCCCCGTGTCGGACGCCGGGCACACCACCGCTCCTGGCGGTCCGCGTCGCGACCGGCGCCGGCCCGCGCCGGCTCGTCGCCTTTGACCCGGTCGGCCCGGTGGCTGTCGACCGGGGTCCGCGAGGCGACGAGGACTCAACTGCTCGGACAGATCGGCGCGTTACGTGTCACGATGAGGAACACCGACCCGGATACTGCTACATGTTGACGGCTGTCGCAAGAGCGCCTTCGGCCGTCCACAGCCCTACGGAACCAGGGGTCCCCTGCGCTACGGTGCAGTCCATGAGCGCGGAGGAGGCGGAGACCCTGGAGCCGGCCGGCGAGCGGGGGTCGGAGTCGGCGGCGAGCCGTCCGGCGGGGTTGATCGGGGCCGTCGACAACGTGCTGCGCCTGCTGCGCCTGTTCGAGGAGCACCAGGTGATCCGCGTCAACCAGATCAGCCGCGACATGGGGCTCTCCCGGTCCACCGTGCACCGCCTGCTCTCGACGCTCGGTTACCACGAGTTCGTCGAGCAGGACACGCACTCGCGCGCGTACCGCCCGGGGCCCGCGCTCGTGGACATCGGCCTGTCCGTGGTGCGGAACATGGACATCCGCACGATGGCGCGCAGCTCGCTCGTGCGACTGCGGGACGAGACGGACGAGACGGTGCACCTGGCGACGCGGCGCGGCACGCAGATGCTGTACATCGACAGCGTCGAGAGCGAACAGACCGTGCGGGTCAGCAGTCGGATCGGCTGGAGCCTGCCGGCGCACGCCACGGCGGCGGGCAAGGTGATGCTGGCCGAGCTGAGCGAGGAGCAGTTGGTCGCGCTCTACCCGTGCGAGCAGCTCGACGCCCCCACCGAACGCGCCCCCGCCACCCGCACGGCGCTGCGCGACCACCTCGACGCGGTGCGCGGGTGCGGGTACGCGGTCAACCACGCCGAGAGCGAGGACGACGTGAGCGCGGTGGGCGCGGCCATTCGCGACCGCGCCGGCCGGGCCATCGCCGCCCTGGTGGCCACGGCGCCCAAGTCCCGCGCCGACGAGGAGTGGCTCGCGGCGACGGCGCGGGCCACGCTCCGCGTGGCGTCGGAGCTGACCGCGCGGACGGGGTAGCCACACCCGCCCCGCGCGGCGACGGCGGGCCCGTCGTCGCGGGTCAGATAAGGTGCTGAAGGGTCCAGGTGAACTGGTCGCCGCCGACCCACCGGATGACGTCCGGGTCCTCCAGGTCGAGATGGCGTACGCCAAGTTGCTGGGCGATCTCGATCACGTCCACCACCGACCTGGCCGTTCCGGCCACCTCCCCGCCGACCTCCACCAACCGGAACGGTGGGCTGCCCGGCTGCACGGGCAGCACGACGAAACGGGGGGCCGAGATGTGCGGGCTATCACGTTCGGTCATGCCTCCACGGTGCCGCCTCTTCGCCACTCGCGCACACCGACGAGCGGGCCCCGCGACCAGCCCGTCCCCACGAAGCCGAACCGGCAGGCGCCGACGACCGGCCCCCAGCCGCGCCAGCGACAACCAAGCGATCACGTGAACCGACCACTACCGCACACCGTGCCCGGCGGGCACGGGCCGGCGGGCGGCGCCGGCCTCAGCGCGGGGGCGCGTCCAGCCACGCGTCGGGGCCCCCGCCGTGCCACTCGACGACCGCGGGGTCGTCCAGCGCGACGCGGTCCTCGGGCAGGCCGGCGCGGCGCATCATCCGCACCACCTCGTCGGGCTCGACCGCCACCCCCACGTCGCGCCCGTCGATCGTCACCCGGCGCCGCCCGTCCAGCGGCGCGTCCACGACCACGCGCGGCGCCCCGCGCCCATTCGTCTCGTTCATGCCTCCAGCCTGCGATGTCGCGCCAGCACCCGCATCCCGGCGGGCGGCCGGGCCCCACGCGTGCGCGTGCCACCCGCGAGGGCCGTGGCCCGGGCGCCCAGAGCCGCGCCTTCACGAGTGGCTGGAAAGGCCCGGCCCGCTGATTCACGGCATCCCTCTGGCGGGATTGTCTCCCCTGCTCGGCGCGGCTCGCGTCGATCACATTCGAACAGTCGTATCATTCTCGACATGGCCGAAACGTTTGAGTTTCCTCACGATCTTCTGGCAGCCCAGGAGGAGCTGCATCAGGTCCGTGCCCGGCTGCGGGCGCTCTACGAGCGGTTGCCCTGGTCCGTGGAGCCGGCGCCCGGTTTCAAGGACCAGGACCTGTGGCGCCCCCGCGAACGGCCGGACTCCCCGGGCTGGCCCGAGCAGGAGCGTGCCGAGGTGGCCGAGTTGCGCGAGCGCGAGCTCGCGCTGGCCACGACGGTGAGCCAGCATCCGTTCTGGGCCACGCTCAGCGGCCCGCGGGTACCGGCCGGGCGCATGGCGCTCAAGCACGCGCACGAGCGGCCGGCGGGCGAGAGCGCCTGAGCCGGCCGCGAAGCTGACCGCCCCCGCGTCCGGCGCGTGATCGCGGCTGGCGCCGACCCGGGGGCGGTCGGGCGCGAGCGCGCCGTGCCCGGCGATGGGCCGGCAAGCGCGCGTCGCGCGGGAGGGGGCGAGGGCCGACGCGTCGGCGAGGCCCGGGGGCGGCCCCGTGGGAGGCCGCCACTCAGGGCGGGCCGGGTCGCGGCGCCGGGCGCCCGCCCCCTGGCGGAGCCCGCGGCAATCGCTCACGCCGCGCGCCGCTGGCCGGCCGTCGGTCCGGCCAGCGGCTGGTGGGCGCTGGACGCGCCCGGGCGGGGCCGGCGCGCAGGAGGTGACGCGCCGGCCCCGGGCCCGACGGGCCGGTGGGATCAGGCCGCCGTCTTGCGGCGGCGGAACATGAGGAAGCAGGCCGCCGTGATGCCCACGGCCGCCGCGCCCGCGATGGTCTGCGGGACCGCGCTGTCGTCGCCGGCCGCGGCGGCGGTGTTCTCGGCGTTCAGGGCGACCTTGCCGTCCTGGGCGGCGAGCTTGTTGGACGCGGCCTGCTCGCCGGGCAGGTCGCCGCCGTGGCCGTGGTGGGTCACGGTCGACTTGTCGGCACCCGCGTCGATCTCCTTCTGGGTCGGCGCCTGGGCCGCGACCTGCGCGGCCTTGCCGAAGACGACGTCGGAGCAGCTGTAGAAGGCCTCGGCGCTGTCGTTGCGCTGCCAGACCTTGTAGAGCATGTGCCGGCCGCTGCGCTCGGGCAGGGTGCCGGAGAACTCGTACCAGCCACTGGGCGCGGTCCGGGCGGTGCCGGCCTTGGCGACCGGAGCGGTCTCCAGGTCAGACCACTTGAGGGGCTTGGTGGGGTCGTAGCCCGGCTTGGTGATGTACACGGTCATGGTGCCGGGGTGGGCGGCGGTGACGCGGTAGCGGAAGTTGATCGCCCCGGAGGAGACCTGGGTCGCGGGCCAGTCGGTACGGGCCCAGTCGAGCGCCTTGTACTTCTCACGGTTGGCCGAGCACAACTTGCCATCCGGGATCAGCTTCTGGTGCTGGCCGTTGGCGTTGGCGATGTTCACCTCGTTCCAGTCGTAGAGCGGCTGGGTGCCGCTCGTCGCGACGAGGTCCTTGCACACCTGCGTCTTCGGGTTTTCCGGGCCCTCGGCGTAGCAGGTGGCGACGCGGCTGACCGGGCCGAACATCGTGCCGTGGGCACTGGCCTGACCGGGCGTGAAGGTCACGAGCAGCGCGGAGGCGGCACCGACCGCGCCCAGGGAGGCGGCCTTGCGTCGAGCGGACATCGGGGGCTCCATTCTCCAACTTGGGGGGAACACAAGTGAAAAACGATCTAAGGCAGGGGACATCGCACAGCCCCCGGGGGCGCGGCGCGCTGGGACGCAGCACGTCGCGGCTTCCCGGAGGTCACTCAGAGGCAGGGTCGCATTGGCCTAGACCATCCACAAGAGTCGTGCACATGGCAATCCGGATGGGTCCTCCGGCGGCTGAATCTTTGCGCCCGCTTCACGGCCGACGCGAAGACCGTGCCCACCACACCGACTTCGCGGAGATTTCCGCACGCCAACCGGTACGCCCCGGTCCGCTCCCGACCTCCGGGGCCAGCCCCACGACGGCGACTGATCGTTCGTTAGGTGACGCACGGGTCGCCTCATGTTGACGCATAAACGACGTGCCCCGGGCCCGTACCGACCCCCTCGCGCCGCCCACTTCCCGAACCCGCCCACGCCGCTGGCCAGGCGCACAACGCTCGGGCGCCGCGCCGACCGGGCCGCGCCAACGCGCTCGGGCAAGCCGGGCCGTGCGAGGCTACGCGAAGGGACCGGCCCGACCCCCGCGCGGCGCCAGGCGCGGGCTCGCGCTTCGAGTCACCCGCGCCGGGCCGGAGGCGGGCGGGGCGACGGGGCGGCGACAATGGGGGGATGGCCAAGAAGAGCGCGCGCCGGCGACCGGCGACCGGACCGAACACCGAGCCCCGGGTGGGACCCGCGTCCCCGTGCCCCTGCGGGCTGGCCGCCTCCTACGACGCGTGCTGCGGCAGCCTGCACACCGGGCGCACCACGGCCGCCACCGCGGAGCGGCTGATGCGCTCGCGCTACAGCGCGTTCGTCGTGCGCGACGCCGCGTACCTGTTGCGGAGCTGGCACTCCAGCACCCGTCCCGACGACATCAGCTTCGAGCCGGCCCAACGGTGGACCGGCCTGGAGGTCCTGCACACCACGGGGGGCACCGCCTTCCACACCGACGGCACCGTCGAGTTCCGGGCACACTTCACGGTGCGCGGCCACGACCACAGCCAGCACGAGCTGAGCCACTTCGTACGCGAGGACGGGCACTGGGTGTATCTGAGCGCCGCCGAAGACCGCTGACGGCCCACCTCGCCGGCGGGGAGGCCCCGCGAGCGGCCCCCGCGCCGTCAGGGCTTGCGGGCCACCGCGCCGTACATCGACACGTCGGCGTCCGGGACCCGGGCGCCGGCGCCCGGGTCGGGGCGCCAGCGGTGGATCGGCGCCACGCCGGGGTCGACCAGTTCGAGCCCGTCGAAGAAGCGCTCGGCATCGGCTTTGGTGCCCTGCCGCAGGGCGACGCCCGACTGGCGGTAGACCTCGGCCGCGCGGGCCATCCGCGCGGGATCGAAGTCCGTGGTCGCGTAGGACAGCGCCAGGTACGAACCGGCGGGCAGGGGCCGCAGCAGCTCGCGCACGATCGCGTACGGGTCGTGCCCCGGCGGCAGGAAGTGCAGCACGGAGATCAGCGTCAGCGCCACCGGCCGGGTCAGGTCGAGCGTCTCGCGCACCTCCTGGGAGGCCATGATGGCCGCGGGGTCGCGCAGGTCGCCGTGGAGGTAGCTGGTGCGTCCCTGCGGGGTGCTGCGCAGCAGGGCGTGCGCGTGGGCCAGCACGATGGGGTCGTTGTCCACGTAGACGACCCGTGCCTCGGGCACCGCCCCCTGGGCGACCTGGTGCAGGTTGGGCTCGGTGGGGATGCCGGTGCCGATGTCGAGGAACTGGGTGACGCCGGCCGTCCGGGTGAGGTGTTCGACGGCCCGGTGCAGGAAGGCCCGGTTGGTGCGGGCGATCGTACGGGCCGTCGGCAGGACCTCCAGGACGCGCTCGGCCGCTTCCCAGTCGGCCGGGTAGTTGTCCTTGCCGCCGAGGAAGTAGTCGTACATCCGCGCCGCGTGGGCCCGCCCGTAGGTGGCGCCGGGGCCCTGGGGGGCGGGGGCCTTGGGGGGTGGCAGCGGCGCCTGTTCGGTGGCGAGCGCCGACTCCGCCGCGGCGACCGGCGTGGCCTGGTGGCCGGGTGGGGCGGCAGCGGGCGGGGCGTCCTGCTCGGTGGTCCGCGGCGGCTCGTGCGTCACCGTCATCCTCCAGGGCCGTGGGGGGCGTCGCTCCAGTGTGCGTGAAGCTCCCCCAGCCGGTCGCGCGAGGCACTCGCCTGGAGGGCCTGGGCACACAGGTGGTCCAAGGCCGCCTGGTAGCGCGCGACGTGCTCGCGCTTGGTGTCGATGCTCGGCGCGGTGAGCCCGTTCTCGCTGGAGACGATGTCGGGCAGCTCGCGCGCCCGGACCCGGAAGACGGTGAAGGCCCCGGCCCCGGCGGCGACGTGCGGGCCGAGTTCGTACGGCATGAGCTGCAGGGTCACGTGGGGTAGCGCGGAGAGTTCGAGGAGGCGCGCGACCTGGTCGCCCATGACCTTGGGGCCGCCGACCGGCCAGCGCAGCACGGTCTCGTCGAGCACGATCCACAGCCGTGGGGGTTCCGCGCGGCGCAGCAGCGCCTGCCGTCGCATGCGCAGCTCCACGCGGCGCTCGGTGCGCTCCGGGTCGGGCGCGGTGAGCGGGTCGTCGGCGTGCAGCAGGGCCCGGGCGTACTCCTCGGTCTGGAGCAGGTCGGGCACGTGTTGCGGAGCGTAGCCGCGTATGAGCTGGGCGGCCTCGTCGAGCCCGATGCGAGTGCGCAGCCACTCGGGGGCCACGTCCCGGTAGGGGTGCCACCAGCTCGGCTGGCTGGCCTCGTCCGCGAGGCGCTGGACGGCCTCGGCCTTCTCGCGCGCGGTCACGCCGTAGCAGTCGAGGAGCGCCATCAGGGACGCGCGCAGATAGCGCGTGGCCTGGCCGGCCTCCATGCGCCGGATCGTCGCCTCGCTGACTCCCACCGCCTTGGCCGCTTCCAGGTACGACCTGCCCGCGCTCTCGCGGAGCTCCTTGAGCTGGGCTCCCAGGATCTGTCGAAGCACCTCTGGGGGATCGCCGGCGGCCAATCCGTCCCTCCTCGCTGAACTGCAATTTGCAAACTGGACTTGCATTCTGACTTTTTCCCTCACCATAGTGGGTGGTGGTCTGGAGCACACGAGATGGAGACGCACGCACCCGCCAGGCCCCGCGCCCGCCGTTCCGGACGGGCTCACCCACTCACGCGCCTTCCCCCAGCGGCAGTGACCACCCGCCTACGGGAAGGCTCCCGGAGGACACATGGCCCGCTATCCCGCCCGAGAGCGGCTGGCGCATTGGTTCTCGCAGGGCGGCCACCCGCGCCGACCAGCGCTGACCCCCGAACGGGCCGACGCAGCCGAACGGTGGATCAGCGCTTCGCATCCACGCCCCGAACGGCTCGCGGCCGAATGGCAGCGCCCGCCGCGGAACACCGCGCTGGTGCCCGCCGGCTGCGGCTGGGACGCCGTCGCCGTGCCCTGCACGCTGGCCGCGGCGGCCGCCGACGAGCTGACCGCGGAGCAGCGCGCCGACCTGGAGGGCGTACCGCTGCTGTGCGATCTGGACTGCCAGCTCGTCTACATCCCCGTCGCCCTCGGCAGCGCCGACCGCTGGGGCGACCCGGCCGTCACGGTGCTCAGCCACGACGACTGGCTGGTGATGCCCCACCCGCGCCATCCGCCGGCCGGGCACCGTGCCCTGTGGCTCTCGCTGCCGGACGGCAGTGGGCGGCTGGCCGACGTGCGCGTGCTGCGCCTGGCCGTCGCGCAGGCCCGCGCCCGGCAGCGCGCCGCACGCCCGCTGGTACACACGGCCCCCCGCGCCTACGTGCCGCGGGGACCGGTTCCGCCGCAGCGCACCGCCGGCTGCGGCGAACTGGGCTACCGCTAGCGTCCGCGTCCTCGGGGCGCTCACCGGTTGACCAGGGGCCCCAGCTCCTGGGCCAGGGCGATGGTGAGGGCACGGAAGACGCGTACCTCCGGGTTGGTGTCGTTGGACCGGACAGCGAGGCAACTGTTCTCCCACGGCGCGTCGAGTACCGGCACGTACACCGCGCCCGGCCATCCGTAGTACCGCGCGAACGACTTGAGCCCCGAGCCGGCCGCGCGCCCGGTGATGACGCCGGTCAGCACCTCCTGTGGGGTGAGCGCGAAGTCCCTGCTGCGGCGCTGCGCCTCGTCGTTGAAGTAGAGGTAGTCGGCGAAGGGGCGCGGGGTGTGCGACGGCAGCCGGAAGAAGGGCAGGTCCGCGATGTCCGCCACGCGCACGCCGCTGGTGCGGGCGTCCGCCAGCGGTGACGCCTCGGGGACGACCACGATCCGCTGCTCGGTGGTCAGGACGTCGGCCGTGACCCGCTCGTCGTCCGGCATGGGGCGTACGAACGCCACGTCCACGCTGTCCTCGACCAGCGCCGTGACGTGCTCGGTGAAGTCGAGTTGCCGCAGTTCGACGGGGACTTCGGGCCGGGCGCGCCGGTAGGCGTTGATCGCGGCCGGCGTCAGCTCCGCCGAGCCGTGCCCCATGATCCCCACCCGGAGCGGGCGGACGACGTCGGCCTCCTTCTTGTCCTGGACCAGTTCGGCCATGTCGTCCATGGCGGCGTTCGCCGCGGCGAGCAGCCCGCGGGCGTGGCCGACCAGCCGGGCGCCGGCCGGGGTCAGGGAGACCGGGTTGCGGTGCAGCAGCCGGGTGCCCACCTCGCTCTCCAGGCGCCGCACGTGCTGGGTGACGGCGGGTGGGGAGAGAAAGAGCCGAGCCGCGGCCCGCCCGAAATGTCCCTCCTCGACAACCGCCAGGAACGACGACAGCAGGCGAAGGTCCATACCGGCAACCATAGAGAGGTCCCGGTCCGTGCGACGACCCGCCTTCACCATTCGTGAAGGCGGGCGGCGCGAACGCACGCGCACCCGTACAACTGAGCGCATGAGCGCCACCACACATCACGACAAGACGCGCGGCCGATGGCGGTCGCCGCGTCCCGCGCGGCCGGGCCGGGCGCCGCGCTATGGGCTGCGTACGGCCTGGGTCATGATGGCCTCGGGCTGGAGCGCCAACCAGTTCTCCGCGCTGCTCGGCGCCTACCGCTCCAACCTGGGACTGTCCGAGTCCACCGTGACGGGCCTGTTCGCCGTGTACGTCGTCGGCCTGGTGCCGGGGCTGCTCGTCGGCGGGCCGCTCGCCGACCGCCACGGACGCCGTCCGGTGGCGCTGGTCGCGCTGGGGGTGAACCTGGCCTCGTCCGTCTTCCTCATGGTCGGCAGCACCGCGCACTGGCTGTTGTTGCCGGGCCGGTTCCTCACCGGTGTGGGTGCCGGGGCGCTCCTCGCGGCGGGCAGCGCGTGGGTCAAGGAGTTGTCGTCCCCGCCGTTCGTCGCCGACGCGGCGCCGGCCGCTGCGGCCAAACGCGCGGGCCTGTTCGTCTCGGCGGGCTTCGCCTCCGGCGGCCTGGTCGCCTCCGTGATCGCGCAGTGGGCGCCACACCCGCTGGTGACCGCCTACCTGCCGCACCTGGTGCTGGCCAGCGCGGCCGGCCTCGCCGCGCTGCCCGTCCCCGAGTCACGGCAGCCGCGCCCCACGGCCACCGAGCGCGTGCGCCCCTCCGCGACCGCCCCGACCTCCGCCAGCGGGCCAAACGCCCCCGCGCCGTCCGCGTACGGGCGCCGGTTCCTGCGCGCCGTGGTGCCGCTGGCGCCCTGGGTGTTCGCGGCACCCGCCATCGGCTTCGCCACGCTGCCCGGCCTGGTGGACGACGGGCTGTCGGGCTGGCAGACGGTGTACGCGGGCATCATGACGGCCGTCGTACCGGGCGCCGGGCTCGTCGTGCAGCCGCTGGCCCGGCGGTTGGCCGCCCGCAGTCGGCTGGCCACCGCCGCCATCGGGATGCTGGTCACGACGGTGGGCCTGGCGCTGGCGGCGCCGGCCGCCGCCCTGGAGCAACCCGCGCTCGCGCTGGTCTCGGGCGCGCTGCTCGGCGCCGGGTACGGGCTCGCGCTCACCTACGCCCTGACGGAGGTCGCGGCCCTGGCCCCGCCCGACCGGCTGGCGCGGCTCACGGCGTATTTCTGGACCACGGCCTACGTCGGGATGTTCACGCCGTACGTGATCGCGCTGCTGTCCGGCGCGTTCGGGATGACCACGCTGCTGCTGACGGGCGCGGTGCTGGCGGTGGCGACGTGTGTGGGGCTGCTGTGGCTCAACCGCGACGAGGAGTGAGGGGGCCTCAGCGGGCGCGCGGCGGGTGACACAGCCACCGCGGAGGTCGCGGGCGGCGGGACCGGGTCCCGGCGCCCGCGTCGCGTGTGCGGACGGGGGCTAACCCGTGGGCGGTCGGGCCGGCGGCGGTAGTCTTGGCCGGTCCACACACAGAGGAGCCCGCCGATGACCCAGCCTCCCAACGAGCCACCGCACGGCGGCTTCGGCGCGCCCCCTCCCCCGCCACCGGACCCCCGGCAAACCCCTCAACAACCCACCGCGCGACCGCCGCAGCCGGACCCCGCCCACGGCCAACCGCCGGGCGCCCCCGCCTACGGCCAGCCGCCCGGCTACGGCCAGCCACCACAGGGCGGCCCAGCCTCACCGTACGGGCAGCAGCAGCCGGGGCCCTACGGAGCGCCACAGCAGCCGGGCCCGTACGGGCAGCCCCAGCAGGTCCCCGGCCCCTACCAACAGGCGGGCCCCTACGGCGCGCAGCAGCCCACTCCGTACGGGCAACCGCAGCAGCCGTACGGCGGTTATCCGGCGCCGCCGGGTGGTGGGCGCGGCCGGCGCGGGACGGCGCTGGTCGTCGGCGGGGTGGTCGCCGCGCTGCTGGTGATATCCGGTGGCGTCTACCTCGCCACCCGTGATGACGACGGCGACGGGAAGAAGCCGGTCGCGCAGCACAGTACGGGCGCCACGGCGACCGCGACGCCCAGCACGGAGGCGTCCGACACCCCGACCGACGCGCGGCCAAGCGACGACGCCTACCCGAGCCCGAGCGCGTCGGACGTCCCTGACCTCAGCCCGGCGGGCACGGGGATCGAGGGCGTCTGGCGCTCGTCCAGGGACGGCCGGATGCTCGCCATGGCCAAGAGCACCCAGAGCGGTGCGAACCGGGGCGGTGCCGCGCTGGTCAAGGGTGACCTGTCGTGCAAGGGGTTGCGCGAGGAGCGCACGCCGGGGAAGACCTGGCGACTCGCGCTGCTGTGTGAGCGCGGCGGCAAGCAGGACAAGAGCCTCGGCGGCGATGTCACGCTCAACGGCGACACGGTCACGGTGGACTGGGACAGCGAGGCGACCGAGACCTTCGACCGTTTCCAGGACTTGACCGGAAGCTGACGCAACCCGTGGCCACGGCCCGTCGGCGCCCCGTGCGTCGGCGGGCCGTTCCGCTGCCGGTGGCACCGCCACCGCCCCGCCCGGACGCGGCGCCGCGCGGCCTGTTCCCGGGTGTCGCGCCCGGCCCCGGAGGTGGCGGCGCGCGCCGCCCGTTCCCGGCCCGACCTCGCACGGCGGGGGCCGGTCGCGGTTTCCGGCCGCGTCTCCCGGGGCTCGCGACCGTCGGGAACCGGGTATGTGTGGGGGTCCCGGGCGAATGACGGGGCCGTGGCGGTCAAGAGCGCGTAAGACGTGTGGCCTTCAACAAAGCCACACCGTGTCGCATATGCCAAACACATAATTCGCGTCAGCTTATGACGGCTAAGCCGGATCGGCCCATACCAACTGCCCCTCACCGGCCCGTGACTGGCGGGAAACCAGCCCATTCCGGTGACCCGTTTCCGTCCGTTGTGATGCTGAGTAAGGTGTGGCCTCTGTCGCCCACCGAACCGGTGCGATTTCGGGTCCGAATTCGGCGCGAGCGGCGGGGAGCGGGTGGGTGGCGTCGTCGATGAGGAACGGCAGGGGAGCATGTCCGCGGGCGCGTTCGAGGGGCAGTACGTGTGGCATCCGGCGGCCGACGACCGCGAACTCGCCAGCGCCTGTGTGGATGTTCGGGCGGGGCGCTACTGGAGCGCGCGCGAGGTGCTCAGGGACGCCCGTGACGACTTCGGGCTGCGCGCCCACCGCTCGCTCGTCCTGGCCTCCGAGGCGGCCGACTCCGACCTGACGGAGCGCTGGCTGGCCGAGGAGCCCGGGCCCGAGGCGGCGTTACTGTGGGCCCGGGTGGCGGTCTTACGCGCCGCGCGGGCCGCCGTCGGCAACGATCGCAGGGCCATCGCACTGGACCACATCGCCACCGCCGCGTGCGAGCGGGCCGCCGAGATGGCCCCGCACGACCCCACGCCCTGGACCGCCCTCCTGGGCCTCGCCCACCTGCACCGGGCGCGCGACCCGGCACCCCGTGGCCTGCTCACCGCTCCCCCGGGCCCCTGGTACCTGTTCGCCCGCATCCTGCGGCTCGACCCCTGGCACCGCGAGGCCCACCACCGGTTCCTGGCCTTCTTCTTCACCCGCAACGGCGGCTCGGCCAACGCTGCCTGGGACGTGGCGGCCTTCCTCGGGCAACGCGCGCCCGCCTCGTCGGCGCTGCGCCTGTTGCCGCTGGTCACCCTGGCGGAGGGGCACGACCCGGCCTCCCCGCTGGCAGACCGGATCTGGGAGGAACCGCAGTGGCGGACCACCGCCCTCAGCGTCTACCAGTACTGGTTCCCGCACGCGGCGACCTACCGCTTCACGCCCGTCCTCGATCTGGCCTACCTGGCCCACGCGCTCTTCATGGCCGGGCGCGCGTTCGAGGCCCGGGCCGTCTTCACGGCGATGGGGCCCTACGCCTCGCGCCTGCCGTGGAGCCTGTTCGGCGATCCGGAAGCACACCTCACCCGGGCCCGGCGGCACTGTGGCCTGCCGGTGCCCGGCGCGCCCTGAGCGACCCTGGCGCATTCGCCGCGCGGCGCACCACCCACCTTGCGGCGAGGTATTTCTCCTCTCCCCCAGAAAGGTCGCTGTTGTGTCAGAACCCGCGTTTCCCGCTCGTACGAAAACGCACCGCCCGGCACCTTCACAACCCTTTGACGACGATGCGACGTTGCACGCGATGGGATATCCGCGCAAACTGACTCGCCGCTTTCGGGCCTTCGACAACTTCGCTATATCGTTCACCATCATCAACATCATCTCGGGCATCTTCTCGTCATTCGGTTTCGGCATGGCCGCCGGTGGTCCGCGCGTTCTCGTGTTCGGCTGGATCGCGGTTTCCGTCATGGTGCTCTTCGTGGGTGCCTCGATGGCCGAGATCGCCTCCGCCTATCCGACGAGCGGCGCGCTCTACTTCTCCGCGGGGAAGCTCGCCAAGCGCCACCGCGGGGCCTGGTCCTGGTACACGGGCTGGTTGAACTTCGTCGGCCAGGTGGGCGGGACCGCGGCGACCGGGTACGCGGCGGCCACCTTCATCCAGGCGTTCCTGGCGATGCAGTGGCCCTCGTACGAGGTGACGGAGCAGCGCACGGTGTTGATCACCGCCGTCATCCTGTTGGTGCAGGCGCTGGCCAACACGTACACGGTGCACCTCGTGGCCGTCATGAACCGGATCTCGGTGTGGTGGCTGCTGATCGGGATGGTCGTGATCGTCGTCGTCCTCGCGGTGGAGCCCTCGCACCACCAGTCGGCCTCGTTCGTCACGCATTTCGTCAACGACACGGGATTCACCAACGCGCTGTACGGCGGAATGCTCGGCCTGCTGGTGACCAGTTGGACCTTCACCGGATTCGACGGCAGTTTCCACATGTCCGAGGAGACGGTGCAGGCGACCGTCAATGCGCCGCGGGGCATCATGCGGGCCATCGGCTACTCCGCGGTGACCGGCCTGATCCTCATGCTCGCGCTGGTGTACGCGATCCGTGACTACGACAAGGAGGCGGGGGCCGCGGCGCCGCCGGTGCAGATTCTCGTGGACGCGTTGGGCACCGGCACGGCCAAGGTGTTGTTGCTCATCGTGATCGGGGCGATGCTCTTCTGTGGCCTGGCCAACATGACCAGTAACACCCGTCAGATCTTCGCGTTCTCCCGGGACGGCGCGATGCCCGGCTCCCGGTGGTGGCACTCGGTATCGCCGCGCACCCGCACCCCCGTCAAGGCCGTGTGGCTGGCCGCCGCCTGCTCACTGGTCCTCGTCATCCCCGGCTGGTGGTCGCACACCGCCTTCACGGCGGTCGTCAGCGTCAACGTGGTCGGGCTCTTTCTCTCCTACGCGGTGCCGATCTTCCTGCGGCTGCGGCTCGACGACTTCCAGCCCGGGCCCTGGCACCTGGGCCGGTGGGGCAAGGTCGTCGGGCGGGTCGCGGTGACCTGGATCGTGATCAGCAGCGTGCTCTTCATGCTGCCGCACGCCTCCCCCATCACGGCGACTTCCTTCAACTACGCCCCCATCGCCCTCGCCGTGGTGCTACTGATCGCTACGGTGTGGTGGTTCGCCAGTGCCCGCCGCCGCTTCCAGGGCCCGGTCAGCTACGGCCGCCCCGACGAGGTCGCCGCCATGGACCTGATCTGACCCGCCTGACCACCGACCGCCCAGCACGGCCGACTCTCCACGGGAAGGGACACCCAGCACGATGGACCCGCTCAACACAGCATCCCCCGAAGACGCCCAGGGCCCTGGCCAGGTGGGCGCGGCCGCGCCGGCCTCGCCCGACGTCGCCCGACTGAGCGTGGCCAGCGCCTCGTTGGCGGACTGGTACCAGGTGGCCGAGTGGGCGGCGGCCGAGGGGTGGAACCCGGGGCATCGGGACGCGGACTGCTTCCACGCCACCGACCCGGCCGGCTTCTTCATCGGGCGCCTGGCCGGAGAGCTCGTGTCGGCGGTCTCGGTCGTCAACTACTCCGACGCCTACGCCTTCCTCGGCTTCTACCTGGTCCACCCCGACCACCGGGGCCGCGGGCTCGGCCTGGCCACCTGGCGCGCCGCGATGCCGCACGCCGGGAACCGGCTGGTCGGCCTGGACGCGGTGCCCGCGCAGGAGGCCACCTACCAGCGCTCGGGGTTCACCGCCGTGTACCGAACGACCCGCTACGCGGGCGTGCCCGAGCGCGCGGAGGTGCCCGGCGCCGGGGTCGTGCCGGTCGGCCGCGAACACCTCGCGGCGATCACCGGCTACGACCGCAAGTGCTTCCCCACCGAGCGCGGCGCCTTCGTGGAGCGCTGGTTGACCGCCGAAGGGCACGCCGCGTACGTCTGGCTGGACGGCGGGCACGTCGCCGGTTACGGGGTGATCCGGCCCGCCCGCGACGGGTGGCGCGTCGGGCCGCTGTTCGCCGACGGCCGGCGGGGCGCCGAGGCGTTGTTCGACGCGCTCACCTCCCACCTCGCCCCGGGCGAGACGGTCCACGTGGACGTGCCGGACCCGCGGTCGGAGGCCGGCGCGCTGGTTGCCGCCCGTGGCCTGCGGCCGGACTCGACGACCGCCCGGATGTACACCGGGCCGGCGCCACAGACCGCGATGGCCGCTACGTACGCGGTCACCAGCCTCGAACTCGGCTGACCCGCGCCACCACGCGCGAGGCGCCCCGACCGGTGGCCGGGGCGCCCGCCCGCGAAGGGTGCCTGCGCCGGTGCTACCCGGTCACTTCCAGATCTCGTTCACCCACTCGGGGTGGTCGATGAACGGGTTCCGGTTGTGCTGGTACTCGTCGAATATGACCTGGTTGCGCCGCTTCTCGAAGTCGCTCGGGGCGTCCTCGGCGCTCCACTTCCTGAGCACGGAGAGCCGGCCCAGGAACGGGTTGGAGCCGTTGCCCACCTGGTCGTTGACCTCCAGGTCGGCGAAGCCGTCGTCACCCTCGTAGCGCACGGCCATGTAGAAGATCATGCGGGCCACGTCGCCCTTGACCTCGTCGCGCGGCTCGAAGGAGTCCCCGTCGGTGAAGTTGCCCGGCGCCTCGTCGACCTCGCTGCCGCCGAGGTCGAAGTCCTTGTTGCCACGGGTGCTGTTGACCGACACGTCGGTCGGGCGCAGGTGGTGGATGTCGGTGCCAGGGCCGGTGGCGGTACCGAAGTCGCCGTGCGACTTGGCCCACACGTGCTCGCGGTTCCACTGGTCGGCACCGCCGCCGTTGGAGTCCTTGCTCTGCGAGCGACCGGTGTAGAGCAGGATGACGTTGGAGGGGTTGGCCGGGTCCTCGTCGGTGGCCTTGAGCGCGTCCCAGACCTGGCTGTAGGAGAGCTTCTGGGTGTCGCTGCTGATGATCTGGTGCAGCGCCGCCTTGAGGGATTCGCCGGTCTTGCCTATGGCGTCCTCGTAGTACGTGTCGTCGTACGCCCCGTACGCCGTCGTGACCTGCGTGGACTGGCGGTCACCGCGCGTAGAGTCCGCAGCGAGGGCCGGGCTCTGTGCGACGAGGGCCGCGAGGGCCACACCGGTCAGCAGGGGCAGCGTCTGCCAGCGGGTGACTCGGCGGTAGCGCATGGTCGGTGTCCTCTCCCCGGTGCCGGGGCGGCCGCCGCGTCAATCCCGTACGCCGCGTCCACCCAGGCGAACTGTCGTTCGGCCGAGGGCAGCGTGGCACGGGAACGGTCGGGAGAGGTGAACGCCGTGAACCGGTTCGGTGGAGCCCCGCGGGCGGCTCGCTCCGTATGGGGACCTTTGGCGCGACTCGCCTGCCACGCCGCGGACCGCCGACCGTCCGCGACGCACGGCCGCCGCCCGGGCGGGCGACCCGGGCGGCGGCCGCGCGAGGCGGGGACGGCCGGCGACGCGCGGCCCCGAAGTCGGTCGCGGTCTACGTCACTTCGGCCTGGTTGTCAGGAAGGAGCGGTCGCTCGCGGGTGTCCAGGGCGCGGCGGTAGCGGGCCAGCAGCAGGACGGCCGTCGTCGCCAGGCCGACGAGCAGGCCGAGCCAGATGCCGAGGGTCTCCGCGCCGGCTACGTACCCGAGCAGTGCCGCCGCGGGCAGACCCACGAACCAGTAGCCGACGACGGTGATCCGAAAGCCGCTCCTGGTGTCGTCGAGGCCGCGCAGCAGGCCGACCCCGATGTTCTGGGCGCAGTCGAAGAACTGCAGCACCGCGATCACGAACAGCAGGTCGCGCGCGGTGTCCAGGGCCGCGTCGTCGTCGGCCGACCCGGCGTCGAGGAAGGGGCTGAGCACCAGGTCGGGCAGGGTGAGGTAGACGAGCGCGACCACGGTCATCACCGCGCCCGCGCAGCCCAGGGCGGTGTTCTTGAGCCGGCGGGCGGCGGGCGTGTGGCCGAGTGCCAGCTCCCGGCTGACGTTGATGGACGCGGCGTGCGAGAGGCCGACGGCGATCTGGAAGACGATGTAGACGAGTTGGTTGATCGCGGTGTGGGCGGCGAGCGCCGCGCTGCCGAAGCTGCCGGCCATCAGGGTGGTGACGGAGAAGAAGCCCGCCTCGGAGCCGTAGGTCGCCGCGATCGGCACGCCGAGTCCGGTCAGGGTGCGCAGCGTCGCGCGGTCGGCGCCGCGCGTCCGCCAGGTGATCAGTGGGGCCAGTACGGGGTCCCGCTTGGCGGCGGCGAGCAGGGCGAGGCAGGACAGCAGGTGGACGAGGGAGGTGGCCACGCCCACGCCGGTCAGGCCGAGTTCGGGCAGGCCCCAGGTGCCGTGGATGAGCACCCAGTTGAGGCCCGCGTTGACGGCCACCGAGGCGAGGGTGATCCGCAACAGCGCCTGCGGCCTGCGCATCCCGACCGTGAACTGGCGGATGGCCTGGAACCACAGGCAGGGCAGCAGGCCGGGCGCGAGGGCCAGCAGCATGGACTGGGCCCGGTCCACGACCCGCGCGTCCTGCCCGACCCAGGTCAGGCCCTGCCCGATGAGGACCATCAGCAGGGCCCCGGCCACGCCGGCGAGCGTGGCCAGTACCAGGCTGGCCTGGACGATGCGCCGCACCTCGGCCGCTTCGCGCGAGGGTCCCGTACGCGCGGCGCGCGGCGGCCCGGCCGCCTGGTCGCGCTCGCCTCCTGGCTCCCCGACGGCTTCGGCACGGGCCGCGGCGGCGGCGACCTGGTTGCCCACGGAGGTGACCAGGCCGACGCCCATGGTGCGGAGTTGGTTGAAGATCACGATGGCCAGGCCACCAGCGGCCAGGTCCGTCGTGCCGAGCAACCCCATCATCACGGTGTCGGTGGTGGTCAGGGCGACCTGGGCGAGTTGGGTGAGGGCCAGCGGGACGGCGAGCGTGGCCAGGGCCCGGCCGTCCCGGAGCGCGGTGGTCAGCGACATCGCGTATCAGTTCCCGCGGAGCTTGGTGAGGGTGGCGTCGATCTCGTGCTCCACGGCGGGGTCGATGAGGTGTCGGGCGTGCATCCAGTCGTCGTCGAAGACGGTGTCCAGGTACTTCTCGCCGCCGTCGTTGACCAGGGCGACGATAGTCGTGCCGGGCGGTGCGCTGGCCAGATGACCCAGCGCCACGTGCACCACGCCGCCGGCCGAGCCGCCGATGAGCAGTCCGGTCGACCGGGCGACGACGCGCGCGGTGGCGAATGCCTCGACGTCGCCGACCTTGACCCCCTCGTCGATCAGGTCGTAGTCGACGAGCGCGCCGACCTCGGCGCCCTCGGGCGTACCGGTGCCCGACTGGTAGTAGGCGTGGGCCGGTCCGCCGAAGGCGATGGAGCCCTTGGGCTCCACGCCGACGGTGCGGCAGTCGGGCACGGCCGCGCGCAGTTCGCGGGCGGTGCCGCAGAGCGCGCCGCCGGTGCCGACGGCGCCGATCAGCACGTCGATCCTCTCGCCGAGCGCGGCGCGCAGTTCGTGGGCGAGCCGGTGGTAGCCCACCCCGTTGGCCGGGTTGTTGTGCTGTTCGGTGAAGACCGTGTTGTCCTGGCCACGGGCGAGCTCCGCGGCCAACTCCTCGCGGGCGGCGGTGGCGAGTTCCTCGTTCTCCTCGTCCATGACGTAGACGAGTTCGGCGCCCAGCGCCCGCATGCCGCGGAGCTTGTCGGCGCAGGCGTGGCGGTCGACCACCGCGGTGAAGGTGTAGCCGCGCTCCGCGGCCAGCACGGCGAGGCCGAGTCCAGTGTTGCCCGAGGTGGACTCGACGATCCGGCCGCCGGGGCGCAGTTGGCCGCTCTCCTCGGCGGCCAGCACCATCTGCCGCGCCATGCGGATCTTGGCTGTTCCGGTGGGGTTGTACATCTCCAGCTTGAGCAGCAGCCGGCTGTCGGACGCGGTGCGGCACAGCTCGAACAGCGGCGTGTTCCCGATGAGGTCGGAGACGCGGGAGACCACGGCGGGGCGGACGAGTGCCTCGGTCATGAGGGGCTCCTGGAGTTCGGGGTGGGTCAACCGGCCGGGCGGCGATCGAGGCGCCAGCGCGGCGGGCCGTCGGCCGGCTCGATGACGATCTTCGGGGGCAGTGCCAGGTCGTGGAACGGCGACTCGTTGGAGTCCATCTGGTAGCCGGCCGTGTTGCGGTAGACCAGCAGGTCACCGATGGCGGGCCGGTCGGGGAAGACGATCTTGCGCCAGGTCAGCACGTCGGACTCCAGACAGCTCGCGCCCGCGACGCAGGCCGGGTAGGGCCGGCCCCGCACGGCCCGCCCACGGGGGGTGACCAGCGTCGGGTCGGGGGCGAACTCGCTGTTGAACCACTGCTCGGACAGGCTGAGGCTGGTGCCGTCCACGGTGAGGATGCCGTACGCGCCGGTGCTCGCGGACGCCCCGGAGACGTCGGACGGCGCGGGCTCGGTGCCGCCTGGTTCCCCGGTGCCGGCGCCTCGCGGCCCTCGGTCCTTGACGCCCTGGACCCGGAAGACGGTGCAGCCGGCCCGGTCGAGCAGGGCCCGGCCGGGCTCCAGGAGTACGGTGATGCCCGCCTCCCGCAGCAGGCTCGCCACCGTGCTCGGGTGCCCCGGCGGCACGGTGGACAGCAGCGCGCGCAGCGCTTGTGCCCCGGCGACCGGTGAGTGGTACGGGTAGAAGTCGGCCGCGGCGAAGGTCCGGCCGGCGTGGTAGTGCGCGGGTCGCTGGGTGGCGAGGAAGTCCTGCCAGTCGGCGTGCGACAGGTAGTCGACGGCGAAGCCGCCGCCGACGCTGATCCGGTCGGCGGGCAGCCCCAGGCCCCGGGCGCGCCGGCACAGCCCGACCAGCCGGGCGGCCAGGACCGCGCGCGGGCGGATCGCGTAGCCCGACAGGTGGAAGCTGAACCCCTCCATCCGCACCCCGTCGCCCGCCCGGGCGCAGCGGACCAGCGCGGTGTCGAGCTCGGCCTCGGTCATGCCGAAGCGGCTGTCCGGCGCGTCGGGGGGCAGGACGCGCAGCAGGAGGCGGGGGGCGGTGCCGCGCCGCGCGTGGGCGAGCAGGCGGTCGAGCTCGTCCAGGGCGTCCACGGCGATCAGGCACCGGTGGGCGGTCGCCAGGCGGAGCAGCTCGTCAGCCTTGGCGGGCCCGGTGACCACGAGGTCGGGCCCGCGTACGCCGTGACCCAGCGCCTGGCTCAGCTCCCCGACGCTGGCCACGTCGACGCCGACGCCGCCGGCCGCGCAGCGTTCGATCCAGGCGGCGGCCTTGTTGGCCTTCTTCGCGTAGTAGATCGTGCCGCGCACGTCCAGCGCGTCGAGCACGGCGCGGAACGCGGCGACGTTCGCGTCGAACCGGTGCGGCAGCAGGAGGTGGAAGGGGCCGCCGAAGGCGTACGCCAACTCGTGCGGCAGGCCGCTGTCGCACAGCGCGTCGGTCTCGGGGTCGGCGTGGACGGGCAGGGCGGGCGCGTACGCGGCGGGCGTCGGGCGTATCGGGGTCACCGCCACAGCGACACCCGCTCGCCACGGCCCTCGGCTATCGCGAGCTGCGCGAAGCGGTGTCCCAGCGCGATGTCGGTGACGACCAGGCCGCTGTTGTACGCGAAGATCCGCTCCTGCGGCGAGCGGCGGCCGGCCGTGATACCGGCGATGACCGCCGGTAACTCGGTGTCGACGGCGGGCAGGTGGCCCGCCGCGTCGGCCATGTCGGTGCCGGTGACGCGCATCTGGGCCTCGCTGGTGGCGACGATCCGGTCGGCGCGGTGCAGCGTGGAGGGCGCGAGGCCGTGGCCGACGAGGATGGTCAGGGCGCCGGGGCGCAGCCAGCCCGCCTCGACGGCGGCCCGGGTGTGGCCGCCCGCGGTGGCCAGGATGATGTCGGCGTCGCCGGCGGCGGCCCGCAGGTCGGTGACCAACTCGACCTCTCGGCCCGGGAAGTGCGCCCGCAGCTCCTGCCGTACGGCGGCGATGCCCGCCGGGTGGCTGCCGGCCAGCAGCAGCCGGTCGAGCTGGGGCAGCGCGGTGAGCAGGAACGGCAGCGCGAGCCGCCCCTGGGTGCCGGTGCCGATGACCAGGGCGGTGCGCGCGCCGGGCGCGACGCACTCGCGGGCCAGCAGCGCCGAGACGGCCGGGGTGCGCAGCGAGCCGATGCGGGCGCAGTCCATCATCGCCACCGGCAGGCCGCTCACGTCGTCGTAGAGGGTGAGCGTGGTGTAGTAGTGCTGCTCCGCGCGGCCCTTGTCCAGGCCGTGTTTGTACGAGGTCTTGACGGCCACGACGTCGCGCGAGCCGTCGCGCCCGAGCATGGCGTAGGAGACCGAGTGCCCGTCCTCCGGCGTGACGCTGAGCTTGCGCGGGTTGACCGACGCGCCGGCGTGCAGGGTGCGGTAGGCGCCCTCGACGGTGGCTATGACGTCGGCGAGGGATATCTCCAGGCCCGCGAGGTCCGAGGTGCTGAGTACGCGCAGGGTGGTGTCGTCGCCGGCGGTACCGCCCGTGGTGGCGGAGGTCGTGGCGGAGTCGGTCATCGGGTCCCCTGTCTGTTGGTCTGCCGTCCGTTCCGCCGGGGTGGCGGAAAGCATCCGTACGGGGGTTCGTACCCCGCCGGGCGCGGGGTGGCCCGTCACGTGCGCCTTGTCGCCGTTTACGCGCCGCGCGCGCGGGCGCACACCGAACGAGCCGCCCGACAAGTCGGGCGGCTCGGGCATTTGACGCGGTTCATGCGGGCGGGAACGCCCCACGGGGGCCACCGGACACTAGACGGCATGCGCCTCGATGACGGACTGGCCGTACCCGTCCTCGCGATTCTCGGCCACCGGACGGGTACGACGCCCCGGTACGCGCACCGAGGCCCGCTTGAGCCAGCGGTCGGTGCCGTCGTAGCGGGCCCGGAACGGCACCCTGCCGTGCACGACGAGGTCGTTGTCGAGCACGAGCACCTCGCCGGGGTCCAGGCTCACCGCCATCGACACCCGCTCCAACTCGGCCTCAAGGCGCGCATAAGCGGCGCGGTAGGCGTCCCCGGCGCGCTCCAGCGGGGTGTAGGCGGGGTCGAAGCGCAGGGTGAGGCCGCGCTCGCCGCGCCAGAGCGTGGGCACGGCGGGTTGGCTCCCGGAGACGTCGCGGGCCTGGGTGTACGCGTCGTCGGGCAGGATGGGCAGTTCGGCCTCGCACAGGGTCGCGATGTCCGCCTCGGCGAGCCGTACGCGCCGGACGCTGGCCGCGGTGGTGGCGATGTGGTCGTGGTTACGCATGCAGCCGAGCAACAGCAGATGGGCCCGCCCCGGGTGGAACGCGTCCTCGGTGTGCGGGCTGAGCAGGACGTTGCTGCTGGCCCCGGTCTGCTTCTGCTCGTGGCCGGGCGCGGGAACGATGTTGTGGACGAAGCGGCCCTCCTGCTGCCCCTCCCAGGCGATGGGGTTGCCCATCGCGCTGGCGAGCAGGAGTAACACCAGGTCCCAGAGGGCGCCCGAGTCGCCGGCCTTGGCCCAGCTCTCGGGGGTCGCGCCGACCTCGACGTCGTCGACGGGCAGCCCGCGCAGGACGTAGAGCCCGTGATCGGTGTCGACCGGCCGACAGTGGTCCCGGGTGGCCTGGCTGAGGCGGGCCGCGGCACCGGCGACGCGGCGCAGCAGTTCGGGCGAGGTGGCGGAGGTTCCGCAGTCGGCGAGGATTCGCCGCGCGGCCTGGGTGAGTTCGGTGACGGCGGAGTCATCGAGCTGGCGAACGGGTGCGGGTCCCGTGGTCATGGGCAAGGTCGTCCGTTCCGGTGAAGGGATGGGAAGCGGCCCAGGCGTGACACGGCCACCCATGGGCGCACCGAGGCACGACGGCTCCCGACGGACGGGTGAACAGGCCACCAGCAGCCCGTCGTTGGCGTCGTGGAACGCCGAGAACTTACCACCCGACTAAGGTTAGCCAAACCTTAGTCTTCCCTGTGTCACTACATCCCGCTCCACTGGCCTAAAAGCGGAAATCGTCGTGTTGACGTCTCGGCCAACGAGCGGCTATACGGGTGCTGTTGACGCCACGTCACTTGTCGGGCATTGAGCCGGTTGCTCCTCCCCTCCGCACGCGTCACGCCCCCGCCCCTGTCACATCGCGTCACCCACCAACTCGCCTCCCACCCAGGCCACATGCGCCGGCTGGCCGAAAGCCCACGCCCACGGCGCCCGCCAACGACGACCTGTCGCACGCTGGCGCGGTGCACAGCAAGTCACCCCAACGCGCCAACCGGACGCGGTACTTCGCGTTGCCCGAGGGCGCGCCGCCCGCGTTGCCACGCCCTCACGCCCCCCGAGCGCGCGGCGCGCCTGCCCGCGACCCGACGCCCCGAGCCCCGGCGCACGCCGGCGCGACGGGATGGCCACGGCATGCGAATCCGCCCGTGCCCACTCGCCGCGCCGCCCGGAACATATCGATCCGGCAACGATGATCACCATGGGAGGTACCCCCGCGACGCGTCAGCGGTTATGCCACTGGGGCATGTTGCCGGCGCCCCCGATGACCGCGACGGAGGGCATACGGGGAGTCCTATGCGATACGAACTACTGGGCCTTATCCGAGTCATCGGCCCCGAGGACACGTCGTACATCACCGCGCACAAGGCGGAGGTCCTGCTGGCCACGCTCCTCGCCAGGGCCGGCCAGGTGGTCACCGCCGAGCAACTCATCAACGAGATCTGGGGAGACCGAGCCCCCCGCCGCTCCCACGCGGCGCTGCACGTCTACGTCTCCCAGGTGCGCAAGTTCCTGCGCGCCGCCGGGGACAACGGCCAGTCCATCGTCACCCGGCCACTGGGCTACCTTCTGCGCCTTGGCTCCGACGAACTCGACAGCGCCGACTTCCAGCGACTCGTGGACGACGGTCGGGAGCGTGTCCGCCTCGGGCGGCACGAGCAGGCGCTGCGCTGCTTCGAGTCCGCGCTCGCGCTGTGGCGCGGGCCCGCCTTCGACGACGCCCGCGACGGGCCGATCGTCAACGCCTGCGCGACGTGGCTCGAGGAGACCCGGCTGCAGTGTCTGGAGCTGCTCATCGGGGAGTACCTCACGTTGGGGCGCCACCGCGAGATCGTGGGGCAGCTCTACGCGCTGATCAGCGACCATCCGCTACGGGAGACGTTCTACCGCTATCTGATGATGGCGCTGTACCGCTCCGAGCGCCAGGCGGAGGCCCTGATGGTCTACCGGGCCGCCTGCGGGCGGCTGAACGAGGAGCTGGGCCTCGAACCCTGTCGCCCGCTGCGCGACCTCCACCAGGCCATCCTGGCCGGCGACGACCGCCTAAGCGGGCGGCCCATCTGACCGTCGCCGCCCATCGGACCGTTTCCGACCAGGGGCCGGCTGTCCGGGCCGGCCCGTGCGGCCCCACCCGGTACCTCCCGCCGTCGCCGAGCACGTCGCCGAGCGACGGCCCGGCCCGCCCGGCCAGCCACGCGATCGGCGTGCGGGCGGCCGGCCCGCGCGGGTGCGCGAGCCAGCCGCCCACGGTCGTCATCCCTCCGTCGGGTCGTCCGCGTCCTCGACCGAGATCACCCGTGCCGGGCAGTTACGGACGGCGTCCTGCACCGCCTCGTACTGCCCTTCGTCCGGCACCTCGCGCAACACGACGACGACGCCGTCGTCCTCCCGCTGGTCGAACACGGCGGGCGCCAGGTAGGCGCACATGCCCGACGCCACGCACGCGTCCCCGTCGACCCGGACCTTCATCAGCCCCGCCCCCTCTCCCGCGGCAGAACCTTGTCCCAGGTCACCGGCACGGCCGCGGGGCCGATCACCGGCGTGTTCTTCTTGAACGGCACTTCTTCCACGGCGCTGGCCAGGCGCAGGGACGGAATGCGACGGGTGAGTTTCTCCAGCACCACCGACAGCTCCAGGCGGGCGGTCTGCTGCCCGAAGCACTGGTGCGTTCCGTAGCCGAAGCCGAGGTGGCCACTCATCCGGCGCCCCACGTCGATCCTGTCGGGGTCCTCGAACTCCGCGGGGTCCCGGTCGGCGGCCTGGATGGCCACCACCACGTAGTCGCCCGCGCGTACCGGCGTGCCACCGATCTCGGTGTCCCGCGTGACCTGACGCGCGATGCCGGCCGCGCCCCCGAAGCAGCGCACGATCTCCTCCACCGCGCTGGGGATGAGTGAAGGATCGGTCCGCAACCGTTCGTACTGCTCGCGGTAGGCGAGGAGCGCGAACATGCCGTGGGCCAGGGCGGTGGCGGTGGTGTCGAACCCCGCCACCAGCATCACCGCGCACATCGACACCAACTCCGCCTCGGTGAAGGGTTCGTTGGCCGCCTCGCTGCGGGCGATGATCCGGCTGACCCCGTCGTCCTGCGGGTCCTCGCGGCGCGAGCGCACCAGTTGGTAGAGGTAGGTGTGCAGCGGCCGCATCGCCGCCGCCATCTCCGGCTCGGACGTGACGTCGCTGAAGACCGCGGCCGCCGCGTGGTGGAACAGGTGTCGGTCGGCGTACGGCACGCCGACCACGCCGCTGATCGCCGCGGTCGTGACGGGGACCGTGAAGTCCCCGTAGAAGTCGGCCCCCGGGCCGCCCGCGGCCAGCGCGTCGATCCGTTCGTCGACGATGGCCTCCACCCGCGGGCGCAGCTCCGCCAGCCGCTTGGGGGTGCCGACCTCGGGGCCGATGTGGCGGCGGAAGCGCTGGTACTCGGCCCCGTCCATGCGGGTGAACTCGCCCGGGCGCACCGGGCGTCCCGGGTCGGCGTGTCCCATCATGTGCGGCACCTGCCCGGTGCGGCTGCTGAACCGCTCCGCGTCGCCGAGCACCTCGCGCACGTCCGCGTAGCGGCTGACCAGCCAGGCCCGCATGCCGGTGGGGCACCTGACCTGGACGACGGGCGCCTCGACGCGCAGCCGGGCGAAGTCGGGCGACGGCCCGAAGGGACACTCGCCGGGCCGGGGTAGCGGCAGGTCCATCAGGTCCCGCGGGTCGACGACGTCGGTACGTTGTTCCATCGGTTCTCCCTAGGCCCTCTCGCGCAGCGCGCGCCGCAGGACCTTGCCGCCGGCGTTGCGGGGCAACTCGTCCACGAACTCGTAACTGCTCGGCATCTTGTAGTCGGCGAGCCGCCCCTTGAGGAACAGCAACAGGTCCCGGGGGCTGGGCCGCTCCCCCTGGCGCGGCACCACACAGGCGTGCACCGCCTCGCCCCGCACCTGGTGCGGCACGCTGGTCACGGCGACGTCGGCGACCCCGGGGTGTCTGCTCAGGGCGTTCTCGACCTCGGCCGGGTACACGTTCTCGCCGGCGACCAGGATCACGTCCTTGATCCGGTCGCAGACGTGCACGTAGCCATCCGCGTCGACGTAGCCCGCGTCGCCGGTGTAGAGCCACCCGTCGTTCAGGGTGCGCCGGCTCTCCTCGGGGCGCTGCCAGTAGCCCTCCATCACGGCCGGGGTGTCGATGCGCAGCTCGCCGATCTCGCCGGGCCCGAGGACGGCCCCGTCCGGGCCCACGGCCTGCACCGCGACCCCCGGGTAGGGGCGGCCGGCGGCGCCGAGCCGTGGACTGCCCGGGTAGTGGTCGGCCGGCGGCAGGCACACGGCCGAGGCGCAGGTCTCGGTGAGGCCGTAGATCTGCGCGAACTCGCAGCCCATGACCTCGATGCAGCGCGCGAGCACCGACTCGGGCATGGGTGAACCGCCGTAGACGACCTTGCGCAGCCCCGCGAAGTCGGCCGGTCCCACGTCCGGCTCAGCGAGCAGGATCTGCAGCATCGAGGGCACCATCAGCGCGGTGGTCAGCCCGCCGTCGCGGATCAGCTCCATAGTCCGCTTGGCGTCGAAGCCGGGCACGAGCACGTTGGTGCAGCCGGCCCGGTAGCCGTGCAGGAACCACCAGGGCCCGCCGATGTGGTGGCCCGGCAGCAGGCTCAGGCTACGGTCGTCCTCGCGCCAGTCGAGCCAGTCGAGTTCGTGGCGGGCCAGCAGGTCGCTGATCGCCCAGAAGCTGGCCTGGCTGAGCACGACGCCCTTGGGCGCGCCCGTGGTGCCGCTGGTGTACATCTGGGCCAGTGGGTGTCGCGGGCCGGCCGAGGTGTCCGGGTCGGTGTCGGGGTGCGCGGCCGTCCAGGCCGGGAACCCGTCGCCCGCCTCGCCCTTCTCCAGCGGCACGACCAGGCGCAGCCGGTCCAGGCCGGAGCGGACGCCCTCGATGGCCGGCAGGTGCTGCTCCTCGGTGAACAGCAGCTCGGCCTGGGCGTCCCGCAGCACGTGCTCGATCTCGCCCGCGGTCAGCCGCGGATCGGCCGGTACGAGGACGACGCCGGTCTTCGCGCAGGCCAGCAGCAGGTCGTACAGGTGCTCGCCGTCGTGGCCGAGGTAGCCGATCCGGGTGCCCTGGACGGCGCCGGCCGCGAGCAGCGCGTGGGCGGTGCGGTTGCTGCGCAGGTGCAGCTCCCGGTAGGTGACGGTGCGTCCCTCGCAGGCGATGGCGAGGTGGTCGGGCCGGATCTCGGCGTGTCGGGCCGAGGCCGCGGCGATGGTACGGGGGCGCTCGCCGGCGGCGGCTGTGCTCATCGCCGTTCTCCTTCCGTGGCCGCGGTGAGCTGGCCGTCGATGAACTCGCCGAGGAGCGAGACCGAGGGGTGGTCGAAGACGCTGGAGGCGGAGAGGGGCAGCCGGAAGCACAGCTCCAGCGCGTTCTTGAGCTCCACGGCCGCCAGCGAGTCGAGGCCGACCTCGAAGAACCGGGCGTCGGGTGGCACGTCGTCGGCGCCGTCGAAGTGCAGCAGGTCGGCGATGACGCCGCGCACCACGAGCGACACCCCCTGGCGCCGCTCCGACCGGGAGAGCTGGAGCAGCGCGTCGAGGTCGACGCTGACCGCGTTCTGCTTGGCGCGGCCCACCTGGTGGTAGAGGGCGTTGGGCAGCGGCCTGGTGGCCACGCACTGGTCCCAGTCGACCTCGGCGATGGTCACCTGGGCCGGCGGCCGGTCGAGCAGCCGGATCAGCGAGCGCATGCCGACGGTGGGCTTGAAGAAGCCGAAGCCCTGGTGTTCGACGTTGGCGATGTGCTGTTCGTCCATGGTGGCGGCGAGCCCGATCTCGCCCCAGGCGCCCCAGTTGACGCTCATGCCCACCTGGCCCGCCGCGCGGCGCCGCCACATCAGCGTGTCCAGGTAGGCGTTGCCCGCCGCGTAGTTGGCCTGTCCGCGCGAGCCGAGCACGGAGGTCAGCGACGAGTATCCGATGAAGAACCGCAGCTCGGGGTGTGAGGCCGCCTCCTGGTGCAGCAGGTGGGTGCCGTAGACCTTGGCGCCGAAGACGGTGTCGATGCTCTCCCAGGTCTGCGCGGTCACCGGCGCGTCGGCCAGCACCCCGGCGGCGTGCACGATGCCGCCGAGCGGCTGGGGCCGCTCGCGCAGGGCCGCGCTGACCCGTCGTACGTCGTCGGCGACGCTCACGTTGGCGGCGTAGGCGACGACCTCGACGTCGGGGCCCAGCCGCCGCTGGAACTGGGCGAGCTCGGCCTCGGCGGGCGTGCGCCGTCCCATCAGGGAGATGTGGCGTGCGCCGAGGCTGACGAGCTTCTCCGCCGCGAGCTGTCCCAGGGAGCCGAAGCCGCCGGTGATCAGATAGGTGTGGTCGGGGCCGACCTCGGCCGGTGGGGGCTCGGGGAGTTGCTCGTCCTCGAAGGCGAGGACGGCCTTGCCGGTGAGGGCGCCACGACTGACGGCGCCCAGCGCCTCGTCGATCTCGTCGAGGGTGTAGACGGTGGTGGGCAGCGGCGCGAACTCCCCGCTGGCCACCAGCTCGGCCAGGGTGCCCAGCGCCTCCCTGGCCAGCTCAGCGGTGCGCTCGGCCGAGACGTCGGTGTAGTCGGTGTACGTCACGTCGGGCCTGGCCCGCGCGACCTCGTCCGCGCTGAGCAGGCCGACCTTGCCGAGTTCCACGAAGTGGCCGCCGGGCGCCAGGGCCCGCAGGCCCACCTGGGCGAAGTCCTTGTCCAGGTTGTTGATCAGCAGGTGTACGCCCTCGCCACCGGTGGCGCTGAGGACCTGGTCGGCGAAGTCGTGGCTGCGCGAGTTCATCACGTGCCGGACGCCCTGTTCGCGCAGGAGCGGCCACTTGTGCGGGCTCGCGGTGGCGTAGACCTCGGCCCCGGCGAGTTGCGCGAGCCGCACCGCGGCCTGTCCGACGCCGCCGGCCGCGGCGTGGATGAGGACGCGGTCGCCCTTCCTGACGCCGGCCAGGCGGTGCAGCACGTGGTGGGCGACGAGGAAGGCCGTGGGCAGCGCGGCCGCCTGGGCGTGGGTGAGGCCGACGGGCTTGCGGGTGGCCTGCGCCGATTCGACGGTCACCTGACGCCGCAGGCTACCGAGGTGGGCCACCATGACCTCGTCGCCGACCTCGAAGGAGGCCTCGGGCCCGGCCGCGACGACCTCGCCGGCGCACTCCTGGCCGAGCGGCAGCTCCAGTGGCCCGGTGCCGGCCTCCTCGGCGAAGACCCGGTGCAGCCCGAGCACGTTGAACACGTCCTTGAGCGAGAGCCCGGCCGCGCGCACCCGTACCCTGATCTCGCTGCCCCGGGGCTGCGGCTCCTCCTGGAGCGGGGCGGTGACGACCCCGGAGAACTGGCCGTACTCCTTGACGACCAGCTCGACGTCGTCGCTGGTCGGGCCGCCGACGCCGGTGTAGACGCGGCGCACGTGGCGCAGCCCGGAACGGTAGGCCACCTGGTACTCGGTGGAGTCCTTGGCGGCCCACTCGTCCAGCAGCGCCGCGTAGCCCCCGGCGGAGCGCGGTGGCAGGTCGACGAGGGTGACGCGCTGGGCGGGGTACTCGGTCCACATGACGTGGCCGAAGCCCCAGAGCGTGGCCGAGGCCCAGGTCTCGTGCTCCTGTCCCGGCTCCGGCCGGTCCCCCGGTACCCACTGTCCGCCCTCGGTGACCAGCCACAGCCGCTGGTCGCGGCCGAACC